>JACMRM010000165.1 GCA_014376445.1 Bacteriovorax sp. | reverse complement strand
TTTCGGGATTCAAAAGGGCCTCTCCTCTTACTTCACTCAGCATATAGGCAGGAAGAATAGAATTTTGCAGCCTCTTTTCTGAGCCCAGCATTTTGCGTCTAAGTGATGGATCTGCAAGAATCGCGAGAATACTTTTTGAAGCAAAAAGACCTGTGATAAACGGACCATAATGAGGAACCCGCTCGCGGACAAGCTTCGAATAAAAATCTTTTGATTCGACATAATCCTGAATTGTAAGTGCAAAGCTCACCATGTAACTTTCTGGAAACCAGTCCTTTCCTACTTTGATCATTCCGTCTTTGATCTGAATTTTTTCTTCACGAAGCAATGGGTAGTCATCTTTATCGACATCGAGTTTATAATTGGCCGGAGTGATTAGTCTCAGGTCATATTTTCTTTCTTTAGCACGTCTTAAAAGGCACTCTTCATCCCAGTTGTAGCAGTCAGTCTGGAATCTTGCGAGACTGTTGCCCAATCTCTTCATGTTTTTAATTTCAGCTGTTGATGTATCCAGGGAGAAATATTTTTTTTTCAAATCAGGCATTAATGAATAAAGTGTATCGTGAATAAAAGGCATTCTTGCAAGGCCGTCGAATCCTATTTCATTAATCTCTAAAAGCTTTGGAGGATTATTAACTGTCGGCTCTCCTACGATCGCCATGTCGAAGCGTAGACTCCCAACTAATCTATCAGGTCTGTTTTTTATAACTTTAAGTTCTTTCAATAAAAAATCCCGGACAGGACCGGTTGGAAAGATTGCTGCTACTTCAGGCCCGGGAAGGCTGATAAGTTTCAAAATCATTTCAGTGATATCTTTTGCTGCTTTATTAATCACCGGAAGGTAAGAACCAGGAAGAACTCTGGGATAAATTGAGCAGTCTTGATCAAGAATATCGGAAAACCCTGAATCAGTGAAAGCATTCCATAAATTTGTCTTATGATTGTGAACTTCAATTTTTCTTTTTTTAAAATTTTCAAGATGTTTTGGATGCTCTTCGTGAAAGTGTTGCTTAAAGTTCAAGGTCTGCTTTTTTTTCACGGGAACTCCAAATTTTCCTGATTAATGCTGAGTCTCTATGATAAAATAGCGCCATATACCTTACAAGTGCGGTCTTTTTTTCCGGATAAATTATGAATTGGAAAAAGTACTTATTAATCCTTTGTACACTAGCTATTTTGCTTCCCGCTGCAGCGGTCTTTGTTCTTTATAGAATTGCGATGGCGACCGGACTTCCCGGAAGAGGAAATGGACCTCAGGATGCCTTCAGACATACTTTCTCTTCTGCACTGACGGCGAGATATATCTCTCCCTACGCTGTTGAGTTCGTAGGTTTTGTCTGCGAACGCGATCATACTTCTCCAAGTGATCTGATGGATATTCACAATAATAAAATCGGTATGGAAATTGGTATGGGGGACGGACCACTATATGAAACTGTGGTAAAAAAAGTCCAGGAAGGTCAAATAAATGCAACTGATGAAGATGTTGTGAGATGGCTTGCACAACCGTTTTGGGATGGTGGGCTTTAAAGACCCATAGAAAGACCAGAATTCTCTGAATGTTTCATAAATAATTTTAATCAAAAAGTGGAACTAAACCCATTCACATATGATACGGTTTAAAAGCGACCATGGAGGAAGCATGAACACTATTTCCATTATGTTCTGGATTTTGATGATTGGCTTTGTCACCGGTGCCATCGGAAAATATTTTTCACCAGAGCTGAAGCAAGGCGATCTTTTTATAGCAATGCTCATAGGCCTTTTGGGCTCTGTGCTTTTTGGCTACATCGGCTCATTCACGAAACTCTACATCTTTGGCGAGGTCAAAGGACTGATCGCATCTTTTATAGGGGCCGTACTCTTTGTCACAATTTACCATTATAAACTGGCGAAAATGGGCGTTAAGGAAAATGGTCTTCCCAAGGACGAATAACGCTGCCTAAACTTTTGACGGCCACGTAAGTATTACACTCTCCATCTGAAAGACGCTCTTCTATTTTCTGCTGATGATATTCTACTCCCGTAACACAAACATTTACTCAATAGGTTCAGTATGAAAACAATTCTAGTGATTGGACTTTTAACTCTTTCATCAACAGCTTTTTCTTCAGTTGTAAAAAGCTACGACTCTGCAAAATCATGCAACCTTTACCGCGTAGTAAGTGAAACATCAAAAGCAAAACAAAACAATGAGACAGTCATTTTCGATAAAGCAGTTTACGGACTTGCTCTTGAAGATCTGGATGTTGATTTTGACAATCACCAGGCGAAAGCTCAGGTTATCATGAATATCATTATGGGATTTAACAGACCAGTGGTGGAAGGACAGCTTGCGATCGAAGAAGGAAATCCTCAATTCAAAATGTTAATCAATCAGGTTAACCGTAAATTATCTATGCTTGAAAGAGTGTGTATTTCTGCGGATAAAAGAATCGTTTACGGAAAAGTAATGGAAACAAAGTAGTCTCTACTAAAAAATATTATTTCGACGTAAAAATAATTTAACTTTACCGTCTTCATCTTCATCAATAAAGTCACCGAAGACCTCTTCAAGAATGTCTTCGAGTGTAACTATTCCCAGTGGCCCTTCTAAACTTCCGACAACCATGAAATGTGCTTTGTTCTTCTGCATTGTCCGGAGTGCCAGCAGAACCTTAGTCTCTTTGCTCAATGCCTGAATCGGCCTAACAAAACTAAGCCAGTTTTCACCAACTCCACTCTGCGATAGATTCAAAAATTCTTTTGAGTGCAGATATCCATAGATTTCATCGGCATCGACGACGGGTATTCTTGTTCTTCGTGTACTTAAAATAAGTGCAGATACTTCCTGTGCTTCTGCCGTTGAACTCAAGCGATCGACTTTTTCCCACGGAACCATAATCATGCCGATGTTTTTTGAATCGAGGTCCAACAGATTGTGGAAATATTCTTTGTATTCATTTCTGAGTCCTTTCAATGAAAGCTCTTCCCCTTCAATTGAAACCTCTGCTTTGGGCTTTGATTTGAGAATCAATTTTAAAATCAGATCCGTTATTTTTTCCATTGGAGTGACGAGAGGCCCCAAAATTTTTTCTGCAACTCTTAAGGCAGGTGCAAGTGTCAGCATAATAGGCATCGAAAATCTGATGGCAAGTGACTTTGGAACAAGTTCTCCGATAATGACCGAAAGAATTGTTAAAGGTACAACGACCATAATAATGGAAAGTGTTTGAGCAAACTGCGAGCTGATCGTGAAAAACTCTATTAGTTTTGGAGCGAGCATTTCTTCAGCACCTGCGCCGGAAACAGCAGCAGAAATAGCGCCGACAAGAGTGATTCCGATTTGTACAACCGAGAGAATTCTTTCAGGTGATTTGCCCATTTGTTCAATGTAGATCGCGCTCTTATCACCTGCTAAAACTTTTTTGCGCAATGATCGGTCGCCGATGGTCACAAAGGCCATTTCTGCACATGAAAGAACTGCATTTAATAAAAGACACACACAAACAATAACTATGGTGATCATGATAAATATTTGCACGCTTGCGTTAGACTTGCTAGGATTATTTGAAAATAAAGAGGGTCAAATTCTAGGCCCTCTTTATTTTTAATAAACTACTTCGAAGATAAAACGGCTACAACTCTTCTGTTGGCCTGTCGTCCTTCCAGTGTGCTGTTGTCTTGTAATGGATCTTTCGGTCCATATCCTTTAGCTGCCAGGCGGGATTTTGCAACCCCTTCTTTTATCAATGCATTCATAACAGCGTTCGCTCTTTGCTGAGATAGCGCCGTATTTTTTGCAGATGATCCAGTGTTGTCTGTGTATCCTTCGATAACAGCGTTCACTTCAGGGTATTTTGTTAAGAACGCTGCCACTTCTTTCAAGTGATCTTTATATTTAGAAGCAAGTGCAGCTTTACCGCTTGCGAATTCTACGTTGATTTGCATTGAAGCTTTTTCATCGACTGCGCATCCGATCGAATTAACTTTTACCCCAGCAGGTGTGCTTGGGCATTTGTCTTCCGGATCTTTTACGCCATCACCATCTGAATCTAGTTGGCTTTCATCAACGAAAGTTGATTTTGGTGATTCCTTAACTTCTTTTTTCAATGGAGCAGCTTCTTCTTTTCTTACTGGTCTTGCATTACTTCCACCGAAGTACCAGGTTAATGCAAGTTGAGGAATTACTACGTGAGCTCTTCCGCCTGGCATTTCACCCATAAATTTTGAAACGTATTGGTAATCAGCAAAAAGCCCCACTGAAAACCATTGAGAAACTCCGTACTCTGCTCCTAAGCGAACAAGTGCTGTTAGCTTGGAACTTTTTGGAACGAAATTTTTAATTTTTGTAAGTCCTACTCCCAGACCAACAATTGGCGTGAAGTCAGCTGCGCCTGCCACTCTATAAACACCAAGAAGATTCATATTGTCGAAACTTAATGCAGTCTTATCAAATTCAAATCTGGAAACACTAAGATCTACATTGAATGACTGGTTGAAATGATAACGCCCGTGAACACCGTATCCGAAATCTCCATCTGCAGCTGTATTGAATGCATTTCCGAAAACTGGAACAGAGTATCCACCACTGATTCCAAGACCAAATTTATTTGTCAGGTCATAGGCCGAAGCTGTTGTTGTGAATGCTGCCAGAGCAAGCATTACTACGATTTTCTTAAACATCTGTATTCCTCCATAGAAATAAAAAAAGCACGGTAATAGGTATCGCAATAAATAAATTGAGTCTATAAATTTAAGCTTTTAAAGAATCTTTTCTCTTTAACCACTATGGCCACATACAAAGCGAAGAATACACCAAAATACTTTTACACTTTTCTCTGAATCCAAGTTAATGCTAGGATCATTTCATGAATCACTACAAAACTATAAATTCTCCCATTGGCAAAATCACTCTTGTGGCATCTGATGATGATCTCATTGCTTTATACGTAAAAAATGAAGAGAAGCCAAAGATGAAAGGTGCAGAGAGAAATGAATCACACAAAATTCTTCTGCTCGCTGAAATTCAATTGAATGAATATTTTAAAGGTAAAAGACAAAACTTTGACCTGCCTTTGAGTCCTGAAGGAACTGAGTTCCAGAATAAGGCCTGGAGAGCTCTTTCAAAAATTCCTTATGGTGAAGTTTGGAGTTATGGAAAGCAGGCTCAATATTTAAAAGCTCCGAACGCTCAGAGAGCTGTCGGTGGTGCTAATGGGAAAAATCCTATTCCGGTTATTATTCCCTGTCATAGAGTTATTGGTTCAACTGGTAAGTTAACTGGTTTTGCCGGTGGAATGGAAATGAAAATTTTTCTGTTGAAACTGGAAGGCCATAAGGTTGATCCTAATGGCCTTAAGTTATTGAATGGTCAGTTACAATTTTAAAGTGCTTTGTCGGCTATGTTTATAATCCATTTCTTCCAGAACACAACTTTCTGCTGCTCTGTTAATCTTTTAGATAATTTCAAATACTCTTTATAAAGCTCACCCATTTGAATTGTAAACTTACTGTCGTTAACAACAGTCCCGTTTTCCAGATCGTGATAAAAACTTCTTTTGTTCAAATTCACCGAACTGATGAATGAAAACTCATCATCGACCATTACAAGTTTTGAGTGTAGAATAACACTTGGTTCAATGTATTCAAAAACTTTTACTTTATCCATAAAGCGATTCACACCTTCTTTATTGACAGCACCTAAAATAAAGTCTGCTGTATCACCCTTCAGGTCAAGACGTGTGATGACTGTTACATCCACTCCTCTTGCAACAGCTCGGTCAAGTGCCTCACCGATTTCTTTGACCGGTCTGAAATAAGGCGAGCTGATAAGGATTTTCTTTTTTGCCGTATCAAGCATGCGTGCATAAAAAAGATTCAGGTTCGGTTCATCTTTAAATGGAATCGAAATATAATGTCTCATGCTCTCTTCCGAAGAATCAACTGCGTCTGCTTTTTGAACAGCAACACTTGAAACTTTCATTAGAAGATTTTCTTTATTGATGTGGTAAAAGTTCAGGTAACTTCTCGCCGCACTCTCAACATAATCCTGACCGTGAACAACCATTTCGAAGTCTCTCCAGTAAGCCCACGATTCATCTCCCTTGTCACCGTATGAAACGACCTCAGGGTATTTAGAAACATCAACGGGTTTTTTGAAAGCGAATCCATCGTGAATGTTACGTCCACCGACAACTGCAAAGGAGTCCTGTGGATTTGATTTTGAATATCCAACAAACATTTTAACGTGGTTGTCCCGGTGGAATTCTGAAATCCATGCTCCGCCGCCTTCTGATGTATCAAAACGATATAAACTCATTTTTAGGTTTGGATGTTCGGCCATAAGTTTTTCGAACATAGCTTTATCTTTTTCCAGAACGATAACATCTGAAATAATCACTCGAACAAGTGCTCCGTGATCAGCGTGCCAAGCGAGCATTCTTCCGATCAGTGTTCCATAAAAATCTGCTCTATAGACCAGGTAAGAAATCAGGATAGCATCAAGCTTTGGAGCTTTCGAAAAATCCAGCTCACCATATGGGTTTCCATTCTTAATAAAATCAGACGGCAAGTCCTGTCCTAAAAGTGCAACAGCACGGGCATGAAGACTGTCTTCTGGCTCAGGTAAAATTTTGATTGAATCGTATTTTGAAGGACAAGTCATACTGGCAAATTCATTTGTATTAAAAAATTCGTCTGTTCCCTTTTTAAGAGAACACACCTCTGTCGTCGACATAAGTGAATCAAGACCTTTTAACTTTGAAGCTTCATTAACAACTTTAAAACCATAGACCTTATGTTTATAATCAACCGAGCTGACAAATTTAAAATCACATGAGCTCATATCTTTGTGAAAAATAAGTTCGCGTGAATCATTGGAGATTTTCTTATCACCAAGAGAGAATTTATATGCTTTGCCGGCAATAACTTTTTTAGCTGTCACCCCCCACTTCACTTCAAAAGGAGCATCACATTTTACTGTGAAGTCCATTATCGGTTTTTCTTCATCACCCATCTGCTTGTAGCCAGCTGACGAAAAGAATTTGTGAGTTAAGTAGATTCTTGTATCTTTTGCTTCATAAGTTGAAATTGAAAGTTCTACATTTTTATCGACCTCATAAAGATCAAGTTTTGATAATTCAATGTTCTCTTTTTCCAGTCGCCAGTCAGACGGAGGATTAACAATACTTTGTTTTGAATTATCTTCAAAAGCAGTAATGTGGGATTCAATCTCAGCTATCTTATTATTAATATTTTTCTGCTCTTCCTTAATCTGCTCTAGTTGAACTTCATTTTTCTTTTTCTTAAAATGAACACTCATTGCACCAAGTTCAACCTTGCGCTGTTTTAAGACTTTCAAATTTTCCCAATCTTTAAAAGAAGCGGCAACAGAGCTTGGATCTCTATGCATTGCCGTAGAGCAGCCGGTAAGAGATATGAGTAAACAAGTAGACGTAAAAAAGTTAATTTTTTTCATAAGTAGACCCTCTTAAGAGAACCTATCGAAAAATTGTAGTGAAAGAATGAATTTATTAAACGGGATCGAGAGGTGCAGACTCTTTTTTGCCGAAGACTTTTTGCTTCAACTTATAGATGAGATAAGCGGCCACAAGCACGGCCGTAATAATCAAGGCATAGTGTTTAATTTCTTTAATAGTCGACAGAATTACTTCGCCATATTTGGCAAAAACGTAAACCTGAGTTGGGACTGATATAAGAGCAGCAAGGCCGTCGGCCATTAGAAAAGTAAATGTTGAGATTCCCATCATTCCACAGCTCAGGTGTCCCGGAAAACGAATCCCTGGAGTGAAACGAAAAATCGCCGGAACTAAAAAGCGGTGTTTATGAATCATTGTACGCGAACGCTCCAGAGAATTTTCGCCGAGAAAACGTCTGAAGAGTTTATGCACAAACGGGCTGGCACCAAATCTTTTTCCGATGTAATAAACAATGAAGTCGCTGATCATAATGGAAAAAAAACACACGGTCATGGCAGTAAAAACATGTAAGGGTTGATAGACAACACCAGGAGGCGGTGGGTATTGGTCAGGATGTTTTCCCATGTGAACCATAATTCCCAGGGCGAGAATTGTAACTTCTTCCGGAAGAGGTAAACCGAAACTTGATAAAAACATCATCGCGGCGACAATGCTATAAATTACCGCTGGCGAATGCGCATACTGCGCAAAAAATTGCATAATGTGAGCGTCAGTTGGAAACATGTGTGAGTGAGTCCTAATTTAACTAAAATCAATCTGACACATCTTAGGTTATAAACGCTATGTAGACAATGTTAACGCGTGGTTCTTATATTAAGATTTATTGTGCTTTGCTATTATTTTGCGGTGATAGTTCCTTGATGAAACTCCATCTGCCACGCTCCATTATTATTTTTCCAAATAGAGCTTCGAGAGACTTTTCAAGTTCGAATAAAAAAGAAAAATCTTTATTCTGCATAAATTAAAAACTCTTGCTTGTGCGATGGAAGTTGAGTGGCCATGACAACTTTTAACCCCATTTTTCCGACGAGATTTAAATACATCGGCACACGCGAAACCAATTCAAACTTTGTCATTTTTAATGTTATGAATGCACCTTTCAAAGATGGTCTCACCGTTTCTACAACTTTTTCAATCTCACGCAGGGTTGCTTCCGGAGCAAGGTTCATATCGACGTATAACCACTGCACGTGATCTTTTAACGACGATACGTGGAAATCCTGAATCGATTGTCTATGGTGTTTAAATTTTGGATTATTTGAACAAATCGGATCCATTAATCCCGGATCAATTCCCTCTACTCTCAAACCCATTTTTAATAAGGCGTAAGTTGCTCCGCCCGGCGATGAACCAATTTCTAATGCATAATCATTTTCAGGAAGATCAACTCCCATATAACTTAATCCATCAATCACTTTTAAAAAAGCACGCGATGGTGATTCATCCGGAAGAGCTGCTGTTGAAAATCCACCGGGAGTTGGCGCAGTCAAAATGCTTGCGCGAAATTCACCGAAGTAATATTGAGTTTCAGAAACTTTGATAATTTCTTTAACCCAGTCGCCGTTTTGAAATGGATATGATTCATAAATATCGCCGGTGATGGAATAAAATTGTGTCTTCCCTACCCATGCCGATCTCAACTCTTCATAACTTCCTCTGCGAATAAATTTTCCAAAGTGACGGCAGAACACAGGTCTTAGAGTCTTCCCTAAAGGTCTGGTTTCTTTAAAAGTCAAAAAGCCTTCTGTTGAGTAAGCAAAAACAAGCTCAGGATAAATAAGGCGGATTTCTTCTTTAAGAAATTTCTCACTCCCCGGGTTGCAAAGAAAATAGTAAAAATTAGCCGCAGGAGCATTATCATTTTGGATTTGTGACATATGGTGTGCTAAATATCACGTTAATGAACAAATTCAAACGCGTTTATATTGAGATCAGTAATATTTGCAACCTTCAGTGTTCATTCTGCCCTGTCGTGGACCGCGACAAGAAAGTTATGTCGGCCTCTATGTTCAAGACCATTATTCACGACGTCGCCCCTCATACAGAGCAAGTTTGTTTACACCTCATGGGTGAACCGCTGGCCCATCCAGAATTTGAAACGATCATCAAACATTGTGAAGAGGCCGGCGTAAAAATCAACTTAACTACTAATGGAATTTTGTTGAACAGATATAAAACTTTGTTATCAACATCCCCTGCTTTTCATCAGATTAATTTTTCGATTCATGCATTCAAAGATAATTTTAGAAACAAAGATATCAATCCTTATCTTCTCGATATTTTGAACTTCTCGAAGGAGTCTCAGGAATCAAGACCTGAGCTTTATATCAATTACCGACTGTGGAATATCTTTGAAACGACCGTGCAGAATGATTCAAACTCTGACATTTTAAAAACCATCGCGAATTTTTTTGAAACAGAAATTAAAGAAGATATCGACGTTGGATCGATAAAGAGCAAACGCATTTATAAGCGCGTGTATCTCCATTTTGACTCTCGCTTTGAATGGCCTTCACCACTTATGCCGAAAGTTTCTGAAATCGGTTTCTGCCACGGCGTAAGCTCTCACGTTGGAATTCATGCTGACGGAACAGTTGTGGCCTGCTGCCTCGATAAAGAAGCACGCCTCGATCTTGGAAAGATGCCCGAGAAAACTCTTGGTGAGGTTTTAGGCGGACAAAGAGCTAGAAAGATGGCACAAGGCTTTGCGCAACGAAAACTGGTCGAAGACCTCTGCCAGCGCTGTACCTTTATCAAGAGATTTCAGACAGTTAAAGAACAACAGGCCGTCATTTAAGCTTT
>JACMRM010000164.1 GCA_014376445.1 Bacteriovorax sp. | reverse complement strand
GTTTTTAAATTTCTTGATACAACAGCGGCCAGCGGAAAGAAATATGATGTCATCGTAAGTGATCCTCCTGCATTTACAAAATCTGAAAAAAATAAGGCACAGGCAATCCAGGGTTACGAAAAGCTTCATCTAAAAACGATGAAAATTTTAAGTGATGAAGCCGTAATGGTAGTGGCTTCATGCACGCATCATGTGAACTATGATGAGCTGGATAAAACAGTCCAGGATGCAGCTTTAAAAAATTCACGGAAGGCTCATTTGCTGGATTTAGGTGTGCAGGGATTTGATCATCCATTCAGTGGATTTAAAGATAAAAGTTTTTATATTAAATATTTAGTTTATTCCGTCACTAGAGGGTAATTTATGAGTACTGAAGTCAGAGCAAAGATTAATGAAGCATTAACGCAGGCGAAAGGAATTATTTTCGGCCAGGACAATTTATTGGATGCCATTATGGCCTCTCTTATTTGTGAAGGTCACCTTCTGATCGAAGGGATGCCGGGATTGGGGAAAACCTTATCTGTTTCTACCATCAGCAAACTTTGTGATTTATCATTCAAGAGAATTCAGTTCACACCTGATCTTCTTCCATCAGATTTAATTGGGACAATGATTTATAGCCAAAAGAATGAAGAGTTTAGTACGAAATTCGGGCCAATCTTTACGCAGCTTTTACTCGCGGATGAGATTAATCGTGCTCCTGCAAAAGTTCAGGCCGCTCTTCTGGAAGCAATGGCTGAAAAACAAGTTACGATCGGAGATGAAACACACAGACTGTCTTCACCTTTTGTAGTTCTTGCAACTCAAAACCCGATTGAGCAGGAGGGAACTTACCAGCTTCCGGAAGCACAACTGGATCGTTTTATGATGAAAGTGAATGTCGAGTATCCTTCATTTAAAGCAGAAAAAAATATCCTGGATTTAAAAAAGAACGCTCTTTCAAGATTAAGTGCAGTTCTTTCGACAGATGATCTTCTTACAGCTCAGGAGGCAGTGGAAGCAATTTATGTTGATGAAAAAATTAAAGACCTGATTGTTAAAATTGTTCATGCGACAAGACCTGGTTCTGAATACTTTCCGAAGGAATATAATGGAATGATTGTTTCCGGAGCATCTCCCCGTGCTGTTATCTGGCTTTTTAGAGTTTCTAAATTTATGGCATGGATGGAAGGAAAAGATTTCGTCACTCCGGATCATATTTTAAAAATTGTTCCAAGTGTACTTGGGCACAGAATGATTCTTACTTACGAAGCTACAATTGATAATTTTAAAGGTGCTGATGTTGCATTAAAGATTGCAAAATCACTTATATAAAAAATGAATATTAACGAAGTTCGAAAAGTTGTTGGAAAACTGCGCGCCAATCTATTTAGAAAGGCGAATTCCCATTCTATTGGAATGCTAAAAACTAATATCAAGGGAACTGGTCTGCAATTTAAAGAACACCAGGTTTATAACTTTGGTGATGATATCAGATTTATTGACTGGAAGATTCTTGCCAAGACCGGCCATCCCTATGTGAAGACATTTAATGAAGAAAGAAACGTGGAGATCGTTGTTGTCATTGATGCTTCGTCAACTATGATGACCGGCTTTAACGGTGTCTCCAAGCTTCAAGCGGCAATTGAAATCTGCTGCCTGCTTTATCTTCTTGCTAAAGAAACAAGCGATTTTGTTCATGCTCTAATTGTCACTGACGAAGTTATTAATATCCCAAAGCTTTCGGGAGACATGGGGATTACTCATTTGATTTCGACTCTTGAGGATAAAAATATTCTTACCAGCAAAGGGAAAGTAAATCTGGAAAGAAAATTTGAAGAAAACGTTAACAGCAAACAAAAATATCTTTCTATAATGAAGCACTTGAGCAGAAAGAGAGAAATTATTCTTTTATCAGATTTTAACGAATTTATCGATGCTGATATCCTTAAAAAATTATTATTCAGATCAAATGTACATTGCTTCCAGCTGCTGTCGCCGCTTGATGAAGCGAAATTTATTCCTTATTCATTACATGCCGCCGCTACCCCCAAATCTTCTTCTGGCCTCGGAAAATATGATTTCAGTGGAAAAAAAGATCTATCTCACGAGTTTGGAAAAAAATTCAAACGGATTCGCATCCAGGAAAAATATCTGGAGAACTTTGTTAAGGAGATGGGATGAAATTCTTAGCTGCCTTATTAATTACACTGACAATGTTTTTGAGTACTTCTGCATTTGCAGAAAATATTAATACTGAATTCAAACCCACTCAGGATATCTCTCACTTAAAAGAGGGAGATTTAATTGAAGTGGAAATGAAATTCTGGCCGATTGAGAATGCAGATCTATCCCAATTTAAAAAGCTCGAAAAGACTGTGTTTTTCAATGCTTTTTATCTGGCACAGGTTCTAACCCTGGAAACATCTGCTAATAATGCTGATGTCATTGAGTTGAAGGCTTTGTACATTGTTAAGTCAGCAAAGCCGCAGCCTCTCTTTGTTTTTAAATACAATGAAAGTCCGGTAGAAATGCATCTTGATGGCATAAAGATTGAAGAATTAAAAAATAAAGAATCAGATTATTTTATTCTGGATCAATCTTTAAATGGATCTCATTTGTTAATTATCTTGGGATGCATTCTGATTGCGCTTCTAGCTGCAGCTATTTATAAAAGACAGGCCCTTAAGCAATTTATTATAGGTTTAAAACCCGATGCTTTAAAAAAAGCTAAGAAAAAATATGATGAGATGTTTAGAAAAGCCAGCAAGCGTGAAGATTTTGAAGTAATTTACCAGGAAAAAGAGAACTGGCTGAAGCTTCTTGAAATCAGAGCTCCTGCTCATAATGAATTTTTTAAAATTTTGAATCAATACCAGTTTAAAAAAGAATGGAGTAATGAAGACTGTGGTGAAGTGAGATCTTCTTTTGATATCATCAGAAGGAGTTTTGAAAAATGAATGTTGAATTCCAGCATATTCAATACACGATTTTGGGATTTGTAGGATTAATCTTCTGGATAATTAGTTTTTTTTATATTTTTAAAAAACCTCAGTTGTTTATTCCATCAAAATATAAAAAGAAAGGTATTCCAGTTCTTCGGTCACTGGTTTTTATCGCCGGTGCCACGGCATGGCTTTATATTTCCTTTGCTTTAGCTGGACCGCGAAGACCGTTGGGGATGGATAAAAATACGATAGAGGTTAATGATATTTTTATTGTTCTCGATTTATCACGTTCAATGCTGGCAGAAGATTTAAAACCTAATCGTTTTGAGGCGGCTAAGCAAAAGATTCAGGAGTTCGTAGGACTATTCCCTAAAGATAGAATTGGTATTGTTATCTTTGCAGAAAAAGTTTTTACCTTGCTGCCGCTTTCGACTGACTTAAATCTGATTAATAAAATGGTTGCCCAAATTAAAATCGGACCTCTTGGAGATGGAACCAATATTGGTGATGCCCTTGCTCTTGGGGTGGGACGCCTGCTTCAGTCACTGGCAAAAAATAAAGTTATGATTCTTTTAACTGACGGGGTCAGTAACGTTGGAACTCTTACTCCGCTTCAGGCAGCTGAGATGGCAGCCGCACAGAAGATTAAAGTTTATTCAATAGGAATTGGTGGCGCTAAAGATGCACGTATCCCTATGGGGCCGAATATGTTTGGTGTGCAGAGATATCAGATTATTCCCGGGGGAAGTGTTGATGAAAAAGCCCTGAAGGAAATTGCAGCAATGACAGGCGGGAAATTTTATATGGCCCGTGATAACAAGGCCCTGGAAAATGTTTTAGGCGATATTAACAAGCTTGAACGAACAGAGATTGAACAGTCCGGAAAAATTATTTATGAAGAGTTGTATTTTAAATATCTTTTGATAGGAGTTCTTCTTTTAATCGGCACTGAACTTTCCAGACGTCTTCTTCTAAGGGAGGGGCCATGAATTTTACCAATACTCATTATCTTCCTCATATTATTTTCGGGGCGCTGGCCTTTGGCGTTTTATTTATCTATCTAAACCATAAATACTTCAACTGGGTAAAGTCCTATTGGTTTTTTGAGCAAAGCTGGATGAGCAAATTTTCTGCTTTCTTTTATGTGCTCAGCGTTTTTCTTATTCTTCTTTCTCTTCTTGATTTAAGAGGTCCTGAACAAAAAGTAAAAGCTAGTCTTCCGGATCAAAGAACAATCATAGTCATCGACAGCTCTGCTAGTATGCTCGCAGAAGATATCCGCCCGAGTAGATTTGGCAAGGCCATACAACTGGCAAGACACTTTGTTAAAAATGCTCCCGGGCACCAGATTTCGATAGTTTTATTTTCAGATATTCAAAAGCGTCTTGTTCCTTTTACGGACGATATCGATTTGCTGGATTCACGATTAGCTGCACTGGAAAAAACAAATTCAATTGCTGGCGGCTCAAATATTTCCCAGGCCATTGCTGAAGTTGTCAGCTACTTTGATTTTGAAGGTGATAAGAAAAATGGTACCGGCAATATTCTTGTTTTCACAGATGCTGAAGAAAGTGAAGGTGCTTTTGATGCAGACATTGGAAGCAATATTAATCTTGTTGTTGTAGGAATAGGCACAGCGAAAGGAGCTAATATTCCACTTCGTTGGGATGACGGATCTTTCAGAGGCTATAAAAATCAGAAAGGTGGACAGCCTGTTATTACAAAGCTTGATGAAGATTATATTAAGAAAATGGGCAAGAATGTTAAGAATTATAAATACTGGATTGCGAATTCATATTCGCTTCCAACTGAAGACATTTTAAATTTTTTCAGAGGGACTTATAATAAAACAAACAACAAAGGTGATATGCGTGTTCGACCAGTTTTTTCTCACATGATTTTAATTCCGGCCATACTTCTTTATTGCGTTTCAGTTATTCTAGGGCGTTTTGCAAGCTTCAGAACAGTTGCTAGTATTTTTTTGCTTGCAATATTTTTTGGATCTTCAAGCGTAAGTGCTCAGGAAGATGAGCAGCCTAAAAAACAAAAAGAGCTTCCCGCCCCTTTAAAACTTGACATGGAAAAAATGAAATCCGGCAAAGCAGATAGAAAAGAAATTTTAAAGATTGCTGAAGGTCTTTTAAAAAATAATGACAATGATCTTGCTAGTGAACTTTATAAAGAGTACTCACGGTCGGATGATGATCAGGAAGTGGAATTTAATCGCGCGACCGCTCTGCTTAAAACTCAAAAACTTGATGAGGCAATGCCTTTAATTCAGAATATTTTTAAAAATTCAAAGAATGAAGATTTAAAAGATAAACTTCGCCATAATGTTTTATTGTCAATGAACAACAGCAAGGAAAAAGGTAAAAGCGATAAAAAAGACGATAAAGAGAAAGATGGAAAAGAGGGCGACAAAGATAAGAAAGACAATAAGGATGCCAAAGGCAAAGAAGGAAAAGACGGAAAGGATAATAAAGACAACAAAGATAAAAAAGATCAGAAAGATAATAAAAATAAGAAAGACGGTAAGGATGCAAAAGATAAGGACTCGGCAAACTCCAGTGGAAAAGATAAAGACCAGCAGCAAAAAAATGGTGAAGGTAAAGATAGCAAGGATAAAGAAAAAGACAAACCGAAAAAAGATCCAAAAGATTTAGAAAAACCGGAGCGTCCGGATACAGGGCCAAAATCTCTTGAAGAAAAGGAAAAAGAGATTGAGCAAAAAAGAAAGATGGTCAAGACACCGGCCATGATCAAGCAGATTTTAAGTGATGATCGCGAGTTACAAAAAAAGATGATGGATACCTCTACTGATGAGCGTGCGTCGAGAAACAAGAGAGACTGGTAATGAAAATATTCATTCTATTATTAATGGCCTTTATATCAAACGCTCTTTTCGCGGATGATGTAGATGTTGTAGTAGAACCTAAAGAAGGAGTTGTTAACGAAAGCTTCTTTGTCACATTTAAAATAAAGGCAACAGGAAGTGAAGAGCCCTATATTTCATTCACGCCTTACGGGGCTTCTGTTTTAGGGAAAAGATCACAGGGTCTTTCAATCTCTACAATTGTTATTAATGGAAAATTTACGACAACTAAAGAACAAGCCGTTGTCTATGAACTTCTGGCAGAAAGGGAAGGGCAGGTTTATTTAAGAAATATTAAAGTTGAGATGAGCGGTAAAACGATACCGGTAAAAGAAGTGAGAATTAACGTTCTCAAAGAACCAAAGAGAGTGCCGGATGCTTTCATCGAAGCAGAAGCTTCCAAAACGAAAGTGTATTTAGGGGAAGGTCTTGATGTTAATTATTATTTATATTTTAAAACTTCCATTTCTGCCAATGATGTTAAAGAGTTTCCGAAACTGAATAAATTTATTAAGAGATTTCATCATATCAATTCACCTGTTGAGACTGTTCAATATAAAGGGCAAGTCTTAAAAAGAATTCTTGCCTACTCGGCTAGACTTTATCCTGAAAAAACAGGAAATGCAGTTTTAGATCCAATGAAGATTTCAGTTCAAATGATAGAAAATGAATATGGCGGATTTGGGTTCGGCAACCAACGTTATAAAAATAAAGATCTCTCGAGTCCCACGGTGGAAATTGAGGTTCTCCCTCTTCCTACAGAAGGAGTACCGGCAAGTTTTACGGGACTGGTTGGAGAACATGAATTTAATTTTATAATTCCCAAATCTAAATATTTAGTGAACGAACCGATTGAAATAAAGCTAGAAGCAAAAGGAAAAGGGGCAGTTGAAAATTTTGATGCTCCAGTCATTTTTACTGATAATAATCTGGAAGCTTTTGATACAAAATCTGAAGTGACAGAAATCGGAACACAAGCAGCAAAAAAATTATTTGAATATACAATGCTTGCCCGCGGACCTGTAAGAATTGCGGCGAGAGAAATGGCGCTTGCTTATTTTGATCCTGGTTCAGGCCGTTATATAGAAAAGAAAATTTCTATTCCTGCACTTGAAGTAAGCGGGCAGGCAATAGCAGCAACTGGAAGCAATAATCCAAAACCTGAAGCATTGCCGGTACCCGAGAAATCAGATGAGAATGGATTTTTAAATTTATTATTTAAAGATAAAAAAGAAAAGGCCATAGAGCATAATCAAGTTGGTCTCGCAGGTCCTAATTTAATAGGGCAAGGGCGCTGGTTTGACAAAGGTTTCCTGGTTCTCAATTCTATCCTTGCGTTTGCCCTGGTTATTATAGGGGTTCATTGGGGACTTTCAGGGCAGAAGTCAGCAGGACCAACCGATCAGATTGCATTGGTGAAACGCGACATTTCCCACATGAAGAAAAAAGGCCTCAATTACTCGGAGCTATATCGAGTGCTAGGGTCATTGGATAAAACAAATAAAATGTCTAGCGGTGGCATTTCAATTATAAATGTTATAAATGATAGCGGGCTTGCTGGTGAATCAAAAGAGTATTTCAAAAATGCTCTGACCTTTACTGAAGACGGATCGTTTACACAATCAAAAAGTGCAGGCGGTAAAAGGGTTACTTTTGAGAAAAAACATTTTAACGAATTATTGAAGCATTTATGATTATTGTAAAAGACCTGAAAGAACTGAAGACAAAATATAATGAAGATAAAATTCATGTCACTATTGGAAACTTCGACGGCGTTCATTCAGGTCACCGCGAATTTCTGAAACAGATCAAAAAAGACTGTCTTGAAGATCATGCCAAGTTTGTTATTGTTACTTTTGTCCCACATCCACTGCAAATCTTAAAAGCTCATACCGGATTTTTAATCAACACGTATGAAGAAAGGCGCGAGCTTCTTTTAAGCACTGGTGCAGATTATCTTTTAGAGATTGATTTCACACGCGACTTCAGTACTCTTACTCCAGAAGTTTTTCTCGAAAAATTTATTTTTTCTTTCGATGGAATTGCAAAGATTTATCTTGGGCATGATTTTGCTTTTGGTGCAAACAAGTCAGGTGATTTTCATGTCGCAAAAAATTTTTGTGATTCAAGAAAAACATTATTGGTTCTTCAGAAAGAATTTAAAGTGAAAAGTGCAGCTGTTTCTTCCACAGAGGCCAGGGCGGCGATTCAGTCAGGTGATATTCCGACTGCCAATGAATTGTTAGGAAGAGAGTATTTTCTTTCAGGGAGAGTTATTAAGGGTGAAGGGAGGGGGAAAAAAATTGGATTTCCTACTGCAAACCTTGGCTACAGCAAAGAACTTATTATACCAGCGAAAGGTGTTTATATAACCAAAGCTAAGATCAAAGATATGGTTTATAATTCAATAACAAATATTGGTGTGAACCCCACTTTTAACACGGGCCATGAAATTCATGTTGAAACACACCTTTTGGATTTCACACAAGATATCTACGGCGATGAAATTAGAGTTAGCTTTATTAAAAAACTTCGCGATGAAAGAAAATTTCCGAGCGTCAATGATCTTGTCGATCAGATTGCTGCAGATGTAGATCACACCAGAGAATATTTTAAGCATGAATAAATTTGCTCTTGTCGGAAAAGACATCTCCCATTCAAAATCACCGGAAATGTATCGCAAGTTGATCTCTTCGTCGGTAAAATACGATCTTCTCGATTATAAAGAATCTTCAGAAATTCCGGCTGCGCATAAACTTCTTGCAGAGTACGATGGTATAAACATTACTTCGCCCTATAAAAAGCATTTTTTGGGTGAGATAGAATTAACTAAAAATGCTAAAACAATTGGCGCTGTTAATTGTTTAAAAAAATCCGGTGAAAAGATCATTGGAGAAAATACAGACTACTTTGCAATCGTTGATATATTAAAAGATCTGCAAAAAGAAAACTCAGCACTTGATATAGTCATTCTAGGTGACGGAGTTATGTCTAAAGTAGTTGAGACAGCTCTTAAAAGTCTTTCGCTGGATGCTCAGTTACTTTCAAGAAAAATAACTAAGGATTTTGATAAGATTAATCTCAATAGTTATTTTTCTCCAAAAAATACCAACCCGTTGGTCATAAATACTTGTACAAGAGAGTATGTCTTTAATGGAGAGCTTCCAAAAAATTCAATTTTCTGGGACTTTAATTATAATTTTCCTCAGCACTCACAACGACTTTTTCATAAAGTTCAAAAATATTTTGATGGTCTCGATATGCTTGAGCGACAGGCTTTTTATGCTGTAGTCTTCTGGTCGACTTCACTCGAAGGTCTAATCTCTTAAAATGACTTAAGTTGCTTTAATGTTTTTCCGATAAGTTATTCAAATATCGTGTAAAAAAATTGGAAGAGAAGTAACAATCTTATGTTCAGAAAAGAGTTTGTTGATGTAATTACGAAGACGGGGATGGTTCCTATAAAGGACTTGCGCCCTCTTATCATTGATAAAGATTCTCAAGTCATTTCAGAGTTAGGATTATTACAATTTAAATTTTTTGATGATGCAAGATTCGCAAAACAAGTTGCAGAAAATTATAATCTCACTTACATAGATCTTTCAAAAGCAAAAATCCCTGAAAGAATGCTTAAGATCATCAAGAAAAGCGACATCATAAAATTCCGCGTTCTACCTATTCAAAAAAATGCAAAGGCCGTGAGTGTTGCGATCTATGATCCGTCGCTGATCAAGATTCAGGCAGAGCTTCAGGCGCTGTTTCAGTATCCGATTGAATTCATCTTAACTAGCCTTTCATCGTGGGGAGAAATCTTCTCGCGCGTTCCGGATAATATCGAAGACGTTCTTGAAACGATCAGAGAAATTAAAGCAGATAATTTAAAGAAAGAAGATATTGTTAATGAAGATGATATAGGTGATGACGTTATCAGGTATGTTAACAAAATTTTAGCAGAAGCATTTGTTATGAAGTGTTCGGATATTCATATTGAACCATATGAAAACAATTTCCGTATCCGTTACCGTCAGGATGGTAGTTTGGTTGAGAGCGCGAGACCTCCAAGAACCCTCATGCTTCCAATTATTTCAAGAGTTAAAATTCTTGCACAGATGGATATTTCCGAAAGACGTAAGCCGCAAGATGGCCGTATTAAGCTGGAAATCGGTGGAAAGCCCATCGATTATCGTGTTTCATCACTGCCTACATTATTTGGTGAAAAAATTGTTCTTCGTCTTCTCGATTCATCTAACCTGCAGTTGGATATGACTAAGCTAGGATTTGAACAGAAGCAACTTGATATTTTCAAAGAAGGAATTTATCGCCCTTATGGTATGTGTCTGGTAACCGGTCCCACTGGATCTGGTAAGACAACCACACTATATTCTGCCATCGCAGAATTAAATCAGATCGATACAAATATCTCTACTGCAGAAGATCCTGTAGAATTTAACTTAGAAGGTATTAATCAGGTTAACGTTAAAAAAGATATCGGACTCACATTTGCAGTCTGTTTAAAATCTTTTTTACGACAAGATCCCGACATCATCATGGTTGGAGAGATTCGAGATCATGAAGTTGGAGAGATTGCAATTGAAGCGGCCCTTACAGGTCACTTGGTTTTATCAACTCTTCACACTAACGATGCGCCAAGTACGATCACGCGGCTGGTGAATATGGGGATAGAGCCATTCCTTGTAGCGGCTGCCTTAAACGTAATTGTAGCGCAAAGATTATGCAGAAAAATCTGCAAGGACTGTAAGGATGTTGATCCAACTGCCACTAAAGAACTCCTGGTTGCATGCGGTATTTCTCCGGCTTCTGCTGAGAAAATAACTCCCTACAAAGGCAAGGGCTGTAGCAACTGTAACAGCACTGGATATAAAGGCCGTGTTGCGATTTATGAAGTTTTAGAAATGACAGTCGCTGTAAAAGAGATTCTTTTAAGAAGTGGCTCGACAGATGAGATAAAAAGACAAGCTATTAAAGATGGAATGAAAACCCTGAGAATGTGCGCGCTAACTAAAGTGGCCCAGGGCATAACAACAATTGAAGAAGCAGTATCAAATTCGGCATCAGATAAAATGTAGGGAAATATTATGGATGACAATAACAAAACAAAATCTAGCGTAATGTCTACACGTCTCACTCAGACCGGAACTAGTCAGGCGGTTGGAAGTGAGTCTTTAAAGATTCAGCAGCTCTTTAAGCTGATGGTGGATAGTAGTGCATCTGATTTGCACATTACATCTGGAACTTCACCTGCTCTTCGTGTTCATGGAGAAATCATAAAAGTAAAAACAGCTGCCCTTACGGGTGAAGATACAAAAAGATTGATCTATCAGATCCTGACAGAAGATCAGAGAAATGAATTCGAAAAAAAGCTGGAACTGGATTTTTCATTCGGTATTAAAGGTCTTGCACGTTTTCGTGCGAACGTCTTTAATTCAAAAGGTGCAGTAGCTGCGGTCTTTCGTGTTATTCCAAGTATCATCCCGGATTTTAAATCATTAAACCTACCAAACGTTTTATTGAAAATGACTGACGTAAGTAATG
>JACMRM010000163.1 GCA_014376445.1 Bacteriovorax sp. | reverse complement strand
TAACTAAACAACATCTCAAAATCTTTCATCGTCAATTTACCCGAGAATACCGAATCATCATCATCCGAAGATAATAAATCCTGGAATAGCTGCTTTTTTTCTTCCTGAAGCTTTAAAACTTTTTCTTCAACAGAATTTTTAATGATCGGTCTGTAGACTGTCAGTGTATTCTTCTGGCCGATTCTGTGTGCTCTGTCGATAGCCTGAGACTCAACCGCAGGGTTCCACCAAGGGTCCATGATAAAAACGTAGCTGGCGGCCGTTAAGTTTAGACCAACACCACCGGCCTTAAGAGAGATTAAAAAGATCGGAGTTTTTCCTGACTGGAACTGTTCAACTTGTTCTTGTCTCTTGTTAATTGACTGCGATCCATCGATACGCGAGAATTTCCAGTGCTTTTCTCTGAAGAAGTGCTGGATGATATCTAAGTAAGTCGTGAACTGTGAGAAGATGATCGCCTGCTGGCCTTCTTCCATAATGGTCTCAAGAGTTTCCATCAGAAATTCAATTTTCGTTGAATCAATATTTTTGTAGCTCGTATCACCATTGCGGTTTTGCCACAGACAGTTTTGTCTTAACTGCAGAAGTCCGCGGAGAATCTCTCCGTATTTAGCTGACGTCGTCGAGTTATTGATACGTGCGCGGATCGAAACAATATTCTGTTGATAAAATTTATTTTCTTCTTCGTTGAGCTCGAGATAAATATTGTTTTCAATTTTTGGCGGAAGATCATGAAGTACTTGTGCTTTTGTGCGTCTTAAAATAAACGGTGAAGCTGTTCTTCTTGCGATCCCTCTGGTTTTTGTATTAGAGACAGCTCTTACGAACTGCAGATCACCCCAGATGCCGGGAATTGATAAGTCTAAAATGTTGTAGAATTCTGAAAGGTCGTTTTCAACAGGTGTACCCGTTAAGCATAATCTGAAATCAGCATTGATTTTTCTGGCAGAGAATGCTCCCAGTGATCTCACATTCTTCAGGTGCTGAACTTCATCCAGTACCAGAATATCAAAGTTGATATTGGCGAAGACGGCTTCAGATTCTTTTTTCATAACTCCATACGAAGTTAGAATGATTTTTTTATCGTGAGGAAATTCGCGCGATCCACCGTGATAGATATGCATATCCATTTTTGAGAACTTCTGGATTTCTTTTTCCCAGTTCAATAAAATTGTAACGGGACAGACGATCAGAACTCTTTCAATCTTGTCGTAAATTGACTGAAGGAAGGTAATCGTTTGGAGTGTCTTACCAAGACCCATGTCATCCGCAAGGCAAGCGCCCAGCTTGTGTTCATATAAAAATCTAAGCCAGTTAAAGCCGACGACCTGATATGGTCTGAGAATTCCTTCAAGAGACTGTGGTAAATCGTAAACAGGCATCTCAGTAAGATTCGAGAGCTTTTCACAAAGAGCGATATCATCTTCAGTTAGCGCACCTTCAATTCCAAGTTTTCGGAGTTCAAATAATTCGAAAATTCTTGCGCGGTTAAATGGAAGAATAAATTTTTTGAAAGATTGGCTTCCATCAATTTTTGTCTGTGTTTCAACTGCTTCATACTTAGTGTACTTCTGCATGAAACGGATCAGGTCTTTTTGTTCTTTACTTAAAAGAATCAAACCTTTTTTCGTGATAACCATGCCGGCTTCAAGATCAGCTTCCTGGATAACAGCTAAATCGTCTTGGTCGATATTTAATTCAAGATCAAACCATTTCGTTGAAGATGATCTTCGCTCGAATCTAATGCGTGAGTTCCATTTAGAAATTTCATGACGGTCATAATAAATCTCAATTCCCAATAATGTTACTGAGCGATGGAAGTCAGTTAATCCTGCAAACACGACTGCCGGCTGCACATCGTACTTTATTTTTTTCATTTCCTGATCAAGGTGAGCGTATCTGAAGAACTGGTCTCCAAAATGCTGAATCATATTCAGGAATAAATCACGGATGATATTATTATCGTACAAACAAACCAGGTTATTGGACTGATCGTATACTAATGTCTCGCGGTCTTTCTGGATTTCAGTAATTAAACTTTGTACTTTTACTTTTTTCGAAGCTGAGACAATAAATTTTTTATAACTGTCGTTTTTGTTAAGGATTGAATCTCTTACTGCTACAACAAAATCATAAGCTTCCTGCTTCTTTTTAAAATGAGAAAGAATTCCATTGTTAAAAGTGAAGAATGAAAGAAAGTCATTTGGTGCAACTAAAAGTTCAGATTCATCATAAAATTCTAAACTTGCATGAAGAAGGCCCTTCTTTTCGGCCGGTGCTAAAGTCATGCGAATTTTAGGTCTGCTGGTTTTGATTTCTTCAAGTGGAGTATTTTCAATGAAAATTTCCACTGATTCAAAAAGTCCCAGTTCCTGAATGTTCGTCAGAATGTCATTGATTGTGTAGCTGAAAAGATTCAAGCGGATTCTTTGAATCAAAATTTTCAAGTCGCTTGGAATGTGAAGAACAATTCCTTCACGCCAGTTGAAGATGTAAAGGTTTTCGAAAATCGAAATTTCCGGAATAACTTTTTCACCATCAGCGCTTTTATATTTAAATTTTACTTTTTCATCGATGAATAAATAAAGCTGAAGCTTTCCTTTGAAAGTTTCAGGCATAGGAAACGCGACGACTTTTTTATTGTGCAGAAGATATTGAAGACCTGAGTAAGTTGGAGCGGCAGGTGCACCAACAAGCTGGTGGGGGCCGTTCAAAATTGTTCCATACTCAGCAACGTTTACACCAAAGTTGGCATTGATCACGATCGGTGGCAGTCCGCTTTCATCGTCAATCATCGAAATCTCGCCTTGAGATTCTACATATTGTTGAACTTGGTACGTAATAAATAATCCGACAGCGTGCTGACAGTGAGTCGCTTCACGCCAGTGATGACAATCACAGTTTGAAGAGAACGGTCCTTCTGGAGTTCCTTCAAGTCGCTTTTTGTAAACGATTTTTGTTTCGTGTGCACGGTCATCGCGAACGATACCGCTGACAATGTAATAAGTTTCCGCAGAACCTTTTTTAAATGAAATCGAAACGCGTGAGAGTTTAAAAAATCTCAGGCCGTTTTGAATAAGTGCAGGGCTAAAAAAGCGTTTGCATTCGTCAGTAATTGAATCAGGGATATTCCAGGTACGTTGTTCGTTCATGCGTCTCTTTGGTTTTTTAATCAAGAGAAAATTATACGCTAAAAAATAGTATATAGGACTTAATATATTTGCATATCTTGCATGAGTAAGAAGGAAATTTTGTTGACTTTTTTAAAAAGTGAGAGTTTGAGTTATTTGGAAGAAATAATAAAGGCCGCCATCAGGTGGCCTTTATACATAATGTGCTCGGCTCTTGCCGTTAGCTAGTTAGTTGTCTACATACGACTTTAAAAGCTTGGCCCTTGAAGGGTGACGAAGCTTACGAAGCGCTTTCGCTTCAATCTGACGAATACGTTCACGAGTAACGAAGAAATCCTGACCTACTTCTTCCAAAGTGTGATCCGATTTTTCCCCGATACCAAAACGCATACGAAGAACTTTCTCTTCTCTCGGAGTCAAAGTTGAAAGAACAGCACGAGTCTGCTCAGAAAGCGTAATACTCATGACAGCATCAGCTGGAGAGATGATTTTCTTATCTTCAATAAAGTCTCCAAGTGACGAATCTTCTTCTTCCCCGATTGGAGTTTCAAGAGAGATTGGCTCTTTAGAAATCTT
>JACMRM010000162.1 GCA_014376445.1 Bacteriovorax sp. | reverse complement strand
GGTAAAATAGAAAGTGTAAAAATAGAAGACTGGGGAGCTGTAAAGACCCTCAGAGTTTTTTATAAAGGAAACCATGAAGTCGAATTTAATATCACAACTCCAGTTTGGGCATCGATAGATCCCGTAGAGGTTAATACTTTTAGGGTGATTTCGGATGGTTCAAAAATTCTGAAAGACCTTCAAGGTTTTCTTGCCCAATTAACTTATACAGTCTCATCGTCAAATTGATAGTGACGCTTTTTTATAGAATTAAGTGTTTTGGCTTTTTTTGGCTTTGAGATATAGATAGATTATTGATTATATTCAATACCCCCAGTATGCGCCATCTCGGCTTATTGACCTGCCAATCCATGTTTACTCCCCAAAGTTGATGCATTTTATATAGGGTAACACTTAAATAAATTAATGCATTAATAATAATTATTTATTAAACATCGATTTACAAAAATAAAATTTCGATCATTGAACCGATTTCATTAATTTGGCCTTTCGGTTGTAGATAGTAAGATGTGACACTCTGGGCATTCTACATCATCAAAGAATAAAAAATTAAGCTGCCCTAAAGATGGAAAAAACTTAATGTATATGTGCATTCAGATAATCACGAAAAGATTAAGGATAAAGAATTTCAATCATTACGGGCGATCATCCAACAAAATTTTTAAACCCTACCAAGTCTTGCTATTTACCAGAGGGTTGGGATCAAGATCAATTTTTTATATGGCATTTTTTTTCAGCTCGCCATTTGTAGTTCATAAAAAATTATATAAAAGTAATGGTTTCTTTAGATTTTTCTGAGGATAAGATGCACTTATTCATATTCTTTTAAATGTCACTGATAATTTATGCGGCAGGGCCTGAAGCACATGTTTGGTATTTAAATAGTCAAAAATATGACTTCAATTACTGTAGCAAATTTCTTATTAATTCACGGTGCCTGTATTCAAAAAAATGCATTTCAAATAAAGTCACGAATGAAGCCGTTCCTTTTGAAAAATATCGGAGTATCAAAAAGAGGGGACATTCCCTAGAGTATTTCGTAAGTAGTTCTACCGTTTCCATTTCAAAATCACTGGTGTATTATTTTTTGTATTGATGACAATGCCAGCAACTTTAATATTAACAATTTCCGTAACTTTCATTTTTAAATTAGAAGAAATTAAAACGCCTCTGGGTCTTGGATCTTGAGCATCAGTTTTTCTTTCTTCATGAATTAATTTTATTGATGTGAGTGATAATTAAAATTCTATGAATGTTGAACTTAGAAATTGAATAATTACTAAATTGTCTGTTGTGGATTTCAGTGACTATGCTTCTTCAACTATTTTACAACCGATTAAACTAGGTAATGAATAAAGTAATTCAATTTTTTGAATATCATAAAGATTGACTACTCTGGCTCTACAAAGGGTTCAAAATTATTTAATTCCCTCATTATACTTCACCGTAAATCCTAAATAGATTCTATAAAAATATAATTGATTATTCTTCTCACTCTTCTTCCTCAGGAGAAAAGATGACTTTTCTATTTAAATCATAATCCAGAATTTCGGCAAACCGCCCCCAGTCAACGATGGTATCAAATATTTTATCTGCATTTTCATACGGAAGCTTGTCGGCAATTTCTTCTTGTAACGAAGCCTCGCTAACTTCATTTTGTTTTTCTAATTTACTCAGAATAATTTTAAATAAGTTTAACTTTTTTATTTGATCTCTGAAAATAATTTTTCTTTCTAGGGTATTTGCACATACAAGTTGATGTCCAAGTGAAGTAAGAACAACATCATGTTTCGGCGTTTCAACTAACTCTAAAAGTTCCAGCGCTTTTGTAAGAGATATCGTTAGTCCAAATTCTTCCCTCATTTGCGCTGACAAATCAAAAACATCAACTATACCTTTGTCGGCAGCTATCATTTCGAGCAGGCCGATCATTCGGCCTGCTGTTACTGAAGGAATTGATTCTATACGAGGTGAGAGTTCAGAAATAAAAAGTTCTGTCATATCTCTTGGGACAGAAATTGATTTTTCGCTTTCCTTATCTTTATCTGGAAGAGTCAAGTTGGTAATCATATCGTGAATTTTATCAACCATTGTTTGAAATTCAGAAGACTTCTCATTTCGTGGATAAGAAAGCTCATTTTTAATATCGTAAATAATACTTCCTGGGTTACTGGAAAGAATTAAAATCCTTGAGGCCATTGAAACTGCATCTTGGATATTGTGAGTAACCATAAATGCCGACTTAAAACCAGCATCTCCATTTTGCCAAAGACGGATAATTTCAGCTCGCAAGTTTCTAGCAGTATAGACATCTAAAGCACTAAAGGGTTCATCCATGGCCAAAATTTCAGGTTGTGCTACCAACGCACGGGCAAAACCTACACGTTGTCTCATTCCACCGGATAGCTCTTTTGGGTATGCATTCTCATGTCCACCAAGACCTATAAGATCGAGGGCCTTTTCAATTTCCTCGTCTTCTTCTGTTTTACTTAGCTTTCTTTGATTAAGTCCAATCCGGACATTTTCAGCAACAGATAACCATGGATAAAGAGCAAAGCTTTGAAAGACAATAGCAACGTCGGAGTTTACGTCATTAAGTACTTCATCATGATGTAAAACTTTTCCAGTGCTCGCTGGAATTAGACCTGACATTATTCGAAGTACGGTTGATTTCCCTGAACCCGATTGACCCAGAAGAGCAATGAACTCACCTTCAGAAACGGTTAAATCAATATCTTTTAAAATTAAAACATCTTGATCATTCTCTAGGTTATATGTTTTTGAAATTTTTTCTAAAGAAGTAATTACTTTCATAAAATCACCTACTCCAAATGAAACTTATCAGCGGACAGTTTATAAAGCTTTCGCCAAACAAGGCGGTTGATTAAAACAACAAAGATAGACATTGTCGCAATACTTAGAAAAATGGCACTCCAATTTCCTTCACTGGTAGCTTGCGAAATGTATGATCCAAGTCCTTGGGCAATTAATTTTTGTTTTCCAAAGTTAGCATACTCGGCAACAATACTTGCATTCCAAGCACCACCTGCAGCAGTACACGCTCCTGTTACCCAAAAAGGAAAGATGGCAGGAATAATCATTTTTGACCAAAGCTTGATTCCCTTTAAATTGAAAATGCGAGCACATTCCTTCATATCGCTCGGAATAGAAGATGCTCCCGCAATAATATTAAAAAGCACATACCATTGAGCACCAAGTGAAAGGAGAAAAATGCTTCCCCAATTCATATCAATACTATGATTTATAAAAAACGCTACGACGATAGGGAAGGTCATATTGATTGGAAACGAAGCTCCAATTTGGGCCAGAGGTCTTACGATTTTTGCAGCACTCGGACGAAATCCTACCCAGACTCCAATAGGTGTCCAAATAAGTGTTGAAACAATCACCATTAAAAAGACTCTTAACATCGTATAGGTTCCAAGTTTTAGAACCAGAAGAATATCATCAAGTGAAAATTTATTTTTGATCTGATGAAATGCAAAATAAATGATGTATGTGATAGCGCCAAAAACAAAAATATAAAAGAAAAAATCGAAAAGACGATTGTCTTTTATAATTTTTTTCTTTTTTTTGTTTTTCAAAAATGTCACGGTCCCGAGGCTGAAAAACCAATTAAAAAAAATATCAATTGATCTCAAGATAAGATCAACCAGCTTATTAACTAGTTTCGATTTATTTAATATTTCAAAAATTATGGATTTTGGATTTTCTGCTGAATCAACTTGTTCGTTTTTAAACTTCATTGACCAAACAGTAATTGGTTTCCAGAATAATAGATCAATTAAAACGATAGTTGTGACCATGGCAAGAACAGCATAGAGAGCGGCCTTTGAGTCACCTTTTTCTAATGCCATCCCCATATAAGAACCAATTCCTGGAAGCTTGATATTTTTTCCAAGGACAGTAATCATTTCACTTTGAACAACGAAAAACCATCCACCCCCAAAACTCATCATTGAGTTCCAAACGAGTGAGATTGTCGAATTAGGTAATTCGAGTCTTGAAAACCTTTGCCAAGGGTTAAGCTTATATACTTTTGAGACTTCTTGCAGGTCATTTGGAAGGGTTATTAAGGAGTGGTAAAAGCCTAGGGTCATATTCCAAACTTGGCCTGTAAAAATGGCAAATAGACTTGCTAACTCAACTCCTAATAAGTTGTGAGGAAAGAAAGACATAAATCCAGTGACAGTGATAGATAAAAATCCCAAAACAGGCACAGATTGTAAAATATCAACCATCGGGATTATTAGAGAGCGAGCACGTTTACTTCTATAGGCCCAATATCCGAAAGTCGTCGTAAATAATAAAGAGGCCCCATAAGCCAGAAACATACGAAAAGTGCTTCTCATCATATAATAAGGAATTCTATCGTAGTTAAGATTTAAATCTTGAAAACTAGAAGTCGTATAAGGAACGTTCATATCTTTAATTAAGTCTATTGCTAGCCATAAAAACGAAATGAACATTAAAAAGGCGATTAGATCGCGCCAAGTGAAATCAAATTCTTCGATTAAAAAAGAAAAAGTAAAATTAAATACTGAGTATCGTTTTTGCATAACTCAATCTCGTGCTCGTTTTCATTAATAGAAAACCTGAGAGATTAAGCATTTTTTAGAAATTAAAAATTAGCATTATTCTTCTCAGGAACATAAAAAATGTTTGTGGGGTGCTCGTCCATCTTTTCTCTCCAGAGTAGTTAATATAAAAATTGGCAATATTATGGGAATATAAAGCTATAAATTTATTTGGCAAGATAAATATGAGGCTTAGCTCAATAGGACTCAAAATTAGAAATGATTGAAAGTAAGAATTTCTACTTGTTTGGTAGTATCATTGCTGACCCCCACCTAGACGCCTGTGAATTTTTGATGAGATGCAATTTTATTATTTACATGATCCTTTAAAATACTGAATTGGTTGTGAAATAATTTTATCACCCGGCAATAAACAATTCATTGTATCAGTGTATGTAATTCCTTTTGTCTGATTGTAGAAAACGTTGTCGATATTTGAAGCGTAAACAGTTGACGAATCAAGAAGGCAAAGGCCCTTGATTGCAGTCTGTTGAAGTTTTTCTGTGCCCTTTTGAAGACAAGCTTTTACTGGACTGTCATCAAAGATTGCGAAAGCTGAAGTTGAAAGAATAAATGATCTCAGAAGAATTAAATTTTTCCAATTTATTTCCTTGGAAGGTTTATTAGGGCCTTATTTTATCGTGTTGTGAGCGTAAGAAAATGAAATGCCTGAAGATTTTTCAATAACATCAATTGTTGTTTTATACTTTATCCAGTCATTCTTATCTTCATGATTAGTATCGATATTCGGACAGTTGTCTGAAGGACTTTTTCCCGGAGCTGTCCCGTCCTGATAGATGTTCGGCATGACGACAGCAATTTTTTCTGTACTAGCGCTGATGTCAGAAAAACTTTGGTCAGCATTCAAAATGAAAATGATTTTGAAATTTTTTGAAGGGACAGGAATGTCTTTATCCGGACCGATAGAGCCCAGGTCTTTATCGTAGATTGGTCCAGCGATTATATATAATTTTTTACCCTGAAGTTTTACAAGTGATCGCGAGTAAGCTTCAAGATGCTCCCACACAACGCGGTTCAGATAAGCAGTCTGAGGAATCATATTACTCATAAGAAATGTGGTCTGATTATTTGCTTCTGTATTTGTTCTGTCAGCAGAAGGAGTCTGGTGACCTCTGTCGTAACAGCTTCTTCTATAGTCTTCAGGATCGACTGCTGTTTTATTTCCTTCTTTTTTATCAAGGTAATTTTTTAATTCTGTGTCGACGGCAAAATCATTTGATCTTCCGGAGTCACCAAACTGATTAAGTTCTAATTTCCAAGCTGCCCAATTGGGAGCGCGGCGGACTTTGTTGTAAGAGATGATGTATTGTTCACGGGATAAAATAATTTCAGGCGCTGATATTTTTGGAAGCTCTAGAACGAGGCTTTCATTTTTATTCAGAGGTGAACCTAGTACGGCTTCAACTTCGGCAAAGACAGGACTGAAAGCGAGAATCGTTGAGAGAAAAACACACGAAAGTAAAATCTTCTTCAGTAGCTTTTTCATTTTGATCATCCCATCATTGGATTTAAATTATTATTAAATCTAATTCAGCTTATTAGCTCTGGATAGGGGGGTTTTATTAGGATTTCATTACAAGATGGCCAACGGTTGAACAGTATGTGAATGTAAACTTTTGTAAGAAACTGATCCGGCTAGTTGCCATGCAGAAAATATCTATTGCCCTCTACCGACCACGGCAGCAGAAGGCAATAAAGTATCTTACTTCTTAATCGTTGTTGCTTTTTTATTTATAGCAGACAGTTTGTCTTCTTTGGTATTCAAGCGGCCTGAGTTATCTACAGAAAGAACCACAGACTTATCCGTCTCATTATCTTTTTCTAAAAGAGTTGATGTTGTTTGTGCTTTTTCAGCAATTTCTTGAAGAGATAAAGTTTTTGTTTCAGTCGCTCTTTTTACTGCAGCTTTATTTGTTGAAGCCAAGGCCGCT
>JACMRM010000161.1 GCA_014376445.1 Bacteriovorax sp. | reverse complement strand
TGATTGGCAGGACGGGGCATTTTATAAATCCCTGTCGCTGAAGCATCGTTGAACTTATTTAGTCCCAGCCATTCATAAAGCTCAGCTTCAGTTTTAAAGCCGGCAAATTTTCTGCTGATGTTAAGAATAAATTTTTTTAGCGGGTTTTTGGTGTCGGCGCTCATAAAATTTAAAAGCGGTTCATAGGGTATCAAAAGCCCTGTGACTGTGACCGGGTAATTCATGGCATGCAGGTAACCATTATTTTTTAACTGCTCTAATTCGAGTACAGAAACGTTGTAGAGATTAGCCCGGGTTTCGCCTTTTGGTAGAACATAATTCTCCGTCCAATCGGGTGTGGTGCTCGCAAAACCTAAATTTATTGATCCTAAAATAACGCTGGTAATAGCACCAAGAATGAATTTAGTCATAAAAATGCCCCCAAACTAATAATCATAAAATTTAATAATGGGAGAGAGGATCCGGCAAGCAAAACGTCTTGAAACTCTGTGGAAATGAGGCTTTGTAAGAAAAGATTAAGGTTCGTGTAAAAATTATCACTTCTCCAGTGTGCTATTTACTAGCTCAAAGGGCTGGGATAAAAAAATTGAAACTTTTGAAACTCAAGGAGACACCCATGCAAACCAAAACATTAATGATTGCTTTATCCATCGCTTTATCAACTGCTTTTTCAGGCACTACAGCGAGTGCTGCCAACAGATTTATCAGCTGCAAAAGTGAAGCCGACAAGACTCTGGCCATAACTGTCGAGCTCGACGGAAACTCTCTTGTCGAGACGCGCCTGGGAGGCAAAGATGGAGAAGTTATGTGGACTTTTACCGACACATCCATCAGCGAAGCAGCTAGAACAGTTTTATTAAACGATAAAACTAATTTCTCAAAATCTATGGTTTTAAAGGCTGCCGCAAAAGAGTCGATCGACACTGCGACATTAATCGTTTCGGCAAATTCAGAAGGATCAATTTACGACCAACTTGAATACGTCGCCGACGATGGCTCGGGTTACGTTCTTTTGGAATACAAAAACAAAAAAGGTGAAACTACTAACGGCGCAATCTTTGCTGGCTGGGGTGGATTTTTCAATACATGTAAAACTGTAAATTAATCGAGAATTAAAAAAAGGGTCCTAACTATAGGACCCTTTTTTTATGAAATCTTTAGTCTTTTTTCTAAAACTTCTATGGGCGTAAGGGGAATGATAAACTTTAAGTCTGATCCGTGGGCCTGAAGAGTCAGGGCAGCCCTGATCCCCATGAACAACTGCTTTCCTTTAATTTTTAATTCACCTTTAACGTGATTACTCCATTCATTGTATTCAGCTTCAGTGACAAATTTTTTCCCGGAAGCTTTTGCTTTTTCCACTTCACCTTTTAAGTAGGCCTGGATTTGCGGAGTCGTCTCCCAGCCTCTTGCCTCAACATAATCAGCTTCAATCGAAACTTCACAGTCAAAGTATAAAGTTAAAAGAGGGATAATATCCGTGAAAAAGTTCATCTTTTCTTTTGATAAAGTTACACAGCGAACTTTCCAGTCGTGGTCCATTTTTGTAAAAGGATGCCCTGCTGGTAAAACTTTTTCAACTTCAGCAATCAGCAAATCAGTCGGAAGCAAACGAAGGTGCTCACCGTTGATGTGATTTAATTTTACGATGTCATAAATCGCTGCTGACTTTGTAAAACGATCAATATTAAACATTGTCCCCAATTTATGAATATCAAAAATATCTGTTTCATCTGGATGAGACCATCCAAGAAGAAGTAAATAATTTAACATCGCCGACGGAAGATAATTTTGTTCTTTGTATAATCTTACCGAGGTCGCTCCATGGCGTTTTGAAAGTTTTTGTCTGTCTTCACCAATTAAAAGTGAAACGTGCGCGAACTCGGGAGGAGTTTCACCGTAAGCTTCATATAGCATCAGCTGACGAAGTGTATTCGGCAGATGCTCTTCTGCGCGAATAACGTGAGAGATTTTCATCGAAGCATCATCAACAACAACCGCAAAGTTATAAACTGGAATATGATTCGCTCTCATGATAACGAAGTCACCTACCATATCTTCAGGGAAAACAACTTTTCCGCGGACATGATCTGTAAACTCGTAAGCTTTCATCGGCGTTCTGAAACGAACAACAGACGACGCTCCCGCTGCTAATCTTGCAGTGACATCTGACTCAACTAAATTTCTGCAAGTACCATCGTAGTGCGGAGAAAGTTTTGCAGCAGTCGCAATTTCTTTTTTCGCTGCTAATTCTTCTTCAGTACAAAAACAATGATACGCTTTTCTCTGTGTAAGAAGTTTATCAGTCCAGGCTTTATAAATATGAAGACGTTCAGACTGTCTGTAGGGCCCGTAATCGCCGCCAGCATCGGGACCTTCATCGTGTGGAAGGTTTAACCATTTTAGATCTTCAATCTGTGCCGTTTCATACTGGCGTTCAGATCGTTCAGTATCAGTGTCTTCAATTCTTAAAATATATTTTCCACCCATCGCTTTAGCGAAAAGGTAATTATACATAGCGGTTCTAGCTCCCCCGATATGCAGGTAGCCGGTTGGTGACGGTGCAAAACGTACGCGAACAGTCATAAGATCTCCAATGAAATATCAAGAATTGAATTTAGCAGAAAAATTAGAATTAGTATACGAGAAGACGAGGCTCGAGCATATCCGTTAGAGCGTAGCGAACTCCCTCGCGGCCTGAACCAGAATCCTTCACTCCACCGTAAGGCATTGTGTCGATTCGGAATCCAGGAATTCCGTTGATAATGAGTGCTCCCACTTCTAAATTTTCGTGAGCGTACTTCATTTGTGAGATTTGATTGGTAAATAACCCGGCCTGAAGCCCGTAACGTGAACGGTTAACTTCGCGAATCACTTCATCAAAATACTGAACTTTTTCAATGATAGCGACCGGGCCGAAAGCTTCTTCCGAAACAATTTTCATATCGCCCTGAGTATTCGTTAAAAGCGTCGGAGCATAAAGATTATTTTCTAAATTGACGACCGATCCTCCGAAAATCACCTGCGCTCCGCGAGTGCGTGCTTCGTGAATCCAGTTGTCGATGCGATTAATGTGAACACGATCAATCATTGGTCCTACGACTACTCCTTCCTGAGCAGGATCTCCAACTTTTAATCCGGAAACAGCTTCTTTAAATTTATTTACGAACTCATCGAACACAGTGTGATCGACGTAAATTCTTTGAACAGAAATACAGACTTGTCCTGAATAATTGTATGCACCCATGGCAATGGATTTTGCCGCTTCATCTAAATTAGCGCTGCGATCAACAATAACGGCAGCGTTTCCACCGAGCTCTAATACAACTTTCTTTTTTCCCGCTTGAGCTTTTAAAGACCAGCCTACTTCTGCAGAGCCTGTAAACGAAAGCATTTTTATTCTTTCATCTTTTAACATCACCTGCGCCTCTTCATTCTGGCAAACAACAACGTTTAAAACTCCCGGAGGAAGACCAACTCGTTTGCATAATGATCCGAGTGCTAAAGCAGTCAGCGGAGTAAACGGAGACGGCTTTAATAAAACAGTACATCCTGCTGCGAGTGCGGGAGCAATTTTATGCAAGGCCAGATTGAGAGGAAAATTAAACGGAGAAATCGCTAGGATCACTCCGATAGGAAAATTTTTGGTCTGAGCATTACGACCTTTTCCAAGTCCATAATCCATAGGGACAACTTCACCGCCAACACGAATCGCTTCGTCAGCAGCAGCTTGTAAAGTCAGAAGTGATCTTTCAACTTCCTGGCGGGCATAATCGAGAGGCTTGCCTGCTTCTGAAACGATCAGGTTGATAAATTTATCTTTTTCCTGATAAAGTCCTTCTCTGATTTTTAAAAGATAGTCTCTTCTCTCAGCTCCAGAGATCTTTGAGTAGCTCTGGAAGGCCTGAACGGAATTGGCAATAGCAAACTGCACTTCAGAAGAGTCTGCGTAGGCAACAGTCGCGAGTAATGTCTGATCGAATTTATTCTTCACAACTAAAACATTAGTTGTCGAGTGTCCTACCCATTCGTTGTTAATAAAACTTTTTGCTTGTAAAACGTCACGATTTTCCATGACTCTATTTTAGCTCTCGTCAGAACTAAAAGCCAAATGGAGAGTCAGAAGCAGATGATATTTTTTTTGATCGCGTAATGAGCACGTGGGCGAATGATAAATGCTCTTTTAGGAATCTCTTCTCACCGATCATGAAAAGTTCGATACTGTGTATGTAACAAAGGCGCACTGGGGCAACCGAGTTTTTATAAACTTTATAGAGCTGCTGAGTCGAAATAACATCCTTTGTTCCGTTAACAAATGCAGCGTCTTTCCCTTCAGATTTACAGATTTCGCACATACTTATACCTCACAACTAATTTTATCGGATAACGGCCCTATTTCTTGAGGTCTTTTTTTAATTTATGCAAAAGCTCTATAGAATCGGTGCGATTCCCCTATAGTTTTAGGCCCTAAGCATAAAAAATCGTTGAGAAATAATTCTCTAAAATGCCTCAAAGTTTTGCTATGCTGTTAAAAATTATTTCCTTCCCCCGCTAGCACACCAGGAGATCACCGATGATTAAGGCGCTCAATTTCAAAACGACTCTCGCACCTACTCCAAAACAATCTCCAAAGTATGCTCTCATAATTAAAAACAACGAAGGCCATGAAGTCACTGTTGCTGACCCACGTGCCACTCGCGCATTAGTTGCTCTGATGAATCAGCATGCAACCATCGGTGGAGCTGCCTGCCACTGGGGAGGCCCTGCTGCCTTCGCAGAAATTATGTCAGCGACTCATACGCTGATGTTCGCGGACAAAAATAAAAACTGGTATGAAAATTTTCATTTCGTAAACGATGCCGGCCATACTGAAAATGGTGTGTACGCTCTTCGCGCTAATTATGGATTTGATAATTTAACCTTTGATGATCTTCGCAAATTCAGAAGTATCGAAAGTAAACTAACGGGACATGGTGAAGCTCACTTAAATCCTGAAGGTGTTTTAATTTCTAATGGCCCACTGGGATCTGGTCTTCCGCAGGCACAGGGGCTGGCGATGGCCGATAAAATTTTAGGAAATAAAAGAGTTACGATCTGTACGATCTCCGACGGTGGAGCAATGGAAGGAGAAGCGAAAGAAGCTTTCGCTGCGATTCCAGGTCTTGCAACAAAAAATAAAATGAATCCATTTGTCATGCTGATCTCTGACAATAACACCAAGCTTGGTGGAAGAATTGATGAAGACTCTTTTTCAATGGAGCCAACGTTTAACTCTCTTGCAAACCTGGGTTGGAAAGTTATGACAGTCGCAGAAGGAAATGATGTGCAGACAGTTTATCTTGCGACCGAAAAAGCTATTGAAGATGCACAAAAAAATCCTGCTCGGCCGGTAGCAGTTATTTTCAAAACAAAAAAAGGTTTTGGAGTGAAGTCGACTGTTGATAGTGCTTCAGGTGGACACGGGTACCCGCTTTCAGCTTACGACGATAAACTTCCGGCCTTCATTGCAGAAATTTACAACGGTGAAGCTCCAGCTGAATTTACAAGCTGGGGTGCTGAAATTTTAAAATCAAAGCCAGCTCTGAAAGAAGACGGTGCTCCTTCTGTTAAAACTGAAAAGGTTCAGGATGGATTTGCACGTGCAGTTATTCGTTGCGCACGCGAAGGTCTTCCAGTTTTTTCAATCTCATCTGATTTACAAAGTTCAACAGGGATCAAAGCTTTTCATAAAGAATTCCCAGATCGTTATATCGATGTAGGTATTGCTGAATCAAATATGGTTTCTTCAGCGATTGGTCTATCAAAGTGCGGTCTTATTCCTATCGTTGATACATTTGCACAATTCGGAATCACAAAAGGAAATCTTCCATTCATCATGGCAGGACTTTCTCAGGCACCGGTGATCGCATTATTTTCTCACACAGGTTTTCAGGATGCAGCTGACGGTGCTTCTCACCAGGCAACAACATACTTCGCTGCCCTTTCTTCAATTCCTCATATGAATGTCGTGAACTGTTCTTCATCAAGTGAAGCAGAAGCTCTAATGTATGAAGCAATAACATCGTTTGCAAAAGATCGCGAAGCGGAAAAAATTCCCAACTCAACTGTCTTTTTTTTAGGAAGAGAAAATCACCCGGTTAGTTATGCTGAAGGTGTTAAATATGTTTGGAACAAGGCCAACGTTTTTACTGAAGGAACGGATGTGACAATCGTGGCAGCAGGGCCGATGGTTGGAAAAGCACTTCAAGCGCAAAAAGATCTGGCAGCAAAAGGTGTTTCAGCGTGTGTTGTAAATCACTCTCACATTAATCATGTTGACCTTGAGACATTAAAAGCATGTTTAGCAAAAACTAAAAATAAACTGATCACGATTGAAGATCATCAGGTTCTAGGCGGAATGGGATCAATGATCGTTCATGCTTTAGTAACAAATGGTGTGGATTTAAAAGTGAAGACACTGGGAATCGGCGGAGAGTTCGGCCAGTCTGCTTATAAGGCAGACCAGCTTTATGCACGTTTTGATTTATCAGCAGAAGGCTTAGTTAAGGCCTATCAATCACTTACTTAAAGCTCTGAAGGTAATTTATAAGCGGTAGTCGCTCCTACCCAGGTGTGACTAACGCTTGTGAAATCTGAATTTCCAGTGCAGTTTGTATTTAATGTACGGAATTTTTCAATTCCCGATATTTTAATATCTAAATTAGGTATGGCCTTTGTAATGATCGAAACACTTTGAGTGCTTACAAGTGAGTATGTGCCCTTTGCATTTTTTGCTCTCTTCGCTAATTCATAAGTATCGTAACCTGAGATATTATAAATCTTGAAGTAATAATCTGCTCCGCCGTATTGAATGAAATTTGAAACGGCTAAACTTGCAGTAATGTTTGTACATAGAGTTTTGATCGGTTCATTAACATTGGTCACGACATCAGGAATTGTGTGAGACAGTGATGAAGCAGGAACATATCTTAAATCAGCAGTCGAATTTGAAATTGAAACTATATACTGGGCAAGATCTACAGGTGAAGTAAGGTTACATGGTTTCCATGTACCGGTAAAAGCAAACTTCTCCGTATTATCAATCAACTGATTCATTTTGTTGCGTTTATATTCTAAAGATTCACAAATTCTACCAGCTATAACTAATTCTGCAGGCGTAAAATTTTTAATTAGAGGAACTGTCAATCCACCAAGACTTGGAATATTATCGTTTCCGGAAGTGCCTCTCGTACTAGAGCCTTTGCATCCTGCGATGGCAATAACCGTTAAAAAAATGATCAGTGTTTTTTTCACAGAAACCTTCCTTAAGTCTTTTAGTTTATATCATTCAGGTTAAACGAAATTTTTCACAAATTCAAATAATCCGGTCGCAACAATGTAAAGTTTGACCTAAAAATCCCCTGGGGCGCACTGAAGGCAGGTCATGTTCATTTTTCTCCAGCGCTCTACTACACTTTTTCGGTCATCTACGATAAACAGGACCTCTGAGTTGTTCGCGATTTTTGTATAATATATTTCTTCTTTAATGTCTGAATCTTCACGAAAGTCCCGCGCCGGGCGCATATAGAGCTCATCATAGTCCACTTTATGTTTTTTAAACCAGGCTTCAGTTTTATCGCGAAAGTTTTCATCCCGGCCTGTGACAAAAAGAATTTTGTACCCACGCGTTTTCATCGCTGCGATCAACTCCAGACACCAGAAGTAGGATTTATCCTGATCCATGGCCGAGTTGAATGCGTGCCAGTTTTTTGGATGATTTTGAACGTGATGAACTCTATGTTCAACATCGCAGAGAGTTCCATCCAGATCGACAATGATGGCCTTAGCTTTCAAGTTAAAATCTCCAGATCTTGTTGAATTCTTCTTTATAAAAATACATCAGCCCCACGCACATTAGCATATTAAAGAAGCCGAGGATGGCAAGAATCAATGAAAGAGAAAAATGCTGTGAATGAAAAATCATGAGGCTTAATGAAACTGAAACCATTGCCAGCGCATTAATGATATTATTTCCTGCAACGATCCGCGCGAGTTCAGAATCAGGAGTCACTCTCTGCAATTCTGCAAACTGAGGAACTGTAAACATACCACCGAAAAGCGAAAGCAGAAATAAATCTATGATTACTCTCATACTGTTGTCGAGCTTGAAGAAATTTTTAATTCCTACCGGGCCTAAAACATTTAAAAGAAAGCTGTGCTTAGAAGCATCCTTGATGACGAAAGATAAATCGAAAATAACCAGAGTCATGGCAATAAGGCTGACAGGTATGACCCAGCGTCGGACTTTTCCTTTTGTGGCCTTCTCTAAAATAAAAGGTCCAACTCCCATTCCTATAACAAAAGTAAAAAGCATAAGTGTTGCCACTGCTTCGTTGCCGTTAAAAATATCTTTTGCAAAAAGTGGCAGCAGTGAAAGAAGACCTGCGCCTATAAACCAGAACCATGATAGCCCTACAATTAAAAGTGCGATCAGATGATTTTTAAAAACAAGTTTTACAATATCTGATGTAGCGGAAAAAAAATTCCAATCAACTTTCAGGACTTCTTTATCCGGACTGCCCGCGGTTTTTTCCAGTGGAAGTTTTTTAGCATAATGAAGACCGAGATAAGCGATGATTAAAAGTGCTGCTACGATCGGCCAGTGATTGCTGTTGCTGAAGCCTCCAGCAATCGTTCCGATAAGAATCGCCACAAAAGTTCCCGAACTCACCATGGCATTTGCATAGATCAGCTGCTCCTTCGGAGCATAGTGCGGAATAAGTGAGTATTTGATCGGCCCGAAAAAAGTTGACTGCACTCCGAATAAAAATAAAACGAACAACATGAGATAATAATTTCCGGTCAGAAGTCCGATAGCTCCCAGAACTGCAATGAAGACCTCTGCTTCTTTAATTCTGTAGCTCAGCCATACTTTATCAAGTTTATCAGCAAGCTGTCCGCTGGTGGCCGATAAAAAGAAAAAAGGAAGAATAAAAATCCCTCCACAAAGAGCGACCATTGACGCCGGCGAAAGACCAAAGAGGCCGATATTTTTATAGGTGATGAGAATAACCAGCGCACTCTTGAAAAAATTGTCATTCAAGGCGCCGTATAGCTGAGTCCAGAAAAGAGAGTCGAATTCAGGAGATATTTTTCTCATAGGACTATGGTGATCAATTAATATTTGATTGTCACGCCTAAACAGAGCTATTAATATGAACATGAATATAAGCATAATCAAATGAGAAACCTCCAATGAAGCTATATCACTATGTCCATTGCCCGTTTTGCGTCCGTGTCCGCATGGGGTTGAGCTTTTTAGGACAGGATTTTGAGTCGAGAGTCACTCCTTACGACGATGAAGCAACTCCCATACGTCTGACTGGAAAAAAAATGCTTCCCATCATGGAGTATGAGGACGGATCGGCCCTGAATGAAAGCCTGGATATTTTAAAAAAACTGGATGTGAATGACAGGCTCGACTGGAAGCAGTTTTCAGCTAACGAAAGCACTCTCAATCCGTTACTGGATAGAATAGGATCTCCTGTTCACTCGCTTGCCATGCCATATTGGATTTGGACTCCGGAATTCGGCGAGAGTTCACGAAAGTATTTTCAGACAAAAAAAGAAGTGAAGCGCGGGCCATTTAAAGACCTTGTTAAAAATCATAAAACTTTTGTAGATATTCTCGATCTGATTCTTTTTAATGAAGTTCTTTCTGAATTAAAACCTTTTTATAAAAGCGATAAGATTACGATTATGGATTTAATGATTGCGGCTCACGTATGGGGGATGTATGTCGTGCCTGAATATCAATTTGCTCCGCACATTCATGCTTATCTGATGCGTGTGAAAGCTGAAACAGGTTTTAATTATCATGAAGACTATTGGCGCTGATGCTACCTGGTTCTTAAAAAATGATTTTTCACCAACAGGGCAGCTTCTTCAATATCAAACGGCTTAAAGATGACTGCTTTTGGTCGGAATGAATTCAAAACTTCACGTGAGTAATCCATATAGCCTGTAATGAAAAAAATCGGAAGTTCATTATTAGCGCCGCGTATATAAGTCACGAGCTCCACACCATTCATGTCAGGCATTGTAATATCTGTGACCAGGCAATCGATTTTTTCTGTTTCAATAACTTTTTTCGCTTCGACACCATTATGGGCTGTGATCACTTTAAATGAAAGATCTTCCAGGCCTTCCTTAAAAAGCTCCAGCAGTCCGGGATCATCATCAACTAATAATATAGTGGTCTTTGCGTTCATGAAAAAATTATACCATCACTTTTTAAAAAATGACCTAAAAAGATTAACACACGAATTTTTAATTTGAACGCCAGCGAGCTTGATCAGGTCAATTTTAGTCAGCGGGTATTGATAATCGCGATCTGCAACAGCATGACCTAAATTTTTAATGGCCGCTTTGACGATGGTATCTTTAAACATTTCGCTCTCGCCCATACTCTCCGGCAATTGCTTAATAAGAAGCGATCCGCGTGCAAATGCCCCGAGCTTGTCAGAGACAAAATAATTTTTTTGAACACACCAGACAACCCAGTCCTCAGGGCGCTTGTTCGGAGAGATTTTAAACTCTGCTTTAATGTCCTTTAAAAGTTTTGATCTTAAAGTGGCGTCAGTTGAATTCATCGAAACCATAAGTCCATCTGCCAGGGTCTTCGGCGATTTTAAATAAGCCCCGGCTCCTAAAAGCAGAAATGCTCTCTGATCTTCTTTTGATAATGTTGATGAAAGTCCAAAGTCATAAAGAAGAATTTTAATTTTATTATTTTCTTCGATCAGGACTACTCTGAAATTTCCCTGGTGAAGATCGGCATTTAAAAAACCGCTTTGAAAAAGTGACTCTTCAAACCACATCCTGACCATTTCGCGTGCGACAATTTTTTTCGTGTCTATATCTTTAAGCTCGGCAAACTTCACTCCGCCTGTTGCGAATTCCTGAATGTGTAGATTAGACTTACCATTTGGAGCTAAAAAAACCTGCGGAACTTTTATTTCCAGCATGTCAAATTTCTGGCTCGCTGCAATTTTTACAGAGCGTGTATAAATATCATTGGCCTGTTTCTGGCGTTCAACAGCGATGCTCAAATCTACTTCGTCATTTAAAAATTTTTCTACACTGTCGATCAGCGTGGCAAAGATTTTAATATCAGTAAACCCCTCCTTCGCAAACATGGCCTCATTATCCGGAACAAACTGGCGAAGGATTAAAATATCTTCCTTGCATCGTTTTGCAACACCCGGCTTTAAAAATCGAAGGGCCACAGTTTCTTCTTTTTGATCAACCCAGATCGCTGCTTTGTTAACTTGAGCAATAGTTCCGGTTCCCAGCGGCTTTTCAACAATAGATCTTACTTCGTAGCCGCCTTTATCTGTTTTCACAACTTCATTCACTAAATGAATAGGGACTTCCTTTCCGCTCGATTCTAAAATCTCCATGAGTTTAGAGAACTGATCTCCTACTCCCTTTTCTTTTCCAATCTGCTGCAAAACTTTTCCAAGACCAGGCCCCGTGTTCTGGAAAACGACTTTTAAAATTTCTTCTTCAGGAATTTTCGGTCCACCCGTTACCAGCTCGGACATAATAGTCTTGATAACATCATCTGGAATTTTATTAAAATAGTAATTCATAAAATGGACAACAACTCTGATCTGGGTATTATTCATATCCACTTGTCCGCTCTTGGAAATTTCAGAGCCGATATTTCTGATTCTTGCCTCATATTTTTTTAATTTCGATTCAACCAGGTTTACAGCTCTCAGGATTTTATCCTGCTCAGTTCCCTGCCCATCAATCAGCGTTTCAATTTCATTGAAGCTTGGATGCAGATCAAATTCATCGCCCATAATCTTTTTAACGGCTGCACCATACTCGTTGCCCAGTTTTCCTTTTGTCTGCACATCAACATTTTTATAAAGTGCAGAAAGAAGTGAAAGTCCTTCAAGCAGGTCAATCTTCACTTTAGGCACAGGTAAGGAATCAGCAACGCTATTCAAATAACGAAGCTCTTCTTTTAATGTCCACAGAGGGGCTTTTTTAATTTCTGTGAAATCTTTTTTTCCGAGTTTTTCATTGCGAATATTTTCCAGAACTAGCGGATAAACTTTATTAAAGTAACTACTTGCTTCTTTACATATTTTAATTTTATAAGCATCATCAGTTGAAGTCGCTTCGATCAAATACTTCAAAAGATTTTCCTGAACAAGCTGGATTTCTTTTTTGCGCTCAAGACTTAAGCTTTTATCGAAGTAACTTTTAAACTCCTCAATTAAAGCATCGACCTCTGAATTGGCGATGACTCGATTCTGAGCGCTGACTTCGGCATGCTGTTGATACGAGCAAGACGAGAGGATCATAGTCAAAATGAAGAGGACACTAAAGAGTTGGATTTTAGTTTTATTCATAGAAGTTTTATCGGTCACTATTCAAAAGACCTTATAAGTCTGGGTAATATAACGAATAAAAAGTTGAAGGTTATCTGGTTTATTTGTCTGCCTCATATAACACCTTGTAAACTTTACCTGCGATGCCTCAATATAGTTGAGAAAAATGCTTAGTGGAGTATGGTCAGTCCGGATCACAACAATCGACATCGAAGGATTATTTATGAAAAAGGTAATTATAGCATCTCTAATTGTCACTTCAACCCTGGCAAACGCAAACGACATCCAACTTTCACGTGGAATTAAATCCGATCTTCGCGCAAAAATCGAGCGCGATATGGATGCTCTTGATAATTTAAAATTCAAGCCGACAGCAGAAGTTGGTTCTTTAAAAGTTATGGGACTTGAAACTCTCAATGCTCAGACAGCGTCAAAATGGCTGAACGAAAGGGTAAATTATGTCATCGAAGAAAATGCTCTTTCAGTTTTAAAGCTTCTTATTAAAAAAACAATTCAGGTCGAAAGAGAAGGCGTATCATTTCCAAATGCAGGCGTTCTTCCTTACTCACTCGACCCGAAAAATAAAGCTTCAACACTTTTCAATGCTGCCGGCGAAGGCGTAGTTGTAATGTCAAACATCGGTTCGGGTCTTTACATGGCCGGAAAAAATGAAAATAAAGTTTACGCTCTAAAAGTTTCAAGAGGACTTTTAAAGAAAGCAACAAAAGTTGTAATTGAATCACCCCGTGCTGGTATCATTCAGATCGGCGAAGGTTTATTTATGAAAGAAATTACTATAAACAATGAAAACCCAGCATCTATCGCTAACAGCATCAACCGTCTTGGAACTTTCTTTCACGAAGCAAAGCACTCTGATGGAAATGGATCAAGCCTGGGCTTCGCCCACTCTCTATGTCCGGCCGGACATGACTACGCAGGTGCATACGCATGTGATGAAAGTGTAAATGGGCCTTATACTGTTGGGGCAATTATGATGAAAGAAATGCTTAAGTCATGTAACGACACTTGTACTCCAAAAGAAAAAGAAATTTTAAAAATAGTGATCCTTGATAGCGAAAGCAGAATCATGCTCACGACACGAAGAGGTACACCTGCTGAAGATTGGGATTCAACTCCTGAGAGTCTTTAAGACCTTTAAATTATTAATAAATTCACAGGCCTGGATCATCCCAGGCCTTTTTATTCCATCTTCCGAGCAAATTACTAAAGTATTCAAAAAAACCTTCCGACAAGTATGGCAGACCTTAAACATCAAAGGAAAACTTATGAAGGCAAATCTTTTAATCCTTACTCTTCTAACGATTGCAACATCAGTATCAGCAAAACATGTCATGACTAGTGAAGACGGTGGTTCTCACTTTGTTGCTTATGCTTATGAAAAGCCGGAGTTCAAAGGTGCACCTCCAGAAGGTCCCCTTGCAGAAAATGAAAAAGATATGAAGATCATGACTCTTAATAAACTTCTTGATCAACAACAAAGACTTTATGAAGAAAAAGTGACTTATCTTGAAGAAGAACTAAAAAAATCAAAAGACCGTTTAGTAGAGAAATCTATTAACCACGATAAAATGAAATCTACGATGGAAAAACATTTTGCTGAAGAGTCTACTTTCTTAAAGAAAGAGCTGGTAGCAAAAACAAAAACATTGATGGAATATCAAAGACAGTTGGAAAAAGTGAAGCCGTCTGAAGAAATGAAAGGTTTGATCAAGGCCAATATGGAACTTGCTCTTGAAAACAGAAGAACAAACGATGAGCTGGCGCTTGTCCAGGTAAAAGGCTACGAAGGGCTGGCAAAAGCTTCGACAGCTAAAGAAGTCTCTCACGGACGTATGCCTGCTAGTGCTGGAAAATAATTTTAAAACTTAATCAGGTTCAGGCAGAATCACCTCTGCCTGAATTTGTTGTCACTTTCCCCGTAGTTTTGCATTCATCAAATTTCCTTTAAAATCTGCTTTAAATACCTGTATATCAAGTCATTCATTCAGATCCTCTTCCCACCTATTGATGCTCTCAATTATTTCACTAAAATGGTCTCAATCAACAATGCGATTTTGTCTGCTGCACGTTTTGGGACTTAGAACAAAATCTCATCTAATTAAAAGAAAGAAAACCAATATGAGAACAATCTCAATCATTGCCTTTACGAGCTTTCTTCTTCTTTGGGGAGTGTACTTCTTCCTGAAGAGTGACGATAAGAAAGACACTGCGCTGGAGAGTGCTAATACAGAAGTATTAGAAAAAGCACTTTCAAAAGACGGGACTATCTTATCGAACAAAAGAAGACGTGACCTGGACAAAATCGGTTCTGTTATCAACGAAGATAACGTTAAAATCGATGAAGACACGAAAGAAGAGATCAAGACAGCTAAGACTGCTTACAACGCTAAAGAAGGTGTTAAAGAGCTTCAGGCGATGCTAGAGCAAAGTTACCTGGACAGAGCGAGCACTGTAAAAGACATCAAACGCATTCAGGGTGAAATATCCGAAAGAAAAAATAAAATGAAGCAGGATGTAACTAACACTGAAAAATGGGACCCGCGCTTTGTTTATTATCTAATGATTCAGGAAAATTATTCTTATGCTGAAATAAACCTGATTAAGTCGCTTGCTGAAAACGGACTTAACATGGAAGAGATCGAGTATATCAACGAGCTGGTCAGAGAAAATTCATTCATGGACAGAATCATGGCCTTCAAGCAGCAAGGTGAAGTAAACCGCGCAGTAGCGAGCTTCAAGAAACCTAAGAAAAAAGAAGTGGATGATTTTATCGATGACGTTAAAAACGGACCAGGAATCGAAGATAAATTAATTGAAATGAATTACAACAAAGACGAAAAAGAGGAAATGATATATGGAAACAATCAATAAGCAGGACCCAACAATGAAAACTATGAAAAAAAGAATTCCTATCGTAAGTTTATTATTAAGAGAAAAGAAGTTCCTGATCAACAACGACTTCCAGATTCAGTTTATGATCTCGCTTCTTCTTATTTCCATCTGCTCAATGTCTGTGATCTATTTAGCAAATGATTACTTTTTCCATTCTTACATAGCACGTGGAGAAGCACTGAATCTTCCTCCTGATCATCCATTCTTCTTAATGATCCATGAGCAGAAAAAATTTATGACGAATGTATTTATCATTGTTGCTTGTTCGATTTCCGGAATGGCCGGGTTATGGGGACTCTTCTACTCTCACAAAATCGCAGGGCCAATGTTCCGTCTGCAAAAATATTTTACTCAGGCAGCAGTGGACAGCAATCCATTAAGCAAAAAAATATACTTTCGCGACGACGACTTTTTCCAGGAGCTTCCAGAATCTATTAACAAGTATATTGATAGCATGGAAAAAACCCGCGCCGGTACAACTGAAAACGAAGACACGGCAGCTTAAAATTTATTCGATAAATTCAAAGAAATTAGATTTTATATTCTCAATCTCGTTAGCATCAAATTCCTGAGTGGTCGGCGATCCCCAGATGGGGCCCGGCCATGCACGGTCGGTAGGAAATCTGGCAACAACATGAAAGTGAAATTGTTGAACGATATTACCCAAAGCACCCAGATTTAATTTATAAGGACGGTAATGGCTTTTCAGGAATTCTGAAATGATCGTTACTTCTTCCATTAAAATACTCTGCTCTTCATGATTGAGATCAATCAACTCCACTGCTCCCGCCTTTCTCGGGACTAAAATAAACCACGGGTTCTCTTTATCATTTTTTAAATAGAGAGTACTGAGACCCATATTTTTAATGAAGATAGAGTTTTGTTCAATAACAGGATCGACAGTAAATTTATTAGCATTCATATTTTATTCCTAGGGCTGCAAGCGTGTAATGATCCAGTCATTGTGACTTTTTTTATAAAGAAATCTATCGTTAATCCTGTAGTCGCCGTAAACAAAAAATTCAAATTCATAAGGTTCAAACAGAATCCCGCCCCAGTTCTCAGGTCTTGGCACTTCACTGCCCTGAAACTTTCTATCTGCGTCTGATAATTTTTTCATCAAGGTGTCTTTGTCAGCAATAGGAGAACTTTGCTCGGAAATATAAGAGGCAAGCTGGCTCTGGCGGTCTCTGACAGTAAAATATATATCAGAATCCGCAGTTGACATTTTTTTAACTTTTCCCTGAATGCGCACTTGCCTCTTAGAGATATGCCAGTAAAAAAGCAAACAAGCTTCGCTATTACTATCCAGCTCTTTTGCTTTTGTGCTGTTATAGTTTGTATAAAAAGTTAAATAATTGTCTTTCATTCCTTTAAACAAGACAGTTCTCGAGTCAGGACGGTTGTGTTTTTGATCCATAGTCGATAAAGTCATTGCTTCCGGGTTCTGTTCTACTTTTTTTGCATCGGCATACCACTCCTGGAAAGATTCCGATGGATCCTTTCTTAGAAAATAGTTGATTAAATTGTCCATAATATCCTTGCAGAAATTTGATGTTAACTTAAGCTTAAAATGCCTTAGAAATCTACATATACTTTACTGTAGACCGATGGGTTAAAAAAAGAAAATACTATGAAAAAATTTAAAATATTAATTGTTGAAGACGAAGTAATGCTGTTAGACCTCTTTGAAATGTTAGTTTCTGGAGAGTTTGACTGTGAAATTACAACAGCAACCAATGGGCATGAGGCCATGAACATTCTGAATATGGACAGCGACTTCCAACTGATCATTTCAGATTATAAAATGCCGAAGGCCAGCGGAGGTGATCTTTATCACTTCAACTCTACCCGTCACAACCTGCCTTTTTTTCTTTTTTCCGGCGGTGATATGGAAGATTATCCTGAATTTTCTGAATTTCAGCAGATCAATCCCGACAATCGTTTTTTCAACAAACCATTCAATGAAAAAACTTTAATTGTAGAAATTAAGCGTCTTTACGATTTAAAATCATAAGTGTTTCGAAATGTTCCGTGAAAGGAAACATGTCATAAATTTGAGCATAAGATATCACATACTTCATTTTGAAAATTTCAAAATCTCGGGCCAGCGTTTCAGCATTACAGCTTGAGTAAATAATCACACGCGGGTCACTATCCATAATATTTTGAATGATCGAGGCATTGAGGCCTCGTCTAGGTGGATTGATTAAGATGGCATCATATTTTTCTTTTTTTAATTTCAAAAATTCTTCAACATCCAAGGCCTCAAATTTAATTTCACCCGCTATTTTATTCAAAGCAATTGATTTTTTTGCACACTCGATTGCTTCCTTTGATATTTCCACTCCGTAAACTTTCGGGCAGGTTTTAGCTGCGAAAAACGAAAAAGCTCCAACTCCACAAAAAAGATCAAGAAACGAATTCACTTTTAAATCACGAACGACATCTCCAACGGCCTGATAAAGTTTACCTGCGATTTCGGGAGTTACCTGAAAAAAACTTCTAGGCCCCAAAGTCAAGTTTACATCGCCGAAAGTATTCAGGATGTGTGTGTTTTCTGTCAGAACTATTTCCTGATCACCTTCAAGAATCGCTTTATGTTCAGGCTGAAAGTTTGCCGTGATGACTTTTATTGATGGCATTTCAGTCTGGAGAATCTTTGCCATTTTTTTCAAGCGGTCGAGTGACTCTTTAGATCTCAAAACAAAACGCAGAAGCATTTCATCGTGGCTTTCGCTTTTAGATAGAATCAGATATTTCAGCTCACCTGTTTTGTCAGTGACTGAATATGGAATGATTTTAAAATTTTTCAGTTTAATTTTTAATATGGGAAGAATTTCATTGAGTTCCGGCATGTGCAGCGGACATGATTCAAGATCTTTAAAATTGAGTCCATTGTCATAAAAACCAAATTGAATCTCTTCACCTTGTGAGAAGACCGCAAGTTTTGCTTTATTCCTCGAGCCTGCAACAACTGCGTCAAGCCCTGCGGTTGCTTTAATCACTTGCGAAATATCCGGGAACAAATTCGTAAGTTTTGTCTCCTTTATTCTCAGTGTCTCTTCATAGGTATGGGCAAGAAGTTCACACGAGCGGCAATGATTGGTGTTAAACCAGTGGCAGTCCATAAAATCCTGTGCAATCAGATTGATTTATTATCACTAAAAAAGTAGCTTTATCATATCACAACCTATATGGAAAAACTTATGGCACTTACATTAATTGGCTCTTATACATCTCCTTTCGTCAGAAAAATTCGCCTGCTGCTTTGGAATGATGAGTCTGTTCAGTTCCGGCCACTCAACTATTTTGAAGAAGTGGGAAATAAAGTGCTTCGTGAAACAAGCCCTTTCAATCAACTTCCGATTTTAATGGATGGTGAGCAGCCGATTTATGAGACACGCGTGATGTATAACTACATTGCTAAAAAACAAAATCTAAGACCACTTACAATAAATGAGGAAAATATTCTTTCAGCAATTGATGCCATTATTTCAAGCGGTGTAAATTTATTTTCGCTGAAAAAAGGTGGAATGAATATCGACGATGAATCAAACTATTATCTTGTGAGACAAAAGCTGCGAATTCCTACTCTCTTAAAATTTGTCACTCCATGGGCCGCTAAACAGCACCCTGAAACAGACTGGAATTACCTGACGATGAGTATGGTTGCGCTGGTTGACTGGATTGAATTCAGAGAAGTGTATAGTTTAAAAGATTTTCCTGAACTGAAATCATTCAGAGAAAGATTTACAAACTGCCCGGGTGTTGTTGATACAAATATCCCAAAAGCTTAAGCAGCTTTTCTAAACGGATTGGTCGCTTCTGTATTCTTACTTTCCTGCATGATGTCTTCAAGCTTCATGGTATTCAAGAAATTAGAAAAGGCCATCCAGATAGCAAGTCCATTCAAATCTCTTATCTGCGGAGGAAGATATTTCGGAAGCGTAATCACTCCTTCATCGTGATAAGCTTTTAAAACCGGAAGATCTTCCAGCGTCACTTTACCTGCAAATAAAAACGGAATTAAATCAGTACGCCCTTCAAGACTTGCCACTCTCATAAAATTGTAAATCATGACAAAGCCTTTCAAGTAAGCAATGTCTTTTGTAAATGGAGATCCACCTGTAAGCGGCGCCCCTCTAAAAATTCGCCCGGCATTTTTAATTGCCTGACGCTCTTCCTGTCCTTTATTTCTAAAAAAATCTATTACCTGAAGCAGGTCTGCTCCATCTTCCGCCATCTGACAGGCAAGCAGACGATCGTTAAGCCTGATCGCTCTGCGAGGAAAGAGTGCAAAGTTAAAAAGTTCCATGATGACTGCAAGCCCTTCCTGAGTCACTGTCGAGCAAGGCGGGCCTTTTGAAAGCCATTTAGCATAAGGCTGATTATCACCATTCAGAGTTGTTCCCAAGTGAACCCACCCTTCATGCACTTCAAAAATATCCAGATCTTTTCTTGAAAATTTCATTTCACTTTTAATTTTGATGTAATCAGATCCGGCCGAAGCATCGGAGATGATCCCGTCGGAAAGTTTCACTTTGATTTTTTCGTCTTTAAAATAATTTCCTAATCTGATTTTTAATTCACCGACCACCTGTTCACTCGATAAATTGCGCTCGTAGTTTTCTCCGAAGCGATTGGTATCAAGCTCATTCAGGATATCCGACATCGTATGAGCAAGGTCGGAGAGTTTTGTTTTCCCGTCGCCCATCATTTCATTCGCGCTTCCGTATAGTTTTTTTGAAAAATTATAGAATTCATTTTTTCCACGCACCATCAGCATGCGGATAACATCTTCATACTGCATGCAATTTCTTACCAGGATAATACCAAGCGGATCGTTGGGTCCGAGTTCGCGTGAGATTTTCATGCGCAAGTCTTTAAACTCCTGCAGTTTTTTTGCAGGATCGTATTTCAGAGGACGCGCTTCATAGGAGATTTTTGGAATTTCCTTGAAATTATTTTTGATAATAAAGTCTTCAACACCGTCCTGCCATTTCACGGCATCCAGGACTTGAATAGGTTTTTGCAGCTCATTCAAAATGAGTGATAGGTCTAATATAGTGTTTTTATACTTTTGGTCTTTCATAACAATGGACTTTTCGGAAAAAATCAGGCTAAACTTGAACAAAATTGTAAACTTTAAAAGTCCTTTAATAACAAGCTCTTGATTAATGAAAAACCGCAGCGGTTCTTATAAAAAAGTCCTTATCGCCGAAGGCCTTCTAGGCCCACATAGAATCACTTTAACTAAAAATATCGATATCCTGACAACACTTCCTCTAACTCACTTCGAACTTTGCACGTTATACATTCTACTTTTTCTAAGAATCAGACATTCAAAAAACTGGTTGCAGAAAAAAGAAAATTTTAAGAGTAATCCACTTGAAAAAAAATTGCTCGATCTCATTCCTCTTGAATTTAATTTAACTGAATGGGAAAAAGAAAAACTTCACGATGTAAGCATATATGATCTTTTTAAATTTTATAATTTGAAAGGCATTCCGCAGGCGGTGAACCGTACAATGACTAATTGGGGTCTGGGATTCTGGAAAATTGAGCTGCTCACGCACATCCCAAGTCCGCGTGAACTGCTTCGCATGCAGGTTCAGAATACCAGATGCATCACTCTCACAACTGATCACAATGAAATTGATAAACTTGTTTTATCTGCGCGCGATCCACTGAGTTTTGTTCTTCACGATCTTCATCATGCTGACCATTTCTTTAATCAAGACGACAGTCTTAAAGGTCAACTGGGATTTTATTCACTGATTGAAAGTGTTTATGATCAGCCTCTCCTGAAGAAAAACCTTAGGGAAGACAAGCAATTTAAAACTGAATTTGAATATGTAGTCTCTGACATGAATGCTTATGTTATCCATTTATTTAAATGCTTAAAATCTGCTTTTATTAGAACAGATGCCGATAAAGCAGTACCGCTTTTCCCGCAGCTTTTAGAATGGTGGAATATGCCCGCTCATGTGGCCGACTCTGCTCATAAACTGAATACTCCGCAATTTAATTCAGACGATGAAACTCAACTTCGCCATTTTTTTGAGAGTTCACAGGAGATTTTCGTATGAAAAAAATTCTGATTTTAAACGGAAGTATTTCTGGAGCCGATGGAAATACACAGCACCTGATAAAACTCGTTCAGGAAAAAATTGAAAACTGTGAAGTCCTTCATTTAAAAGATCTGCAGGAAAAGAAAATCACTATCGGTGAATTAAAAAATAAATTGAAAAAAGCAGATGGGTTTATTTTCACCAGCGGAACTTATTGGGACAGCTGGGGAAGTCCGATGCAACACTTTCTGGAAGTCGCAACTGAATTTGAAGCTGGTGATATGTTTATGGGAAAACCTGCTGCCGTTATCATAACAATGCATTCAGTAGGCGGCAAAGGTGTACTGTCGCGCCTTCAGGGTGTTTTAAACACTCTTGGAATACTGATTCCTCCGATGAGTGGAATGGTTTATTCTCTGGCAGGGCATTTAGCTCTGCAAACTGAGTCAAGCTTTGCTGAAGACTTCTGGAGCCTTGAAGATACAAATGTCATCATTCATAATTTAATGGCCAGTCTTGGAAATAAAAAATATCAATCATGGCCGGTGGATCATAAAGATCCAAAAAGAATCTGGATAAAATAATATGCTTACAAAAAAATCAGTCATTCTCAACTTTTTTGTTTTTTACATCGCATGGTGGGCCATGCTTATTTCAAACTGGAAAGGCAATCCTATTATCGGATGGGCCGTCTTCGCTCTTGCTCTGGCCATTCATTTTTTTCGTGTTTCAATTAACAAGAAAAAAGACCTCAAAGAAGTTGTCATCATTGCTGCTCTCGGGATTCTCCTTGATACAGCATTGGCAAAATCCGGCATCCTGACATTCCACAACTCTTTTTCTTCAACAATTCCTCCTTTATGGCTAATGGGAATCTGGGTTTTATTCGCAACGACGATTTCTTACACATTCATTCTGCTTCGAAATAAAATTCCTGCACAGGTTGTCGTCGGTGGTTTTTTTGCACCAGTAAGCTACATCACAGGTGCAAAATTTGGGCTATTAAGTTTTTATCAGCCTCTTTCAACTTATTACATAATCCATGGGGCCTGCTGGGTGGTATTTTTTCCTTTATGTTTTTATATTTCAAAAAAGCTTAAGGGGTTCTAATGAAAAAATTATTGGCACTAGTCTTCACTATATTTATAACGACGTCCGTTTACGCTGGGCCATTGACCAGCGTAGTGATGAAAGGTGAGGCCGTAAACCGTAAAGGTAATGCCACTTACACCGAGACTCATACTTTCAAAAAACTTCCTTCAGGTGAAATCACAGAAATCCAGACAAAATACCACAATCGCGAAGGCAAATTAATTGCAGAGGTTGAATCGACATTTGCAAAAGATCCTTTTATCCCCGATACACTTTTTACCGATCACCGTTTCAATGAAAAACAAGAGCTGACTTATAATAAAGAGGCCAGAACAGTGACAATGAAGCTCACCGATAAAGACGGTAAAGTAAAAACAAATACGATCCCAAGAACTGACAATATGGTTTCTGGACAAGGGTTTCATAACTATATCCTGAAACATTTTGATGATAAAAAATCTGATATTAAGTTTATCGTTCTTCCTAAACTTGATTTTTATTCTTTCTATTTTGAAAGAGAACCCTCATTAGTTGAAGGACAAAGAAAATTTGTCTTAAAAATTTCCAGCTGGGTTCTTCGCGCCATCGTCAAAGAAATTGTTGTTGAATACAGAGAAAAAGACCATGCCCTTATGAGCTTTGATGGTTTGACAAACATCGATTCTGATTCTCATGATTCACAAATTTTAAATATTCAAATGAGCTATCCTTAGGAGTTAATATGGCAAACAATGTTTCAGAAATTTTCGATCCGAATCTTTGGAATGAAATTCCTGGATTTAATTTTAAAGATATCACTTATCACAGGGCCCTTGATCAGGGCACTGTCCGTATCGCAATCAACCGTCCTGAAGTCAGAAATGCCTTCCGGCCTCAGACTGTTGATGAACTCTACAATGCTCTTGAGCATGCAAGAATCAGCGCTGATGTCGGTGTTGTTTTATTAACGGGTAATGGTCCTTCTCCCAAGGATGCGGGCTGGGCATTCTGCTCAGGTGGAGACCAGAGAATCCGTGGTAAAGATGGATATAAATATGAAGGCGCTGACAGCAATGGCACTGGCAACTCAAAAGTAGATCTGGCACGCCTTGGACGTCTTCATATTTTAGAAGTGCAGCGCTTGATTCGTTTCATGCCGAAAATTGTGGTTGCAGTTGTTCCGGGATGGGCAGTCGGCGGCGGTCACTCGCTTCACGTTGTCTGTGATTTAACTCTCGCTTCAAAAGAGCATGCTGTCTTCAAGCAAACAGACCCCGATGTTGCAAGCTTCGATTCCGGTTATGGATCGGCATATCTTGCCCGTATGGTGGGACAAAAACGCGCCCGTGAAATTTTCTTTTTAGGAAGGAACTACAGTGCACAGGAAGCTTTTGATATGGGGATGGTTAACGCTGTTATCGATCACAAAGACCTTGAAGTTGAAGCTCTCAAATGGGCACGAGAGATGAATTCAAAATCTCCGACAGCGATGCGTATGCTTAAATACGGATTCAATATGATTGATGACGGTTTAGTAGGCCAGCAGCTGTTTGCCGGGGAGGCTACACGTTTAGCTTACGGAACTGAAGAGGCCGTTGAAGGACGCAACTCTTTTGTTGAAAAACGTCCGAAGGATTTTTCAAAATATCCCTGGCATTATTAAGATTTAATCTTGAGATCAATTCCGGACTGGACACTGAGCGAATTCATTGTCCAGATCGGACCGATTAAAAGAAAGAATAGATCTTTCAAAAAGCTCGGTTTTTTTCCTTCAATTTTGTGACCGATAAATTGCCCTATCCATGCCACAATAAAAATCAAAACAGAGAGAATAAAAAATCTTGGTCTCAATAATTCTAAAAGAAGAACCATCGGAATGATCAGAATTACCATCGCAGAAAAAATACGGATATTTTTAAATGAGCTATAATACCCAAGTGCCAGAACAATTAAAACATTGCTCCAGTCCAGCCACATCGGCCATGACTCAGGAACTGGAAACGCTTTAAAGATCCCCAATAAACTAAACATAATCGCCGGTACGCAAACCTTATGAATAAGAATATTCGTAGGATTCTGATGAGACTCTGAATATTCATTCATATAGGCCGCTAATGTTCTCATAATTTACTCTAGTAAGTCATCAATCTTGACTTCAGAAATCTGACTGAAGCGGGTTGTAATTTTTTCAGTTGTTGTGTGAATGTCTTTTACATCCTTGCTGACTGTTTCAATATGAGAAGCAAGGCTGTCCCAGCGTTTTTTATAACGACCGAATTCATCCGCCAGCTTGTTAAGCTCCAGATGAATGACATTGGTATATTTACTGCGCTCGATATTTTGAATTACAACCTGGATCGTCGTAATCATCGCCATAAATGTTGTGGGACTTGTCAGCCAAACTTTTTTATTTTGAGCGTAGTCGATGATGTCCGGGTGGTAGGCATAGATCTCGGCAAAGATGGCCTCTGCCGGAAGAAATAATATGGCCTGGTCAGTGGTTTCACCTGAAATAATATACTTTGATGAAATATCATCAATATGTTTTTTTAAGTTGATCTTAAAATCTTTTGCAAACTCTCTTCTTTCAATTTCAGTAAATGTCATATCAAACATTCTTCTGAAGTTCTCAAGTGGGAATTTTGAATCGACAACAATGCTTCCTGTAGGCTCAGGCAAAAAGAGAATCGAATCACAGATCGTTCCGTTAGTTAACTTGTACTGAGTTTTGTAAACTTTATCGTTTTTATCACCAAATACTGAATTTAAAATTTGATTCAACTGAACTTCACCAAAGATACCACGCGATTTTTTATCCGTTAAAATATCCTGAAGCGAAACAACATTAGTTGAAAGAGATTCAATTTTCTTTTGAGCTTCATCAATTTTCGCCAGACGCTCAATAACACTTGTAAATGTTTCGTTGGTTTTCTTAAACCCCTGATCAAGGTTTTCTCTGACTCTGTCAGAAATCTCATCCAGTTTAACCTGCATGTCCTTGGTGATTTTAGCATTCATCACAGTCAATTCCTGCGCCATCTTCTCTTTCATCGTGACCATCTCAAAGGTGATCTTCGAATTCATATTGACCAGTTCCTGAGTCAGCTTTTCATTTACTGAAACGAGCTGCTGAGTCAGAACGTGCTGAAAGTTTCCAAACTTCTCGATAATTTCCTGAGAAGTTCTGTTTTGCTCAGTTGCAATTTTCTTGAATTTATCTTCGATGATTTCTGAAACCTGAAGCTTCGTTATTTCTTTCTGATTTTCAAAACGTTGTTGAATAATTGTTTCAAGCTGCACCAGTTTGTCTGATATCGGCTTTATTTCAAGCGATAAAAAACTCAAGTCCTGAGTTTTTTCTTTCGTTCGTAAAAAAAGCAACACCATCCCGATGAGATTTAAAACTACTAAAGCGCAAAGAACCATTAACATAATATCTCCAGGCACAGGCTACTCTAGCCAGCGTAAAACTTTAAAGGCAAGTCTGCTCATAAAGGTGTCGTAAGGCGGAAAATAAAGATTCGATAGTGTAAAGCGTCCCTGTTTCAGCACAGCTCTCTCATGCGAAAAAGTTTTAAAGCCAAACTCGCCGTGATAGCTTCCCATTCCCGAATGCCCCACTCCACCAAATGGAAGATTCGGATTCGCAAGATGAAGAACGACATGATTGATTGCCGCTCCACCTGATGTTGTCCCCATTAAAACTTTTTTGATCATTTTTCTGCTTTTAGAAAAAACATACAGTGCAAGTGGTTTTGGGTTCGCACGGATATAATCAAGAACCGTATCTACATTTTTATAAGTTAAGAGAGGAAGGATCGGTCCGAAGATTTCATCTTCCATGATTGGACTGTTTAATTGAACATCTGTTAATAGAGTCGGAGGAATAAACTTCTGGTCCTTTTGAGTTTCATCGTCCATTAGCTTTTTTTCGTCTTTAATCTTAACTGCAAGCCTTTCATAGGCCTTCACATCAACCATACGGGCAAAGTCTTCAGTCTTAAAGCGTTCAAGACTGGTTTCACCAAAACGTTTTTCAATTTGCTGCTTAAATAATTCGATGAAGTCTGCTTTTAATTCTTCAGGTACAAAAATATAATCAGGGGCCACACAAGTCTGCCCGCCGTTCATGAATTTTCCCCAGAAGATTTTTTCTGCACAGTCTGCAAGGTCCACTTCGCGATCGACAATCACCGGCGATTTTCCACCAAGTTCTAAAGTCACGGAAGTTAAATGTTTTGCAGCTGCTGCCATAACGATTTTTCCGACATTTGTACTGCCGGTAAAAAAGATATGATCAAAAGGAAGCTCCAATAATTTTTCTGCTAAATCAATCTCACCGATCACAACCTTAGCGATATTGGTCGGAAATACTTCATCAAGGATTTTTTTAATCACGAGCCCTGTGGCCGGAGTTTTTTCAGAAGGTCTGGCGATCACGCAATTACCTGCAGCGATAGCAGCAATCAGCGGGTTCATCAAAAGTGAAAAAGGATAGTTCCATGGAGCTAAAACCAGAACTACGCCTTTGGATTCATATTTTATGAAAGACATTGATCCAAAAAGTACAATCGGTGTTGGCACTCTTTTTGGTCTCATCCATTTTTTTAATTTTTTAACGGCAAAATTTATTTCATCAATCGCCGTGTGAATTTCTGTCAGCTCACTTTCAGCAAAAGGTTTCTTAAAGTCGGCATGCAGCGCCTGCTTAATCTCCGTGCGGTGAGTTTGAATAGAACGCTTCAGTTTTAAAAGAAGCTCCCTACGCTCTGTTGCAGACGTTTGAGACATGGGCCAGCGGTTATCAACCTGAGCTTGAAAAATTGCATTTAAATTATCCATTACTAGTCTCTGAGAATATGGCACATGTATCCCGAAGGATTTTTAATTAAATAGTTCTGGTGATAAGCTTCTGCCGTAAAAAAATCCGGCACTGTCAGCACTTGAGTCACAATTGGATTTTTAAAAACGTGAGAGTCATTTATTTTTTTTACTGTTTCAAGCGCTGTCGCTCTTTGTTCATCACTATAAGTGAAAATCACCGAGCGGTATTGAGATCCAATATCGTTATGCTGACGATTCATTGTCGTCGGATCATGCAATCTGAAAAAAACATCTAGAACCTGCGCGTATGAAATTTCTTGTGAATTAAATGTAACCAGTACCACTTCCGCGTGATCCGTTTTTCCCGTGCAAACTTCTTCATATGTTGGATTTTTTGTCGTTCCGCCTGCGTAACCGACTTCTGTTTTTAAAATACCTGGAATTTTTCTTAGAATTAAATCAACACCCCAAAAACATCCGGCCCCTAAAAGCGCTTTTTCTGTACTCATAAACCACCCTTACGTTGCAAAATAAATTAAAGTTCCTGAGAGGAGAAATGCCAGCAGATCCCCGCCATAGTCTAGCCAAAATTCTCTTTTAGACCAACCATAAACTGCATAATACTTGGCCGTTGTGGCCACGACAAAAACCAGCCAGCAACCTGCGCTCACCACCAGCATATTGCCAAGACTATCCACTACAAATTCTCTCTGGATCACATCTAGACCCCAGACGTTAAAAAGTGTGCCGAAACCTGCAATCAGCCAGATATTTAAGCGATTGAAAGCACGCTTTCTGATTTTTAAGTTCCATAGACAGGTAAATCCAAGCTGAATTAATGCAATTATGGGTATATGGACAATATCCATTAGTCTCAAAATATAAACTCCTGTTGATTCTTTGATTATTTTAGATAATAAAAAACAAATGAGCAAAGAACCTAAAAAAGAAACTCTCAATACACATTACAGTTACAACTACCACCAGCCGGAAGATTACCGTTTTTCTCTAGACTCAGTGTTTCTTGCACAGAAAGTGGCCGAAGTTTTAAAGACTCATCCCGCACCCGCGAACCTTCGCGTACTTGATCTTTGCTCAGGCTGCGGAGTTGTGGGTCTTGAACTCAATTTCCACCTTAGATCTGTCAGCAAAATTGATTTCCTCGATGTGCAGGAAATTTATCGTCCGTTTTTTTTAAAAAATGCTGAACAGGCCAAATCAGAAGCATCTGAGTTTAACTTTCTTTGCATGAACTATGCAGATCTTCTTCATGACTCATTCAAAGAAAAATATGATGTTATTATTTCCAATCCACCCTACTTTTTTCTGGGTGAAGGTCTTCTCTCACCAAATGATTTTAAAAATCGTTGCCGTTTTTTTATCGATAGTGATCTTCAAAATCTTATTGCCGCTACTTTATTTTCATTGAAGCCTGAAGGACGAGCTTATCTGCTGGCTCGTTCAGGAACTCACCATGGAAGAAATCTTCAGGATGAAATCAGAAAATTATCAACGGGTCTTGCGCGTGTTCAAATCCTGGATGAAGTTCGCGGCACTAACATTGTCGAACTTCTTAAAGAAAGTTAAAAAGTTTTTTTCCAGCTGGATTTCCAGAGCGGACTGATTCATACCAAGACTCGCAGAAGTTTTTTTGTAAATGTCATCAATAGTAAATTCATCCTGATCTCCAGTCTCAAGAAGCAGTCTATCTGGAGGAGTGACAAGTAGCATTTTATCCGTGTTAAAAAGTCTTTTCCCGAAGCTAAAATACACCGGGTATTTCAAGAGCTCATGCATTTCATGTTCATTGCCGCCATAAGCGTGAAGCATAATCGGATTATGGAATTTATTTTTTTTCAGCATCTCTAAAAGATCAGAAAAAGCTCTTACTGTATGAAGAATGATCGGAAGATTTCTCTCACTTGCCATTTCAAAATGCCTGTTCAGTACATATTTTTGATCTTCGATATCAGCAATGCTTTCATGCACTCTATCGAGCCCACATTCGCCTATAGCGTATACCGGTTCATTACTGATTTTTATTTTTTCCCATCGTTCGTCAAACGCCTTCTTATCAAATGGATTTTTTAGCTCCCACGGATGAACAGCAATAGTATGAACATTCACAATAATTTGAGTGCCTGATTTTTTTCGATGTGAATGGGAATCGATTAGCATGAATTAAGGTTAATTCATCTCACTTAAGGCGGAAAGAACTTTTGCAAAGTGCGGTCCTTTAAACTTGTTTTTCGCTTTAACTACATAGTCTTTAACTGTCCATTTAGGATTTTCAAGAATGTAATGAGTCAGATCGTGGGCCACAATAAATACACTGGAGAGCGGAGTGATCTTCACATAAGAAAGCCTGTTGGGAAACCCATTTTCTTTGGGAAGCTCGTGATGCTGTCTTACTATCATTCCAACATCAGCTGGAATTTCAGGAATACCGTCAATCGTATTTGCTGCAATCAAAGCGTGCTCCAAAACCAGCTTATGATCTGCGGGAGTCATCTTTTCCTGCATCAACTCCAGCTCTATTGCAGTTGCTTTTATTCTTGCCAGGTCAGGCCTCTCTGCCAGCGCCATATCATGAAGATAAGCAGCGTACACAAATTTCTCAAGTGTTTTTTCAGTGTTCCATTCCATTTTCATGGCAATTGCCGTGGAAGCATTTATCAGCATTCCGACATGAGACATAATATAGTTGTCTGCATTTCTATCAATGTTGAGATTGTGAAACAATTCTTTTAATTTTGTATTTTTTCTTACCTGCTCCATCACTTTACTCACTTTCGCTTCAAGCACAGGAAGTGTAAATGGAAGCTCGCAAGTAGCAGTAGGAATATCTTTATAGTTTGCACTTTCTTTGGCATCCAGAATATCTTTCGTCATCTGAACAAACTCATCATGATCGAAAGGTTTGGTGACAATACCGGCGAATTTTGAGTTGAATTTCTCTATAAATTGAGCGGTGATAATCCCGCTTAGAATGACAACCGGACATTCATTATTTTTATTTTCAGGGTTCTCTACGAGGAACCTTAAGACTTCTGCCCCGTTTCTGCCCTCTTTCAGGTTGATATCCAAAACCATGTATGAAAAAACATTAGCTTCCAGCTTATTCTGAGCGTCTTCGACACTTTCCGAAAACTCCACGCGATCAAATAATCCGCCGATAATTCCCTTAACTACGTCGATTATTTCTTTACTGTCGTCTATGATAAGTAGTACTTTCTCCATATAGATTAATACTAAATTATTAAGAAAATTACACAAGCTGGCAGTTGTAAGTCAGACCGCTACAAGATGATTACATGGGCATTATGACACTAGAGAAATCTATCTACGAACTATCAATTGAAGAGCTAAAAGCTTTTTTAACTGCAAATAATTTAGCTCCCGATTTATCTTCAACGATATTTCGCAATCTCTACAAAAAAAATAAACACGAACAGCCTATTTCAAAAAAAATCATGTTTCTTCTTGGTAAAAATTTCAATTTATCGCTCCCCAAGATTGCAATGATTTCTAAATCGGATGATGGCACAGTTAAATTTCTAATGGAATTTTTTGATGGAAAGTCCGTGGAAACCGTTTTGATTCCTTTCCACAAACGCTTTACAGTCTGCCTTTCTTCTCAGGTCGGATGTGCGATGAAGTGCAGTTTTTGCTATACGGGCACAATGGGGCTTTCGCGCCACTTAAAAAGTAGTGAAATCATCGGACAGTTTATTGTGGCCGCAAATTACCTTGAAGAAGAACTGGGCTTGAAAACGATGCAGCCTAATATTGTTTTCATGGGCCAGGGAGAACCACTTCACAATAGTGATGAAGTTTTAAAAGCAATAGAAGTCATGATGGAGCCGCTGGGACTTTGCATGGGGCCGAGACAGATGACATTGTCGACAGCAGGATATCTTCCTGGGATAAAAAAATTAAATAATTTTCCCAAAATTAATATCGCGCTTTCGCTTCACTCGCCTTTTAATGAAATAAGAAAAGAATTAATTCCTATTAATCAGCATTTTCCACTGGAAGATATTTTTAGGGAACTCGACGGACTCGATCTCATGAAAAGACAGTTTATTGTTTACGAGTATCTTCTGATTGACGGTCTCAATGACCGTAAGGAAGACGCTGACGAGCTGGAAAAACTTTTGGGTGAGCGAAAGGCCGCGATTAACATCATTCCTTTTAATCCATTTCCCGGAAGTAAATATAAGAGGCCTTCTGAAGAGAAGGTTGAGCTGTTCAAAGAAATGCTGGTAGAAAGAAAACTTCGTACAATGATCAGGACAACAAAGGGTTCAGATATCCTTGCTGCCTGTGGACAATTAAAATCTTAGACTTTATCCCTCGAACAGTAAATTATGTTTATCGTCCCATCAATAGCTTTGCAATGTGGCGGCACTCCATCTCAGCGCCAGGTGTTTTTGGGATTTTAATATTCTGGAATTTCTTATAATAGGACGAGACATAAGAATTCCACTCATTATCATTTAAGTTCAGCATGACTTCACGTTTTTTCATTGCTTCACTAAAAGAAATACCACTCTCAACTGATTCAGCATAGGCCTCTTTAAAAACTGCATTGAGAACGTTTAGTTTCTTTCTGTTTAAAAACCACTCATCGTAAGTATGAGGAATATACTCTCCGCTCATGCCTTCAGCATCTTTGAAATTTTCAAAATACTCAAACGCTTTTCCAATGAAAAAGACATGCTCATTTTGATTATCGCTGCTGTCTACTACAAAATTCATAGTATCATCCAGCATAATAAGTTGATCCAGATCCTTTGAAATTTTTGTCAGATCCTTTTTAAATCTTTCAGCAAAGCGTGCGCCGGGTAGCGCTTCCACTAAAACCAGTTCATCGCTGCCTAATACTTTGTAGGAAATTTCCAGAAGTGATTTGCCGTTTTTAAGTTTTATTTTCGACAGCAGCTCCTGATTTCTCACGGCCTTTCCGCCACTGTAAAATGAAATTCTTATTTCAGGATGAGATAGTATATCGGCCATAAATTCTTCCAGGCCTTCATTCACAAAATAGTAGCTGCCATGAACATCAATCACCCGCGGATTTTTTAAAATAACAGGTGTGGGATTTTTTATTTCACTAACAATAGTCCAATCGATATCAAAAACAATATGACGCTCAGGAGTTTTCCCAGCAGGGCCTCTTAATCCGAGCTGCGCACAGGAAACCAGAATAAATATGAATAAAAATAGAGTCCATTTCATGACAAACTTATCGGAATTGTTTGTAATTGTTAAACCTCCTTTTTTAGTCAACAACAGACACTAACTATGCAATACTCCCGCTATGGAAACAAAAGAAAAAGTACTCCTTTTCTGGAGCGGCGGAAAAAACAGCGCCATGGCCTTGTACGATCTGAAACAGAACCCTAATGTTGAAGTAGTGGGTCTTATCACAACTCTTGACCGCGAAAAAAACCGCGTCCGCTTTCACGGGATTCCCGACACTCTTTTGTTAGAGCAGGCCAGACTTTTAAAGCTTCCTTTGCAGAGAATTTTTCTTCCGGAAAATGCAACCAACGAAGAGTATATTAAACAGGTAAGCACTATTCTCTCAATGTATGCCAAACGTGGAATTAAAACTGTTGTTTTCGGAGACATTAATCTATCGGAGCTCAGAAATTTCAAAGAAAAAATGCTTGCAGACCTTGGAATGAAGGCCCTTTTCCCATTATGGAATCAAGATACGAGAGAAGTGGCGATGAGATTTTTATCCACTGGGCACAAGGCGCTTGTGACTTCTGTTTATGGTGAAAAACTTGGATATAATTTTCTCGCCTGCGACTTCAATGAAGAGTATATCGCGCGTCTTCCAGAAGGCATTGACCCGGCCGGTGAGAATGGAGAATTTCACACTTTCGTGATTTTTGGACCAGGTTTTAAAATGCGAGTGGCATTTTCAAAATCAATTGCTGTTGAAGAAGGCCCGTATTTAGTAAGCTTGATTAAAGAACCGTAGTTTATTCAAGGTAAGTCTCATGCATTTTCCAGCGCTCGAACATAAAGATTATAGAGTTTATATGAGTGGTCAGTTTATTTCACTGATCGGGACTTCAATGCAACAGCTGGCGATGAGCTGGATGATTTTCAAGCTTACCAATTCACCGTTATGGCTTGGGATCGCAGGCTTCTCCGCTCAGCTTCCAATGTTTATTTTCGGATTATTTGCTGGAGTAATCGTCGATCATGTCGACAGACATAAACTTTTAATCTGGACACAGGCACTCGCAGCTCTTCAGGCCTTTGTTCTTGCAGCGCTGACCTTCTCGGGAAAAATCACACTCACCCATTTAATTATACTGGATTTTACACTCGGAACAATCAACGCATTTGATATGACGACCAGACAGGCGTTCATTGTTCAAATCGTAAAGCATAAAAAAAATCTTCCGAATGCTATTGCCATCAACTCTTCTGTTATCAACCTTACAAGGCTTCTAGGTCCTGCCATTGCGGGAATGATGATTGCCATGGTCGGTGAAGGAATGTGTTTTTTATTCAACGGTCTCAGCTACATTGCGGTGCTGAGTGCTCTTCTCATTTTAAAAGTTGATCCCTATGTTCCGCCAGAATTTAACCGCCATAAAATTATTTCAGGAATAAAAACCGGATATGAGGCCACATTCAAGAATCCACACATCCGCTCTATTTTAATTTTTCTAATTTTCATCAGCTTTTTCGGAATGCCTTATACAACTTTCTTTCCAGCGATTGCCAACAAAGTTCCCAACGGAGGCGCCCACGCTCTAGGATGGATCAGCAGCTGTGTCGGTGTAGGATCATTATTAAGTGCACTATGGTTGAGTAACAGACAGGGAGCTCCGACTCTCGCACGAGTGGTCGGGATTTCAGGAATGGCCTTCGCTGTTTTCCTGATAGTCTTGTCACGTCTTGATAATTTCCAGTTCATTCTCTTTTCAGTTTTTACGACCGGCATGTCGATGATGCTTCAGCTAGCGTCGAGTAGTACTATAATTCAAAGTACAGTCGATGATGACAAACGCGGGAGAGTCATGAGTTTTTTCAACGTTTCTTTATTGGGAATTCTACCTTTCGGAAGTTTACTGATGGGATACTCAGCAGAACACTTAGGTTTGCATACAGCATTTCTTATCAATGGATCTATTTGTCTGGTAGGAGCTTTTCTGTTCTATAAAAAAGCTCCAAAAATCAACGAATATATTTTAGCGAAGAGTTCAGTTTAATCAGCCGAGGTCTTCACCAGTGCTATGAGTATTGGCATTATCATGCGGAAAATATTCTTCAACAATAATTGGAAGAATTCCATACATCATCGAAGCTAAAAGTGGTCCGACAAATAATCCAGGAAGACCAAGTACTATAACTCCTCCGATAACAGCGAGAAAACCGATCAGCGCAGGCACTTCAACTTCACCTAAACTTACCAGGTATGGTCTCACAATATTGTCTGCTACCCCTGAAATAAAGCCGATTACGGCCATTGTAATTCCAGGTCCGATCTTACTGTCGAAAAAAGCATATAGAGCAAGAACAAAGGCCATGGGAGCTGCACCGATAATAGGAATGAATGAAATAATAAAAGTAAAAAAGAAAATAATATACAAGTCCCCAAGCCCGCACGCCAGTGCCCCCAAAGAAACAATCAGAGATTGTAGTACACCGGTCAGTACATTCGAGAAAAAAACTTCCCTACAGCTCGACTTCATGACTGACACAAACTTTTCCGCATTTGACTGAGAAAAATAAAAATAATGGTTGAATAAACTTCTGATGTGATGTTCCTTCGAAAGGAAAAAATAAAATGCCAGCACAATTACAAGGGCCGCGAGTGCAAGGTCAGGAATTTGAGTGACAAAATCGCTGAATACCTTCAAGATCCATGCCCCTGCCTGATTTGAAAAATTATCAAACTTCTCTCTTACGACTACAGGGTCAATATTATTATGCTCGGCCATATTGTCGACAATCGCATAAATTTTCCCCTGAATATTTTGAGTAAATCCAGTAATTGACTGCTTCGAAAAAAATTCATTGATAATTTTCGATCCTCTTAAAAGAAATATTCCAGAGGGAACTGCGCCGATAAGAAATAAAAGAAGCGTTAAAACTAATAATGCCTTTTGTCTCGCCCAGTGATATTTCTTCATAAAATATGAAAGAAACGGACTGAGCGCCATCGCCAACATCCCGCCAAATAAAACTGGAATCATAAACGGGCTGAGAATGTAGAGAAAGCCGGCGACTATAACAAAGGCTGTAAAAAGTTTAAAAAAATTTCTAAAGAAGACTTCGTGAAAATGATTCATCATGAATTAAATCCTATTCGTTATGGTGAGAGCTATGGTGCTGTTCACGAGCTCGCTTACTTTCACGCTCTTTTACAAAATCTAAAATAAGTAGACTAATAACTGATTCCAACTGACCGCTACCGCAGAGAAGCGGTTTCGGGGCAGCTGCTTCTTCTTCTTCTTCTTTTTTTCCTGCTTTAAAAATATCCATCCAGTTCTGCTTTCTTGTTGCGTAAACCATTACGCCGGCACAGATAATCAAAAATCCTAAAATAAACCAGATTGAAGGAGTGAAAAGTGCATCTCCATGATCAATATTATTTAAAAATCTTTCAATCAAATGGCTCATGCCCATACAGAAAAGTGCAAGACTTCCAAGAGTCAGCACAACCAGAATCAAAATTCTTCGCAGCTGGTTTAATATTTCTGCAGAAATTTCCAGAGATTTTTCACTGAAAATATTTTTTCTACCGATAAAATAATTTAAAAAGAATTCACCAATTTTAAAAATGTCGTTCATTTTCGCCTTCCTGAAAAAAGTTTTGCAACTAGGTAACCAATCCCAGCAGCGATTGCGATTGAAGTGAGTGGATGCTCTTTCACAAATTTAGAAGTCCGGTCTTTAATTTCCTTTAAGCGTTCTTCAATTTCTTCCAAGCTTTCGAGGCCGGTTTTTGCCTTATCATCCATAATAAACTCCAGATTTTTTAATAGCTTAGAAGGTTCTATAAACTTCGTCTAGCTCCAAGCAGAGAATCTTGCTACAATTAGGTTATGAAAAACTTAAAACTCCTCAGTGTATTCGCTTTTTTGTTTCTAGCTCCTGGAGTAAAGGCAGAAATGAAATTAACTCCCTTTGAAACCGATGGATGCACAATGTTTGTGGACGGCACAAGAGAGAAACCAGAACTCTGGAGACACTGTTGCGTTGAGCATGATTTACGTTATTGGTTCGGCGGAAGTGAGTCCGATATGGATAAAACAGATTTAAGATTAAAAGATTGTGTCCAAAAAGAAGCTGGTGTCACCTGGGCCACATTAATTTATAACGGCGTTCGCGCGGGTCACCACTCACCTATTAAAAATAAAACTCAATGGGGTTGGGCATGGAATACAGGGCGCGAAAAAGTGCCTTTGACTCCGGCCGAAACAACTATCGTCTTAGCTGAATTAAAAAACGTCAACGTTCCGGAAGTTAGCATGGACGAGTTTTTAAAATTCTACTTTCCCAATAATTAATTAACCAAAAAGCTCTTTCGAGAGACTCAACAGCTTGTGTTTCGCAAGATAGTTTTTCACGTAATTTTTATTCTCAGGCTTGTACCAGAAAAAGAAATTTCTTTGACGTGTTTTTTCATCGAGTGTTATCGCTGTCTGCACTTCTTTTAGAGTGTAAGGATGGTATCCTGAATAATAAATCTCAGTGGCAACTGTCATCGGTGTTGGAGTGAAGTCCTGGACCTGCTCAAGCCTGTAGCCAAGCTTCTTGGTTTTGATTGCAAGTTTTGCCATATCTTCAGGAGTACACCCTGGGTGTGAGGAAATAAAATATGGAATGATTTCCTGACGTAGTCCTTTTTTAGCCGAGATTTCTTCAAACTTTTTCTTGAAAGTTTCAAAGTAATGAAACGCTGGTTTTCTCATTGATTTCAAAACGTGATCTTCAGTATGCTCGGGCGCAACTTTCAACCTTCCAGAAACGTGATGAGTAATTAATTGTTCAACATATTCAGCATCTTTTTTTGTATCAAGAGATCTTTCATTAAACATTAAATCATATCTTAAACCAGAGCTCACGAATGCTTTTTTGACTTTGGGATGTTTTGCGACTTCTCTATAAAGCTCAGTCATCTTTTCCGGAGATGCATCCAGATTTTTGCAGATCACAGGAAACACACAGGAAGGTGCTGCACACTTATCACAGTGGGCCTGATCGATCCCTTTCATCTGATACATATTTGCAGAAGGGCCCCCCATGTCGCTTATATAACCCTTGAAGTCCGGCATTTTCGAAACCTGATCAAGCTCTTTCATCACCGATTCTTTCGAACGGCTGGCAATCATTTTTCCCTGGTGAGCAGAGATCGTGCAGAATGAGCACCCACCAAAACATCCGCGGTGCGTGTTAAGTGAAAACTTAATCATCTCATAAGCTGCAATCTGCCCTCTGTCTTTATACTTTGGGTGCGGGTAGCGAGTATACGGAAGATCAAAAGAAGCATCAATTTCCGCTTCACTCATTGTCGGATACGGTGGATTGATGACCAACGTCTTGTCTTCAACTTTTTGAAGCAGCCGATTAGCAAATTGCTTATTTGATTCCACTTCGACATGCATAAAATTTTTTGAATATGCCTTCTTATCTTTCAGGCAGACTTCATGGCTCGATAATTCTAAATCTTCCCATCCAGCATTACTCATCGGAAGCTTTTCAATTTGTGAGTGCAAATAAGCAGTCTGAGGAATATTTTTAATTTCATTGAACGGAACACCTGCAAGAACCAGCTTTATTAATTCCTTCATAGGCATCTCGCCCATACCGTACACGAGAAGATCAGCACCTGAAGTCGTTAAAATATTCGGCATTAATTTATCTGACCAGAAATCGTAATGAGTCACTCGTCTTAATGAAGCTTCAATACCGCCAATCATAACTGGTGTATGGGGATAAAGTTTTTTCAAAATTTGTGTGTATTTTGTTGTCGCATAATCAGGCCTGAAATCTGGAGACCCGCCCGGTGTATAAGCATCAGTTGAACGCAGACGTTTCGCGGCCGTATATTTATTAACCATAGAATCCATATTTCCCGAAGTCACTCCGAAGAAATATTTTGGTGCTCCAAATTTTTTGAAATCGCGAAGGTCATCACGCCAATTTGGCTGAGAAATAATCGCAACTCGAAGTCCCATTGATTCAAGAATTCTGCCCATGACTGCAGTACCGAATGCCGGGTGATCAACGTAAGCATCACCTGTAACCAGAATAACGTCGAGTTCTTCCCATCCGCGCTTCTTCGCTTCTTTCAAAGTCGTTGGAAGCCACGCCGTAATCGGCAGTTGGTCTGGAGTGCATGTCGCAGTGTCTGTTGGATTATTCATAGTGAGTGGAAAATAGGTTAACTGCCCCCTTCTGACAATGAATATGGTGAACTTTACACAGTTAAATCTAGTTCGGCCAACGGCCGATGGTACTTTAAGTATCTGGAAAATATGCTAAATTTAGATTGTGGAGATAATCTGTCGCCTTTTTGCTGATGCCACCTTTACTACATAAAATGTCTATTGCCTCAAATTCGACCTTCTGAGATCATAATATCAATGAAGAAATTTTTACTTTTTTTTGTTTGTGGAAGTCTCGCACTTATTACGACTGACTCATATGCAGCACTTCGATATAGAAGTGGGACTGAATTATTGACTGAAAATTCAGAAGCAGTTGATTTCCAATTTCAAAATTTTAAAAAAAATCTCTCCTATGATGAAGAAGGGGCCGAGTTGGCATTAGGGCCTGAGGATAGTTTTACAACGACAGACTTATCTCTTAAATATAGCAGAGGACTTTTTCTTAATTTTGAAACATCAGCTTTTTTGAAATACAGAAGTGTTAAATCTGAATTAAATAATTATAGCGCAACTAATTCAGGTCTAGAGTCTATTGGATTAGAGGCAAAGTATTTATTCCTTAACAGAAAAAGTTTCAGAAATGCTTTTGCTATACACGTAAAGAAGACCCCATACACCAACACTCTTTACACTCTATCTGATATGCCACCTCTCGATAAAATATCTTTGGGAGATGATGGTCTTGAGTATGGTGTTGATTATCTGGCAACTTATTATGACCAGTATTTAAAATATGATTTCAAAATTGGTTACAATAAACCTTCAGCTTCACTGAGTTCTGAAATCATCTACAATGCAGAGCTTGTTCATCACTTCTCAAGAGCTTCAATTTTAGCTGGAATTGGTGGGATCACTTCGCTTAAAAATGATCAGTATACAGAAACACCCGTTTTGAAGCCGATTATTAGTAGTGGTAATGATCGTTTATTTAATTCGATTAATAGAGAAAAAAAATATCTATATGCAGGACTTAACTACGGTTTTGATAACATAATCGCTGGAGTAAAAGTAGAAAGTATTTTTTCTGGAAAATCGACGGATAAAGGAAATACGATTTCGTTTAATATTCGCTTAGAAAATAACGTTATTGCTCCTCTACCTAAATCAACGTTCTCTCGCTCGGGAGCGATCCAAGATTATTTTGCTGATGGCTTTATTGAAAAGCTTTCGACATCTAAAAATATGTTCAAAATGAATATTGGTTTAAATAAAAATGTGAAGCTCAATGATAATGTCGATATTTATAACGTTGACGATTACACCTCTGGGCAGCCAATCTGCACTGGAGTAGTTGCCAGTATTGGTCAGGATTGGAGTATCGTTAAGGTCATTAAAAGATACAAAAAGTTGCCCATTGAAGTTGGCCATCTAGTACGTGTTTACTAATCCATCAGATAAACTCCAGCCACAATCTTCATAGATTAAAGTAAATTAATTTTAAATCCGATTAGCAGATAAATAATGCTCTAGGCATGGAGAAAAAATATTAATAAATTTAATATGATGAAGATCTCTCAATTTATAAAATCATGGAAACTTCAATTTGAAGTTCGCTCTCTAATATATTTATTCATAATTTTATTTTTAGCTGGATGTAAGCCTGAGAGAAAGGCCAATCCAGTTCTAAGTAGCATTTCTCCAACTGCAGGAAATACTGGTGGTGGAAATCTCGTGACGTTAACAGGAAGTGATCTTCCAAGTAGTCCAATAGTTAGTATTGGAAATAAAGTTTGTACAGTTGTGAGCTCTGGAGCTTCACAAATTACATGTACGACAGCTTCTAATTCTGCCGGCACATATAATGTAGTGGTGACTGGTTCTAATCGTCAAAGTATAACTCTTGCTTCTGCTTATTCATATAGTAACGGGCCAACCGTTACTAGTGTCGCTCCAATATCTGGTTTTGCGATTGGTGGAACAATTGTCACAGTCTCAGGAACTAATTTTATAAGTGGAGCTTCTGTCACACTTGGTGGATCATCTTGTACTGGAGCGACTGTTGTAAACTCATCAACGATTACATGTACAGCTCCTGCTCATGCCACCGGCGTTGTGAGTGCTGTTGTTACAAATCCAGATTTAGTTTCTGCCTCTCAACCTTCAGCTTTTACTTTTAGAGCAGCTCCAACCGTTTCTAGTGTCAGCGCAAATGCTGGAGCACTTGGTGGCGGAACTTCAGTTACAATTACTGGATCAGGTTTTTACACTGGAGCTTCCATTACTTTTGGTGGATCTGCTTGTACAGCTGTCACAACAATAAATCCTACAACCATCACATGTACGACACCAGCTCATGCTGCAGGCGCTGTAACAGTAACTGTTACTAATGCTGACACTCAAACGGGAAGTGCAGCAGCAGCTTATACTTATCAAGCGGCCCCAACTGTCACGAGTGTTTCGCCGTTGGTTGGACCAGCGGGTGGATCGACAACTACAACGATTTCTGGGACAGGATTTTTAACTGGAGCGACTGTCACTTTTGGAGGAAGCACTTGTACACTTCCAATTGTCGTTAACTCAACAACTATTCAATGTACGACACCAGTTCATGCTGCAGGCGCAGTTACAGTTCTCGTGAGAAATGCAGATACACAAACAGGATCTCTCGGAAGTGCATTCACTTATTTAGTTGCACCAACTGTTTCGAGTGTCAGTGCTAATGCCGGTGCACTTGCTGGTGGGACTGCAGTCACTATTACGGGAACAAATTTCTTAGCAGGTGCGACTGCCACTATCGGTGGTGTAAATTGCACTACTCTAACCGTTGTCACTTCGACATCAATCACATGTACTTCGGGAGCTCATGCAGCTGGTACAGTGGATGCAGTCGTCACTAATATTGATTCACAATTTGGAACTGGAACAAACACTTATAGATATCAAGCTGCACCAACTGTAACAAGTGCCTCTCCAACTTATGGAGCACTTGCTGGTGGAACATCAATCACGATCACAGGAACTGGTTTTGTTACTGGTGCGACTGTTAATGTTGGAGGATCTACTTGTACAACTCCGGTGGTTTCCAATTCTACTACAATGACTTGTACGACACCTGCTCACGCAGCTGGTGCAGTTACAATTACTGTTACAAATGCAGATACTCAAACTGGAAATGCGGCAGCAGCTTTTACTTATCAAGCAGCACCAACAGTAACTTCAGTTGCAGCGACTTCAGGTTTTGCGGTTGGTGGAACGTCAGTTACAATCACTGGTACAGCATTTTTATCAGGCGCCACTGCCACTTTTGGTGGAGTCGCTTGTACAAGTTTAACAGTGGTAAATGCTACAACAATTACATGCACAACTGCAGCTCATGCAGCGGGAGCAGTTACAGTTGCTGTCACTAATAGTGATGCTCAATCAGGAAGTGCAGCAGCGGTCTTTACGTATGTAGCGGCACCAACAGTGACATCAGTTTCTTTAAATGGTGGTAATACTGCTGGCGCAACGGCGGTTACAATTACTGGAACAGGTTTTGTTGCAGGGGCAACAGTTGATTTTGGTGGTTGTGCTTGTACAGGTGTAACGGTAGTTTCTGCTACATCAATTACATGTACAACTCCAGCTAACGCAGCTGGAGCAGTTGCAGTTGCCGTTACAAATACAGATACACAAGCAGGAAGCACAGCAAGTGCATTTACATATAGAGTGGCTCCAACAGTAACTTCAGTTGCTGCTAATGCTG
>JACMRM010000003.1 GCA_014376445.1 Bacteriovorax sp. | reverse complement strand
CTTTATCATGTATCCGCTTTTGATTTTTTCAGTTGCGGTATGGACTGTAGCTATTCAAAAGATTTGGTTTCTAATTAATTTCAATAAACAATCAAAATATTTTTATGATGAAGGAATGAGAATCATTCAATCAAAGCGTTTCAATGAAATGGAATGGCTTTACAAAAACTGCCCGGAAATTATTGCAAAACCTCACTCTGCAATTTTCGAAGAAGCCTCTTCGTCTGAAGAATGGGATGCACGTATGGGCCGCCGTCTTAACGAAACTTCAATGGGTCTTAAAAAGAACATCTGGATCTTAGGTACAGTGGCGAGTTCAGCTCCTTTCGTTGGTCTGTTCGGTACGGTTTGGGGGATCATGGGATCGTTCAAGCAAATCGGTGCTGCAGGTAAAGCTGGTTTCGCGATCGTATCTTCTTCAATTTCAGAAGCTCTTATTGCAACAGCAGCTGGTATTCTCGTAGCGGTCATCGCAGTTTTATTTTACAACTACATCCTTGTAAAAATTAACGAATCTCTTGCAGCATTTAAAAATGGTATTGGCGATTTAGCTGAACACTTTAATGCACAAAAGAAATAGTCGAAAATTTTAATTATTTTTAGGAGTGCCTTATGGCAATGAACACGAATAACAATTCAGACGGCGAAGACGCAATCATGTCGGAAGTTAACTTAACTCCGCTAATCGATATTATGCTCGTGCTTCTAATTATTTTCATGGTGACGTCTACAGCGGCGCTTGAATCAGGATTAGATATTGAGCTTCCGAAGACGTCTATCACTAATGAGAAGAAAACTGACGAGATCCTTATCATTACATTGAATAAAGAAGGAAAAGTTGCTCTGAATGGAAAATATGTTGATGACGACAAACTTCCTGCAGAGATGGCAGCAAAGCTAACTGAGATGAAAACAGAATCAGTAATCCTTGAAGGTGATACGCAAGCTTTCTTAGGAAAGGCAGTAGAGATCATGGACATTGCAAAGAGCGCAGGTGCTAAAAACTTCTCCATCGCTGCAGACGAAGATCCAACGAAGAGAATGAAGAAATAAAAGTTAAGGTATAAACATGAGTGCAGTAAAAAAACCAAAGTACACTCCAGGCGAATCCAATTTGGAGCAAGAGACAAAGCGTTTTAATAAACGCGCTTTGATCGGAAGCTTTATTATTCACTTGTTTTTCTTTTTAATTCAATTTCCTGAGCTTCATCTGGATGCAAAATTAAAAGAAGATCCAAAACTGATTCCTATAACGATGACTATGGTGACACCTCCGGTGAAAAACAAAGTTGTTGTTAATAAGGTTGTGGCGGATAAGTCGGAAGTTGTTAAGCCTAGGCCTGAAGAGAAAGTTAAAAACGGAACTGATAGAGTTGTAAAAAATTCTACGGCCGTTGGTGATAAGAATCAGAAAAAAGTTCAAGACGTTCAAAAAGGTGACCCGGCCTCTCGTAAAAAAGAAGCTTATAAGCCTGGAACAGACGTGAGAAAAGCACCGAAAACAACTGTTGGTTCAGGATCAGCTGCTAGTAAAGTAAAAGCAGTGGACAACAATACAGGCGGTAACGGCGATACTTATAATGGTGTCGACATGACAAACGTCACAGATTCAATAAGAAAAAATGGTGCAGGATTAAAACGTGTTGGCGATAAGAGCAGACCTGATGACGGCGGAGCTGGACATGGATCTGGCGGCGGTATCGGAAACGGTGTTGGCGGCGGAGGCGGAGACGGCTTCATTACAGGTTCACCTAATGGAACTCCAAATCCTACCAAGGTTGCAACGAACGTGGGAAGTTTGGCTGGATCAGCGAAAGGGAAGATCGATTCTTCACGCGGATTCGACGGACTTGCTTCAAAAGGAACTATTTCAATGGCCGGTGTGCCAGTTGAACACAAAACGATTTCAACGATTGACCCTGATGCAATTAGAAGAGCATTGAGAGACGCTCTTCCACAATTCAGAAGCTGTTATCAGAACGAGCTTGAAAAAGCGAATGTTGCTGAAGGATTTCAAGGGATCGTACTACTAAATTTCCAGATTGGCGGCGGAGGATCTGTTAAAAGATCTGCAATCACTTCAGAAGAGATTAAATCTGATAAAGTACGTGACTGTATGAAAAACGTTTTACAAGGGATTCAATTCCCGGCCCCGGGCGGGACAAGAACTGTTGAAGTTAACCAACCGATCTATTTGTATCCAAAACGTATGTAAAAAAAATTGTATTTTATAATGACAAAGTTGAGGCCTTCCATTGTGAGGGCCTTTTTGTTTTACTGGCATCTTAGGTGATGATATTTAACTGCTTCCATTTCTCATTATTAATTTTCAGCTGAATTTTTTCTTCATGAATAATCTTGATATTTTTTTCCTGAAGATCAACTACGATATAGCGCTTTTCAATCCGATGCTCTTTTTTAATGTGGGAAATACTTCTGTCATGAAGAGCTCTAAAGCGGTCTTTGTAGGGTTTTACTTGTTCAGGGATGATGGTCTTGAAAGGTGGGATTCTCATAGAGATGATTATAGGTGAGAGTCGTATTGAAGGATAGACTTTGTGGAGTTACAATCCCTTAGGCATGGATTCTCCAATGGAGAATCCTTAGATCTGCCTTTTTATTGGGCCATTTCAGTAATAATTTTAAATTCTTTTTCATTTACTGGATTGATTGAAAGCCTCGATCCTTTTTGCACTAAAGGCATTTTATCAAGACTCTTAGTCGCTTTTAAAGTTGAGAGCGATACGACTTCATCAAACTTTTCTACGAATTCCACTTCGACCATAAACCAGCGTGGTTCATCTTTAGTCGCTTTAGGATCATAGTATTCACTCTTGGAATCAAACTGACTTGGATCGGAGTGAGATGTCTTACAGACTTTAGCAAGGCCTGCTACACCGGGAACTTCGCAGCTCGAGTGATAAAATAAAACCAGATCACCCAGCTTCATATCATCTCTCATATAATTTCTTGCCTGATAGTTGCGGACGCCGTCCCAGCCAGACTTTTTCTTTTTCTTCAGGTCATCAATAGAAAAAACATCGGGCTCGCTTTTCATTAACCAATGATTCATAGTCAGGGACTCCAGTCTTTATGAGAATACTTATTGATTATCTTAGCGAGAGTTTCATGCTTTCTCAAATCTTCAATATCATCTGCAAGTATTTGTGCGATTTTGTAGGTCGGGGATTCTTACCCTGATAATCAGAGAAGATTTAAAAGCTTTACGTTCAATGCTTTAACTTCATGATCACTTTTTACGGCGGCTGCACCTTCATTTTTATTTTTCTCTAAAGAATCAAGTTTTTCTTTTTTTTTCTTTTTTGATTTTTTGTCATTACCTTGACCATCTTCACCGCTCAAATTTAAATCGACGTTGGCATTTTCTCCTGCAGTCACGGCAGACTGATCAATTGCCGTTTTTATACCACTGCCATTGAGCATATTATTGTTCATGAAGTTTTTGAATTGAGGAAGTTTAGTGTCTACGTTCATAGACTGTATTATAGGCCTTTCTTTATTGGGATTAATATTTTTTAAAGATCTCAATACTTTCGAGGTTTAACCCCTATAATAAACGGATTAACCCGATCGCCAGTTCCAATAAATGACCAGTTTTGGTGGCTTGCTACTTTTTAGGAGTGCACGTCAATGGCTGGGCGTTTTCAACAACCGCAAGGTAGCTCGGCCCTTTTTGTGATTGCTTAAAGCTTATACTTTTATCGACGTGAATTTTATCTCTATCTTTCTCAAAATAATAATTACAACTTTTTAATTTTAACTGCCAGATTGCATCTTGGATAAGGGCCCGTGGATCTGCCGCATGACTTTCCGGTGTATTCTCATAAAGGCAGGTCGCAAACTTTGACTTTTTATAAAATAAATCAATTGTAGGTGCATTTTTATCTAAAAGAGAAATCTCTGTTTTTAAATTTTTATCTATCGGACATGTATAATTTAAAACCTCTTTTGAAAAAGCAGGCATTGATATAAGTAATGCTAAAAATAAATATTTCATTGTTATTACCTTGAGGGCCGTTGAGGTTTGCAGTATGGAATTGAGTGGCTAGAGCAGTGGATATTTCCATGACCGATGTGTGCGTAGTCCCATGTCGAAATGAAATCAGCTTTCATTTTTCTTTTACTCAATTCTTCTGTCATATAATTGTTAAAAAGCTTATTTCCGGAATCAGAAAATGTTAATGTTTTATTCATGAGCACAGAATTGGTTGGATTCGGGAGGAATGAATCAACTGTTCCCGGTTTTTTCAACTCTAGTTTTCCATCGGCATTTGTAATGACTTTTGCTCCATAAAAAAGATCCGGAACATCAATTTCATTATAGTATTTTGCACATTGAGGAAGGCGAGAAAGTATTTTTTCTTTTATGCTGGCCTTATCAGCTTCAATCGACTGATCAATCGCTATTTGCAGGTCCATAAAATCTTTATCCTGCTTCATCACTTCCTGCATTTCATAGTTACTCACTTGATCGATATTGTTTTCGCAATTATCCAGCAACTGCTGGTAAGTGTAGTTCGTCGTTTGATTATCTTGGGCAACTGCATCTGAAAAAAATAATTTTAAGAAAACGCTTTTAACAGCTGTCGGCTGAGATTGAAGGTTCGGGCGTTTGCTCATTACAGATTGCATGTAAGTGCAAATGTGAGAGTTTCCAGCGTAAGTATATTTAGATCTCATCTGTTTTGTTGCTTTTAAATCGATCTCCGGATTTTTATCATCGATATCATAAAATGGAATATTCCCCGTGCCTGGTGTACTCATCAGAGATAATGCTTTTTTCGGACTTGCGGCCATTAGTGAGAACTCACATTCTTTTGGACGTCCGTCATTATAATGAGTCGGCATAATTTTAAAAAGCTCATCTACGTGACCGACTGATAGCCACGATGTTTGAAGTGTAATAACATTTTTTTCATCACCACAAAATTGTTTCGTAAAACTTTTACCTTGGTTGTCTCCAGCAAGACAAAATCCTCCTGGAGCACCTTCAATATTTCCCCCCATTTCGCCGGAGCCAAATGAGTTTTCATTTTTTCGTATATCTGCCATTGAAGCGTAAGGATTATCAGAATAAGCAGACTTGATAGTCTCACCGTTTGTTATTGAACATTTATTTCCGCTGCTAGCAAGCACTTCGCCGGATCCCGCCGGCACTCGCACATAATAACTTTCAATTTGTCTTACAACAGGTGATCCCGTTTTTAAATCGACGAAAGACTCAAACCAATCCTGTTGCCATGTATAACTTTGAGCAGGCCCCATCGTAATCTGTCCTATGATTTTCTCGACTTCATCTGCAGGAATTTTTTTCTGAACGAGAGAGTTTTTTATGTTGGCCACGAGTTCATCATAATCAGATTTTTTTGTCATCGGCAGAATAATCTGTGGAACATTTTTATAATCGTAATTTGAAATGACTTTACTCACAAACTTTTGGGTCACTGCACGCGCTTCTTTACTTGCAAGCATCGGCTGATTAGAGATAACAAATGCCTGAGTTGGATATGTTTCATCTAAAAGTGTTGATCCACTACTGGGACAGTAAGGAGTGTTACTTTTGTCGGGACACTGAAGTGCAAAGGCACTCGTCGACAAAAGAGTAAGGAGCAATAGAGAACTATAATTTTTGATTCTTTTCATAAACAAAATTTTAACATATGCCAAAAAATAGAGGAGATGAAATTTTACCTGGAAAAATATTCCCCAACCATAATGTTCAACTTTAATAGTTAATTTTTAAGAGGCCACTCGAGTTGAGTTCGGGAAGAAGTTCCACCATTCATTTGGGTCTTCATCTGATAAACGCAAACAAAGCTCCGGCGACCATCGGGGTTTTTTAGCAGGCTTTAAGAGAACAAGTCCTGATGATTTTAAACTCTTTGATCCTTTTCTTCCATTACAAGATTTGCAACAGGTAACAACGTTTTCCCAGCTGGTAGGTCCTTTTTGTGAAACGGGTATGATGTGATCAAAGGTGAGTTCGTGGGCAGGAAGCTTATCGGCGCAGTATTGGCATTGAAAATTATCGCGGAAAAAAACATTTATTCGGGTAAATTTAACATTGAGAGAGATCTTATGGTTCTGAAACAACCGGAGGATCTTGGGGAGACGGTACGCCGTGGAAACCGTCCGTATGAGTTTATCTTCGTACTCATCAACGACTTCGGCCCGGCCCGTAAGAAGGAGTATCATGGCCTTCTGCCAATTTATTATCTTAACCGGAAAATAGTTGCAGTCTAGAAGCAACGTCCTCATTACTTAATAGTGTAGCATAAAAATGAGGGCCTCACGTTGGCCGCAAGATAATTTAATATTTTTTGCCGGTTTAGGGTCTAATTGACTCTGCTAAGTGCTTAAATCTTAGAAATCGCCCTAAAAATCATCTTTAAAATCATTTTTAAAATCATTTTCATACTCATCCTGATCACTGCCTGGAGACTTATACTTGATCATTCGAAGGTTACGCTTTTCAATACGCAGTTGATAATTAAATTCCTTAAATTTTGTGAGCTTAAATATTTTACCCTGATCTTCTAAAATCTTTTCTAAATGAGCTTTTTCATCAGGCATAAAAATAGTAATCGCCATCCCGCCTTTATCGTGGCGAGCAGTTCTACCAAGTCTGTGAATATAAGATTCGGCATTGAGTGGAGGATTTAAATTTATGATGTGAGTGACATGAGGAATGTCTAATCCGCGGGCAGCAATGTCTGTGGCCACCATAATGCTGATTGTTTTTTCTTTTAAACCACCGAGTGCTTTTTTTCTCTGGTGAGTTGTCATATCACCTTCAAGCACGGCCGATTTATAATTATCCTCCTTAAAGAGAACATTTAAGCTTCTTGCTTCTTCTTTCGTTCGGGTAAAGATTATGCAGGCCTTGATCTTATAATGCTTCAGTAAAAAACGAATAAAAGGATATCTAAGCTCTTCTGTTATCGGACAGAAGGCCTCTGTTACAATCGCTTTGGCTTTATTTGCCTCGAATTCAACTAGGATTGCGTCTGTTAAAAACTCTTCTGTTAGAATTTTTACTTCATCACTCATCGTCGCAGAAAATAGCAGTGTCTGTTTGCGATTTTTCGTCGCTTCAAGGGCCGTACGAATATGCGGCAGAAATCCCATATCCATTAACTGATCAGCTTCATCAAGAACAACGGTCTCGATTCCGCTTAAATCTATAGTCGCTTTATCGATGTGATCTTTTAAACGTCCGGGGCAGGCGACAATAAGATGGATACCTTTTTTTAATTCACGCTCTTGTTCGGAAAAACTCTTTCCACCATAAAGACTGGTACTGATGATGTTTGTATGGCGAGCGCATTTTTTAGCGACCACTAAAATTTGTTCAGATAATTCTTTTGTTGGAGTTATGATTAATATTTTCGTCGGTCTTTTCGGAACACCAATCAGGCGCCCTAAGAGCGGAAGAATGAATGCGAGAGTTTTTCCGCTCCCCGTTTCAGACAAAGCAATTAAGTTTTTACCTTCTAAAATAACAGGAATCGCTTTTTCCTGAACAGGAGTGAAGGTCGAAATTTTCATATCGACTAATGCCTTATTGATTTCAAGAGGCAAATGAATCATGCTTTCGCCTTGTGGGTGATCTTAAAGCAGTGGTGAATTTTTGCGTTCCTGTAGTCTTCCGGAATTGTTCTGGCCGTGATGTCCTGAACATTTGCCATCTCCAGAACCTGGGGATCAATTTTAAACGCGCGTTTGTTGTTTGAGAAATAAAGGACTCCATCAGGTGCCAGAAGTCTAAGGCATTGCTTGATAACAGCAAACTGATCTTTCTCAACTTCAAAATCTTCTTCCATCTTTTTAGAGTTGGAAAAAGTTGGTGGGTCCAGAACAATCACATCAAAGCGCTGTGAAGCTTTTTCGAGGTATTCAAGTGCGCTGTCTGTAATGAAGTTATGCTCTTTCAGAGGAATATTATTGTGCTCGAAGTTTTTTCTCGCCCAGTCTTGATAGGTCGTCGACATGTCCACACTTGTAACCTGGCGTGCACCTCCAAGTGCGGCCATTACGCTAATCGATCCGGTATAAGAAAAAAGATTTAAAACTTTTTTTCCTTTTGAAGATTTGAAAACAATTTGTCTCAGCGGTCTGTGGTCAAGAAATAAACCGGTATCAAGATAATCGTGTAGATTAACAAGATAATTGGCAGCATATTCCTTGATCGAAATAAGTTCATTGCGCTCTTCAAGTTTTACATACTGAGTGTCACCAACTTGTCTTTTTCGTGCTTTAATAACGACTTTTTCTTCAGGAATGTTGAGAATGTTTTTGACTGCACTGATGATGTATCCGAAGTGCTCAAATTTCTCTGCATCAAGATCGATGTCGCGCTTTTCATAAATAACTGCATTGTCTTTATAGACATCGACAATGAATGGAAAATCAGGAATATCTTTTTCGTAAATGCGGAAGGCTTCAAAGCCTTCACGTTTTGCTATTTTAGCTCTGTGCTTATAGTTTTTTTCAATACGGTTCTGGATAGTTTTTAAATCGGTCATAATAATTTTTCTTCTGCGATGACATCTTCCAATGTCTGGTTGTGAAAACGTACGCACTGGCCTTCGAATTTTAAAGTAATGTCGGCATTAATTGGTTTATCAATCCCGTAAGTTTCAAATTTCAATGCCGGATAACGTATAACAAGATTTCGTAAAGGCTCTGTCGTCACGAATTCGACGTGCTCAAGGCCAGACATATACTTAGCTCCGGGTTTCGGGGCCGGAAGCTCCAGAACATCGATGATGCGTTTATTGAAAAGGATGGGAGAGTGGAGTTTATAAGTTGAAATCATACGGCCATTAACCATGGACTCAATCAGGAGATCTCCATGATCAAGCAGCTCAATTTTTTTCGTTTGATACTCGTCTTCAGTCGCTACACGATAACAGATGTGATCTAAAAAAAAGTCATCAACCTTTAAGCCGACGCTTTCAATTTTAGAAAATAAACTTTCAAGGAAGTCATGCGGATCAGTAATAATGTCGCTTAGGGCTTTTGTCATTATCTGTAGTCCGAGTTTTTAAAGAACTGCACTCTTGGGTTTTTTTCCATAACAAGTTTCAAGTCCCATTCTGATCTTACAGAAAAACAAATTCTCTTTTTATGATCATAAACAATGTTTGAACTATTTGAGGCCATAAAGGCACCTTCGTCTTTATCGTTTTCAAACTTCAGCCATCTGATACCGACAAAGTTATACCCTTCGTAAGCAGCATTCACGTTGTATTCATCTTCTAGTCTGTATTTTACAACTTCGAACTGTAGAGCACCAACAGCACCGAGAATCATCTCACTTGTCGAGTGTCTTTTGAAAAGCTGAACAGTTCCTTCTTCAGATAACTGCTGAAGTCCTTTTTCAAGTTGCTTTCCTTTCATCGGATCTTTTAAAATAACTTTATTGAAGATCTCCGGAGCGAAATTCGGAATCCCTGTGAACATAAACTTTGAGCCTTCAGTAAACGTATCTCCAATCTGGAATTTCCCATTGTCGTGAAGCCCGATAATATCTCCCGGAAACGCCTCTTCAGTGATCTCACGATCCTGTGCCTGGAACATCAGCGGAGTTGCTATCTTCATTTTTTTATCAGAGCGAACGTGATAAATATTTTGATTGCGGTTAAATTTTCCTGAACACACGCGAAGAAAAGCAATGCGGTCGCGGTGTTTTTTATCCATGTTGGCCTGAATCTTAAAAATAAATCCTGTGAACTCAGTCGTCTCAACTGGATCTACTGTTTGTGTTTTTGAATCTGATTCAAATGGAGCAAGCTTAACTTCTCGCGAGCGAGGCCCTGGTGACGACGCTGAAATCATATCCAGAGTTTCTTTTACACCGAAATTGTTAAGTGCTGAACCAAAAAAGACCGGCGACTGGATTCCATGAAGGAATTCTTCCGTGCTGAAATCTCCAATCAATGTTCCTACTAATTCAAGTTCATCTTTCAAAGTTGCAAGAAGAGGAGCGCCGATGAAAGCTAAAACTTCAGGTGCATCTAAAAATTCTGCATTTATAATAATCGGATTGAATGGATCTTTAGCATTTTTAAAACTCATAATCTGTTTTGAACGTAGATCGTAGACACCTTTGAAATCCACACCTGAACCAATAGGCCATGTCATCGGTACACATTGAATGTTTAAAATTTTTTCAACGTTTTCAATCAGCGCAAACGGATCCATTGCTTCACGGTCATACTTATTCATGAACGTTACAATCGGTGTATCTCTCATACGACAAACTTCCATGAGCTTAATCGTTTGTGCCTCAACCCCCTTAGCAGAGTCGATCATCATGAGAACGGACTCAACTGCAGTCAATGTTCTGTATGTATCTTCAGAGAAATCTTTGTGGCCAGGAGTATCCAGTAAGTGCATGGCCCTTTCATTATAAGGAAAACTCATCACAGAAGATGAAATAGAAATCCCGCGCTCCTTTTCAATTTCCATCCAGTCAGACTTTGCATAGTTTCCGTCTTTTGCTTTTACTTTTCCTGTTTCGCGGATGACTTGTCCAAACCATAAAAGTTTTTCTGTCATTGTCGTCTTACCGGCATCGGGATGGGAAATAATGGCGAATGTGCAGCGCGGAGCTGTGTTCATTGAGCTAAGCATGAAGATCCTCAAAGTGGTATAAGTCGTGCATTTTTAACATATTGAGTGCGGTGAGGGTAGCAGTATTTTCCGGATCAATTCACTCGGGAGGCGATCACAACAAAGATTCTTTAACAACTCACCAGAAATCCGAACAGTCGGTCATACAAAGAAAAACCTTATGGGGTCATTATGCTTAGAACAAAAATTGTTGGTACTGCTTTATGTGCGTTGATGGTAGCAAGTTCGGCCCATGCACGCCTGGTGCAAATCCTTCACACAAACGATACTCACTCCTATATGGATGGTGCAACTCACGAGACAAATGTTGGTGGTTCTGCCAGGTTATCTGCCCTTATTTCTTTTTATAAAGATAAAGGAGAAAAAGAAGGTGTACCGACTATCACTATGGACGCCGGTGACTTTCTCGAGGGTAATATTTTTTATATGGCCGACAAAGGGATGAAGAGTTTTGAAGTTCACAATAATGTTGGTTACGACGTTGTTAGTTTAGGAAATCACGACTACATGATGGGAGCAAAAGAGTTAGATATTATGCTGGGGAAAATTGACCTCAACTTCTCCTTTTTAGCAGCAAACGTCTGGGTTTCACCTAAGTTTGAAAACATTAGAAGTAAAATACAACCTTACAGAGAAATTGAAATAGATGGAATAAAGATTGCGATCTTAGGTCTTACTACAAATGAATTTTACTACAGCTGGAGCTTAGAAGACTCTCAGATCACAGATCCTTACCAATCTGCTTTAACTTATGAAGACATTTTAAAGAAAAGAAAAAATGATTTCGTTATAGCCTTAACTCATATGGGAGTTGGTAAAGATCACAAGCTTGCTAAAAAAACTTCCAACATTGATTTAATTGTCGGAGGTCATTCTCATACTGCGATTTTCGCTCCAGAATATGAAAAAAATAAAGCTAAAAAAATGGTTCCTATTGTTCAGGCAGGTATGCATACAGAGTATCTAGGAAAAATTATTCTTGATCTGGAAAAAGGGAAGCCGCTTAAAATTGTTTCTTACGAATTGGTGCCGGTTAAATATCAGGCAGAAAATACAGTCGTAAAAAATATCGTAGAAGATGCAAACGTCGATCTTGGAAATACTTACGGTGAAGAATGGCTGAATGAAAAAATTGGGCAGTCAGATTTAATTGCTGATGATCCGTCGGGTTCAAGAAAGTGGGCCTATTATATTTCAGATGCGCTTAGAGAAAAATCAAGTGCCGATGTGGCCATTCATGCTCCGCCAATGAACGGTGAAAACTTTCCAGTAGGGGCCATTACGAGAAGATCAATTATCAATTCGATTCCAAGAGTTTTCAATTTAGAAGACACATATGGATGGTCGATTTATACAGCAAAAGTAAAAGGTATCTGGCTTAAAACTGTATTTGAAACACTGGCATCATTTGGTGAGCCGCTGGCCTATTCAGGAATTGAAATGAAGTTTGTTAAAACTCCGTTCGGGGTAAAAATCGGTCATGCTTATATCAATGGAAAACCAATCAATCCTTTAAAAAATTACAAAGTGGCTTTTACTGAAGGAATTATTAAAGGAGCGAGAGAAATTTCTCCAAAAACACTGCTTCTTTTGCAGCATCCGGAAAAAACTCCATACAAGATCTGGCAGACACTCCAGGAAAAAGTCATTCATGACGGCCGTCAGTTTAATGGTTTAACAAATAATATTAGTGAGAATAATAGAACATTTTATCTTCCTTCTGAACTAGAAAAATAGAAGTAATATAAAAGTAATATATCTGGCCCTAGCAATAAGGGCCAGATATTAGATTTAGGTGTGGGTAAGGGCTTCGGCCTTCTGGTGGGCCTTGATAATATCAACTGTGACTTCCTTTATATCCATCTTGGAAAGCTTGATCGGGTCAATCACATTTTGGTAAAGGTGAGGAAATCCTTTTAAATTATCCATGAAACTCAGGTTTTTATTGGCATCAACTTCATCTACTTTTTTAATCGGTGTGAAGTGAGGAACAGTCAGCAAAACATTTGGTGTTTCATTGATGATGTTGTTAATTGCTTTAACGACTTCAATAAAACGATCGAGCTCTTTTTTACTATATGATTCAGTCGGCTCGATCATTAGACCGTAAATTTCCGGAAACGCCACAGTTGGAGCGTGAAGACCAAAGTCTAAAAATAATTTTCCGATTCTTGGAATTGCCTGAGCTTTTGGAGTTCCACCTAATTCAATGCGATCAAAAGTCTCTTTTGAAATCGTGAGAATAAATTCGTGCATACGAGTTTCATTTTCACAGTTTTCCGGAAGTGATGGATAAATTGGTTTTAATTTTTCGTATAAATATCTCGCAGCAAGGACTGCAACACCAGACATTTGCTGAACACCGTTTCCACCAAGAGCTTTGATATAGGTGTAAGCGCGAACTTTATGAGCAAAGTTTCCGTTATTCCGGTGAAAAGATCCGATTGATTTAGGTGCTTTGACTACATCAAATTTATCGTCGATTTTGACAACTTGAATTCCCGGTAGATAATCAACAAGACGATGAGAAACAGCAACGATTCCGTCACCAGGTCCACCACCACCGTGTGGAATAGTCCATGTTTTATGAAGATTATTGTGAACAGCATCGACGCCCATTTTATCAAGGTCGATCCAGCCGGCAATGGCATTCATGTTCGCACCATCCATGTAAACGAGTCCACCTACACCATGAATAAGATCTGCCATTTCTTTAAATGATTTTTCAAATAGTCCTGATGTGTTCGGGTTTGTCACCATAACACCGGCAATGCGTTTGTTATATTTTGTGATCTCAGTCTTCAATTGATCAAGGTTGATGTGGCCGGTGTTGTCCGCTTCGATAATTACGATTCCATATTGAATACCGTCGACGACTTTTGTTTCAAATCCTGCCATTGATGCCGTTGCTGGATTTGTTCCATGTGCTGATCTTGGAATCAAAAGAATATTTCTTGTATCTGCTTCACCATTGTTTCGATGGTAGCCCTGGAATAATTTTAATCCAACCAATTCGCCTTGAGCTCCCGCTACGGGTTGTGTTGTTACAGCTGGAAGGCCTGTGATTGACTTAAACATTTCCTGAATCCCGTACAGGATTTCAAGACAGCCTTGTACATCTTCAATCGGCGCTTGTGGATGAACATCAGTAAAACCTTTCAGCCCCGCTGCCCAATCATTAATGTATGGATTGTATTTCATTGTGCATGAACCAAGGGGATAGATGTTGTCATCCGGACTTACATTCAGGTCAGCTAGTTTTTTGTAGTATGCTTTTACTTCTTCCATTTCAAATGAGGGAAGTCCCACAGGAGTCGAACGCTTGAAATCTTCCGGAATTTCAGGAAGGAATTCATCGTTTTCCAACGCTTCAAAATTTTGAGTAAAAAAGTTTTCCAGATTTTCTAAATCTTCATCAGTGTGAACATCGAAAAAAGAAAGTAGCAGTAGATTTCTTCCATCGTGTATACGGCTTGAAACATCAACACCAAGTTGAATATTCGCCTTCGAAGCTTTCATCTGAAGTTCTTTTATTTTCACCGGTAGTTCTAAAACAAATTCATTAAAAAATGGAGTAGACGGAAAAGCTAAGTTTACATCTCTAAATTGAGTTAAAACCTGGGCCATTTGAAGAGCATAGTCGCGTCCACAAAGGGCCGCTTCAGTCATACCTTCTTCACCGCGGGCCAATATCGCAGCACCTGCAGCTGATGCTACAAACGACTGGTTCGAGCAAATGTTCGACGTCGCTTTTTCACGGCGGATATGCTGCTCTCTGGTCGAAAGAACCATACAAAGTGCTTCTTTCCCATCTTTGTCTTTTGCACGTCCGACGAATCGGCCGGCAGTCTGTCTGATATCATTTTTATTTTTATCGTTGTAACGAATACCGAAAATTCCAAGTCCCGGGCCTCCAAAGTTCGGACCGATAGCTAAATGCTGGCCTTCACCGACGATCATGTTACAGCCTTGCTTATGTCCGCCAAATTCAGAAGGTGGAATAAGAGCGTCTGTTGCTAAAAGCATTGGATCGAAAACGGCGATTGATTGAATTTGAAGTTGTGAACACAAGTCTGTCATTGAGTGAACATCTTCTAAATTTCCATAAGAGTTAACTTGCGGAAAAATAATCGCTGCTAAATCTGACCCTAGTTCACTCGCCATTTTATGAACAATATCTACATTGGTAATTCCAGTCTCTTTATCAGTTGGAATGGTTACAATTTTTAAACCAGTTTCTTTCGCCTGAGTTTTTAAAACTTCAATATCACCAGGAAATAAAGACTCGCACACAAGAGCAGTATTAGTATTTTTTTGTAATCGGATCGCTGTCATAATCGCTTCATATAAAGCTGTTGATCTGTCATATAAAGAAGCATTGACGGCCTCAAATCCTGTCAACATCGAAAGTGTCGAAGAATAAATCCAAAGTGTCTGCAATGTCCCTTGTGATCTTTCCGGCTGGTAGGGAGTGTACGCTGTCGTCAATCCGCGAAGATTACAAACATAAGGAACAATATCATTCACCTTATAATTTTTTAATCCATCACCAATAAAGCAAGTTTTTAAATTGTTTTTTTGAGCGATGCCTTCCATGTGATTAATTAAATCATCGTATTCTAATTCTTCAGTCACGAACGGCTGCTTATCAAATTTCACGTTGTCAGGAATGTGACTGAAAAGTTCTTTTAGCTCTTTTAGATTAAGTGCCTTCAGCATTTCTGTCTGCTCATCTTTGGTCGATGAAATATAATATTTTGTAAGCTCTCTAGGAAGCTTTTTCGGGTCGTAAGGAAGTTTCTTGAAATTCGAATCAGCGAGAATCGTCATTGTATTATCCTTGTAGGGTATTACTTTTAAAAGGTGTGAATTTATGAGTATAATAGCCAATAATGGACAGCTTAATAAAGATAAAAATGAGTGATGCTAATCTTTCGGATTGGCCAACGTTTCTACAAGAATCAGTGGCCGATAATAATCAGTTTAGTTTAGAGATTGAGTCAGAGCGCAAGCTATGTGACTTATGCGATTATTTGTATTTTTCTGAGGGAAAATTGCATTTTCATTCCAATGAGCTAGGAGAAATGTGTTTTAACTTCGAAGAACTCTACCAATATCATCAGAGACAGAACTACGCACTTTCTAAGGAGCCGCTGGCAAAAGCTCTGGCGATTAAAGGCGTGGTCGAAAAAAGATTGATTTGGGATACAACTTGCGGGACTGGTAAAGATAGTTTATTGATTTATTTTTTTGGAGCAAAACTTACGGCCTTTGAAAGAAACCCGGCCATTTTTCTCCTCTTAAAAGATGCTTTGCGAAGATATCCTAAAGACATCGAACTGATGTTTGGCGATGCGAGCAAATTAGATATAAAAGAGCATCCTGAAGTCATTTATTACGATCCAATGTATCCGTCGAAAAAGAAATCGGCCCTGGCCAGAAAAGAAATGAGAATTTTTAAAGAGCTGGTTGGAGAAGACTTGGATTCATCTGAATTTTTAGAGTGGGCAATGAAGACTGCAACTGAAAGAGTCGTTGTGAAAAGACCACTCGAAGCAGAACCGATTAAAGAAAAACCGACAGCGTCCTATATTGGAAAGAGCACTCGCTACGATATGTATAAAATTTTTTAACCGCCAGAGCGTTTTGTTTTGAAGCCAAGTTTTAAAAGCAAGGCTTCGGCCTTTTCGCGCTGATCACCCTGCAATTCAATTTGAGGCTTCACTTCTTTCTTATAGGTCCCACCAGTCCCGCAATGATTTTTAAGTTTTTTTGTCAGATCCTCAAAATAGTCAGGGTTAAAAGGGAAGTCATGAATGACTGTCACAAGTTTTCCCCCGCGTTGGTTTTTTTCCAACTTGATTTTTAAAATAGTCTTCGCGGGGTCAATCGTCACAGCGTTAGAAGGTGAGTCAATGCAAATACATGGATCTTCACCGCACTTTTTGCAAAGTTTTAAATGAGAGCCATCACTGGAGTAAACGAGGCGGGTAGAGCTTTCTTTAGATGTCTTCTCGGATGGTTTATTTTGTTTCATTTTTAAGTGTTTTTCATTATTCTATTTCAATCTAAAATTTAATTCATCATAAAAGGAATAAGTAGGTTATGGCAAAGAAATTTGACGTTTACGGAATCGGAAATGCTCTTGTTGATATGGAATTTGAAGTGACACCAGAATTCTTAACGACTGCCAAAATTGAAAAAGGTCTGATGACTTTAGTGGATGAAGAAAGACAAAACGAAATCACGAGCACACTCAGCTCATTAAACCATAAACGTTCATGCGGCGGATCTGCTGCCAATACAATGATAGCTATTTCTCAATTCGGTGGAAAAAGCTTTTACTCATGTAAAGTGGCCAGCGACGAAACAGGGGATTTTTACTTTAAAGATTTGATGGATAACGGAGTTGAAACAAATCTTTCGACAAGTTCATTAGAGTCAGGAATTACAGGAAAGTGCATTGTTCTTATTACTCCTGATGCCGACAGAACGATGAATACATTTTTAGGAATTACAGCAAACTTTTCAGCGAAAGAATTGATTGAAGAGCATATTAAAAACTCAAACTATCTCTATATTGAAGGATACCTTGTAGCGAGCCCGACAGGTAAAGAAGCATCAGTAAAGGCACGTAAAATTGCTGAAACTCACGGTGTAAAAACAGCTTTAACTTTTTCAGACGTGAACATGGTTAACTTTTTCGGCGACGGACTTAAAGAGATGATCGGTGACGGTGTTGATTTATTATTCTGCAATGAAGCTGAGGCCCATGCATATACAAAATCAAATGAGCTTAGTGTTGCAGTTGCTGCTCTTAAAAAAATTGCTAAAACTTTCGCCATCACACTAGGTCCTAAAGGCGCTTTAGTTTATGACGGCAAAGAAGAAATTCATATTGAAACAAAATTAGTAAAACCAGTTGATACAAATGGTGCCGGAGATTTATTCGCAGGAGCTATGCTTTTCGGGATCAACAACGGCATGTCTTTTAAAGAAGCAGGAAAACTTGGATGTATGGCCTCTTCAACTCTTGTGACTCAATTCGGACCAAGGCTGGAGCGCGCACAGGCACAACAAATTAAAACTGAACTAGCATAATTTTCAAGATAAAGGATTACTCAATGACTCGCTTAAGTATTAAGAAAATTGTTAACGAAAAAATTGTCGATACTGACGTGACGGTAAAAGGCTGGATCAGATCAGTAAGGAATTCCAAGAAATTCTCATTCATCGTTTTGAATGATGGATCATCTCAGGATAATTTACAGATCATAGTTGATGAAGTTCTGCCAAACTATGCTGAAGTGGCGGCCCTTCTTTCTGGGTCAGCTGTTTCAATCACAGGCCGTCTAGTTCAAGGTGGTGGTAAGGTTCCTCAAATTGAAATGCAGGGTAAATCAGTAGAAATCATCGGGAAGACTGATGAATCCTACCCACTTCAAAAGAAGGCAACTTCACTTGAATTTTTAAGGGAGCAAGCTCATCTTAGAATCAGAACAAATACTTTCGGTGCTATCATGCGCGTCCGCCATCATATGGCGATGGCGACTCATAAATTTTTCTCAGATAAAGGATTCTTTTATTTAAACTCACCGATTGTTTCTGGTGTTGATGCTGAAGGGGCAGGAGAGATGTTTACCATTTCAACTCTTGCCTCAGACATTACTAAAGCTCCAAAAACAAAAGAAGGAAAACTAGATTTTACCCGCGACTACTTTGGAAAAGAAACTTTCCTTGCAGTAACCGGCCAGCTTGAGGGCGAGTGTTACGCTATGGGGTTGGGTTCAATTTATACTTTTGGGCCGACGTTCAGATCAGAAAACTCAAACACAACACGCCATCTTTCAGAATTCTGGATGATTGAGCCGGAAGTTGCGTTTGCTGACCTTGATGAAATCGCAGAACTAGCGACAGACTATATTAAATATCTTATCTCGTATGCATTAGAGCACGCTTCTAAAGAGCTTGAGTTTTTATACGGAAGAGAAGATGCGACTGTTGATAAAAATCACATGGAAACTCTAAAGCACGTGAGAGATTCAAAATTCACACGCGTGACATATACAGAAGCTCTAGAGATTTTAGCGAAGGTCGATCCTGTGGTAAAAAAATTCGAATACCCGACAACATGGGGATCTGAACTTCAGACAGAGCACGAAAGATATTTAGCTGAAGTGCATTTCAAAATGCCAGTGATTGTAACAGATTATCCAAAAGATTTTAAAGCTTTCTATATGAAACTTAACCCGGATGGAAAAACTGTTCGCGCGATGGATATTCTTGTTCCTGGTATCGGCGAAATCATCGGTGGATCTCAACGTGAAGATGATTTAGTTAAACTTGAAAAGAGAATGGACGATATGGGAATGCAGAAAGAACCGCTTTGGTGGTATCTGGATCTTCGCCGTTATGGCTCTGTTCCTCATGCTGGTTTTGGATTAGGGTTTGAACGCGCACTTATGTATGTAACTGGTATGAACAATATTAGAGATGTGATTCCATTTCCACGTACTCCTAAAAACTGTGATTTTTAATTCAAAATATTATCTTATTGTTATTTCGATCATGGGGGTAGCTCTGTGCTACCTCGTATTTGATGACATTAAAGCATGGGATAGAGTTCACCTTCAGGATAAATTCCTGAAAGATACTTACGCCGCGGCCAGAGGCATTTCTGCTGAATTGAAAAACTGTCATAAGAAATTAAAAAAATAATTATTTTGCTGGTGTTGATATCGTAGCGTCTGGAGCGTGTGCACTTTGATTTGATCTGAAAAATTCCGCTTTAAAATGATCACCCTGCCAAGAGTATTCGTGGTGCCCACATTTTGTTTTATCTTCCTGAAGACATCCGGACATAATCAATAGACTGCTTTCTTGCATGTATTGTAAGATATCTCCTCTGATCCAGTCACCTGAGCCATCGATCATTAAATCTGTCTGATAAATTTTTCCTTTTTCCATGTTGATTACGGCAATCTGTGTGCATGAAGATCCACATCCGATGCGAACAATACGAAACTGATTATCGAAGTTCGGTCCTTTTTTAAATTCCTCCAACATTAATTTTTTGTATTTTTTAGCAAAAGCTGAATCAATATAAAGTTTTTTTGAAATCCTGATGTTTGAAACTTTCACTTTGAAAGATCCGAGTGCGCTGTCATCCGCAGCAACTAGAAATGTAGAAAATAAAATTATTAGTGCAATCTTCATATTATTCCAAAAAAAAAGGCCTGCTAAAGCAGGCCATGATTGGTCAAAATTAAACTTCTAGTACCTAATGGCCTGTCCAGAAAGATCTATAATCACTGTGTAATCCGGCTCAAACGACATCATGAATTGCCCTGAAGAGTAGCCCTGGAAATAAGGTCTAAACTCAATAGTAAATCCACAACGTCCGCCGCGCGGAGGAAGAACTGTATTGCAGTTCGTGCGTGCATAAAATCCTGGGCCTGCAATACGAGCTTGTCTGAAAGCTAGAGGGCGATCACCGATGTTTGTCACAGTGTAATTTGCATAGCTCACAGAATTAACAGGAACAGCTCCGAAGTAAGTCGACAAGTGATCATAGCTTTTGTCAGCATTGTCTAAAGAAATTTGAATGTCAGTAGTTTTTAAAGTTACAGAATCTTGCGCAAAAAGTGAGATCGATAAAAGAAGCGAGCAAGCAATAATTAAAAGTTTCATAAAGGCCTCCTTGAATTCTTTTTTTAGCTCTGTGGTGGTTTCGGTTTATTATTATTGTCCGCTCCAACGTCTTTTGTATCTGTTGCGCCTTCGCGATTTTTATTTCTGTTGCGATTTCTATTTCTGTTTCTATTGCGACCTTGTCCTGGAGGACTTGGCTCGCCAGGTACTCTTGGAGCTCCAGAATTTTGCTGTGGAGGTCTTGGCGGATGATTGTGCTGAGGTTTAGCTGCCACATTAGGGGCCACTAAATTATCTTCTTCATCGATAAACTCATCGATCTCATCATTGTTTGAAGCAACCGCAAGCTCAGCACCTTCAATATTTTTTTCAAAAGTTTTGTAGATATTATTTTCCATGAACTGGTCAGCTTTGTTTTTTTCTTCAACTGTTAAACCAATGACAGTCGATGTCTCGTTTGTGATGTGCTCAAACGTTTCAGGGAAACGATAGTCAGGGCCTAACTCAGAGTCTTTGGCATGGTATTGGTTCACAGAGTATGTGCGCTTGATGCCTGTATCAGTCAGCATTTCAAATTGCTCAATTAAAATATGAAGTTTTAAAACTTTTCCGCAGTCACCGTTTCTTGTCGCAATAAATGAGCCTTCACGAGGAAGATTTCTTCTCTTGTCTGTATAAACATCGTCTTCGTATTTAATACAGCACTTAATCTGTCCACATACGCCGTTAAGCTTGCTGGGAATAAGGGCAAGGTTTTGGTTTTTTGCCATCTTGATGGAAACGTTTCCATAATTTTTTAAAAATGAAGAACAGCAGGTTTGAAGACCGCAGGCCCCTATAGCACCAATGGCAGCAGCTCTGTCTCTAACAGAAATCTGGGGTAGTTCAATTCTCATTTTTAAATCATAAACCAGATCTTTAACCAGATCTCTGAAATCTACACGTGCCGGAGCATTGAAATAGAACACGGCCTTTTTTCCGAACTGAGTGAACTCAACATGGGTAAGAATCATATCGAGTTTATATTTTTCAATTAAATTAATGCAAATGACTTCAGCTTTTTTTTCTGATTCGCGAAATTCTATTTGCAGGCGGATATCTTCCTCACTTGCAACTTTCGCAATTGAGCGGACTGGAAGCATTGATTTGTTAAAAGTCACATCGTAAGGAAACGAGTTCACGTATCCAACAGACATGCCTCTGTCACTCATCGCGATGACTTTTTGCCCGTAAGCAAAACGTCTTTTTCCAACCAGAAAAGGAAACGAGCGGGCATTGCCTGGAAAACGAACCCGAATCATTGTAATCGTTTCGCCGTCTTTGAAGCGCGAATTTTCTTTTTCATCGCGATCGTTGTACGCGTTTGAATTTTCGTCTTCAAAATTTTGATTGGTTTCTTCTTCAATAATAATATTTAAAGAATCATCAGTCGGGATTTCTTCAGTCAGTGTGTCGGCATCTTCAATCGTAGTCGATGCCATATTTTGTGTCGTGGGTTGCATGTTAAATTCCGTAAAAATTAAACGAAGGTCTACTCGTCTTATTCTAGGGATTAAGACCTTGAAGTCACTGCTCATAGCAGTAAGTCATTTACTTATTTTTCTTTGTTAAAAAAGAGACTTAAACGAGAAACTTTTGAATTATTAAAATTATCACTTTGCGAGTAATGCTTGAGATTCTCGAGCGCATTGTCTAGTTCGCTGAAATTCCCTTTTCTAAGGGTTTTCCCAAGGGAGTCCTCAATAAATTTTTTTTCTTCCAGCATTTGATGCTCAGAGGTTTTTAATTGGGCCACTAAATCAATGGCCGAAGCGTAGTGCGGAAGGTCTAGAGCATCCAGTTCATCGAGCTGAGTATGAGGCAGTAAAATGTTTATAGCGCGGCTTTCCACTGTGGGCAGCAGGTTTTCTTCCTGAGGCGCAAAAAGAAAGAGGCAAAAGTTTTCAGATAGCTCTTCAAAAACTTTAAGCAGTTTGTTGGAAACAATGGTGCTTAGTAAATGTGCATCGTTTATAAATATAAACTTCTTTTTTAAATGAAAGGCCCGGTAATTGAGAAATTTTAAAAGAGCAGCTATTCCGGTCGAATCTACTTTGTATTCGTTTTCTTTTTCTCCGCGAAAGACCCACAAAACATCTGCATCGTCTTCAAGGGGGGTGATGGATTTTATAAAATCTTTTGCCCAAACAATAGGATCTGTGCTCTCTGGATATTTAGCGAGATAAACTTGCGCCAGCTGATTGCTTTCATACTTTTTTAAAAGATTTTTTTTTAGGTCGCCTAAGTTAGACATCAAATTTCATCTTCCAGATCTCTATTTTTATTTTGATTGATGAGCTTTGTGACGGCTTCAGTAATTGTCATCGTCATCGCATCCATCGTGATATCAGCATTAAGTTTTAAAATCCTATTGGGGAAAAGCTCGGCCATGAGATCGTATCCCACTACAAGTTTTTTATAGAATTCAATTCCTTTAGATTCAAAATAATCCTTCGGCGCGTTTCTAATCTTCTGGCGTTTATCAGAAGTTTCAGCATCGATTCTTAAATAGATTGTTAAGTGCGGAACAAGATTGAGTGGAAACATATTGTGAATTGATAAAACTTCAGCAACACCTAAACCTCTTGAGTGACCTTGATAAACCAGTGAGCTGTCGATATAGCGGTCGCAGATGACAACAGTATTAGGCACAGCAAGCTCTTTTAAAATGACTTCAGTTAAAAGCTGCGCGCGAGAAGATGCAAATAAATAAGCTTCAGCAAGGGGAGTGATTTCATTTTTTGTTTCCAGGATTGCCTGACGCATTTTTTCACCAAACTGTGTTCCACCTGGTTCGCGTAAAACTAAAACACGGAAGTTTATATTTTCCAGATAGTTTTTTAATTTTATGATTTGCGTGGATTTGCCTGCGCCTTCAATTCCTTCGAAACTAAGGAAGAATGACCCCGGAAATGCCGGAGACCTGAATGAATTTAATAATTCCTGGGTAATTTCTTTCATGCTCAAAGTCCTCTAAAAGTTCATTAAAAGCATACCCTTTTATAAACCTTTTAGACAATGAGCAATCGAGAATGAACTACATTTCTAGTTATTCATTTCGCTGTCAAATAGCCTGTCATTAGATGGAATCGGACCTTCGGCAGAAGCTCCGCCGTCATCATAATTTTCTTTTGAGACCTGCGCTCTTACCGGATCGAGCTCCATGGCACCAGTATTATCATAAAAATAATTTGGATCTTCTTCACCTGGAGCGTTAGGGCCTTTGATCGCCTGATATTTACTGGTGTCCATAAATGATTTTCTCGTTACTGGACGAATAGGTTGCATAGGGCGCGATTCAAATTTTCCGCCGTTTCTATTTTGATTATTAATTTGATTTAATCCAGAGCGCTCACCAATCTGACTTCTCGCACTTGGATTCGTATGAGGGGCCATGGGGTCACCCATTTCAACTGGAGTGAGCATCGGTGCAGACTGCTCGCCGATTCCATTTGAGGAAGGTTTAAATGGTGACATCAGTTGGCCTTTAATCGTGTACAGGAAAAAACCGATTCCAATTAATGAAGCGACCAGAAGCCATTTATACATTGAACTCTGACCCGATTTAAAATTTACATCGGCCTGATAAACTTCAACTTTTTCTCTCTCAATAGTTTTTCCGCGCTTCACGTTTGAAAGATAAGCAAGACTGGTAATAGCTTCAGTTACCGGACCTAATGTTGTCACACTTTCATTCGGTTTTGCGATTACACTTGTCGGCACTCCCGGAAGCTGATCAGATTCCTTTAAAACCCTGCGGTCGAAGTTCTCAACCTGATAAAGTTTTAACCAGGTATGCCCGGCATTAAATGAAACCATATCTGTTAAAAGAATTTCTTTTTCTTCCAGCATCGACACTAATTCAAATTTTTCGTAAGGCCCGGTTTTTTGTCCGTGCTTTAAAATAAAAAATTCCAGGTCACTTTCCGGATCAAGTGTATTGAGAGAAACCAGCTGCGGCTTTCTTCTCTGGAAAAAAGGATGATCAAAAACTCCCAGCCATTCATCTGAATCAATATTTTTAACTTTATAGTCGGCGGCTTCATCTTCGTGTTCATGAACGTAGGCCTTTAAATCATAAAGTGAAATAAACCCTAGTGAAGCATTTTCCGAATCTTTCATTTCAAAAATATGCTCGCGCATTTCAACATTAGCAGTGATATCCACCTCACTAAAAAGAATATCTTTTAGATAAGTGATAAGAACAGCTTGATTGTTAGACATGCAAATGATCCGGTTTGCGCGCTTATAGACGCAGTTAATCTCATGAGATTTATCGGAGTAATGGTGAGGATATTTAGATGAAAATGTCGATTGAAATACCAATGAAGTCGGAAATATATATCCGACTTCATTGGTATTTTTTTAAATTATAGTGCCCAGTCTAAATAAAGAGCAAATTCAGGATACTTAGCTTCTTTTGCAAAAAATGATTCACCATCATGAGCACCAATGATCTTGCTTCCAACTTCGGCCGTTAAGCTTAGTTTTGGTGTAAAAGAGTATGTGTGACCAATATAGTATTCAAACGAGTCATCAAAAACTTGAGGATCTTGAAATGGAGCTCCTGAAGTATGAATGTATTTGAATTGGAAATAAGCACTGTTTTTATCATTGAACTGGTATGAAACAACACCAATGTTCATTTCATGAGAAAAATCCAAGTCGTGAGCTGTGCCTTTATTCCAAGGTGTAGTCAGGAGAAAGTCGTCGTTAAAAAAGTAAGATAATTTATCCGTGATTTGAAAAGTGAAAGATGGAATTATCTCTAAACTATGTCTCCATGTAGTCGGAACAATTTTAGCTTTTACTGGATCGTTTCCTAAATATTGAACTAGCAATGAAGTAGAAAGTTTTTCTCCAAATTTTTTATTTAAAGTCGCATTCACTCTGCTGTTACCGTAAGAGCCAGCAGCTCCGTGGTTACGGTCGAAAATACGACGGCCAAAACCTAGGTCTAATTTTAGTCCATTTTCTTTTTCAGTAAGAACATTTTCACGTGTAACTAGAATCAAAGATCTATAGTGACGGTTGATATAGGTCCCTTTATTAGCAGCATCCGTATATTTAAATTCTGAAGTTACAAGGAGCTTCCAATTTTTAATCGGTCTATAAATAATAGTCGGATTATGCAAGATTTTTAAATCTTGCAGGTCATGATCATTGTTATCAGCACTTAAAACATCTTTTCTTACGAAATAATATTCACCGTGGTAAGAAGCATTGAAGTGAGATTTTAGGTAACCAAAGGCCCCTGATTGATCTTCAGCTTTTGCTTTTTCGGAAGCAAGCTTTGCCTCAGCTTCTCTTTTTTCTTCTGCAGCTTTCTCTTCTGCAGCTTTTTTATCAGCTAGGGCTTTTGCCTCGTCAGCTTTTTTTGCTTCAAGTGCACTAGCATATGCCGCTTTTTTTGAATCAGCTTTTTTAGTTGATTGTGCGAACGCGTTGCACGTTAGCATCAAACTGATTGTCATGATTAGAGTAAGTTTAGAAAACATTTTTGTAGCTCCTCATTTAGATAGTTACTTCGGTGTACCGTTGCAATCGAGAAAATCTATTCTTAATTATTTTACTCAATTATACAATGGCATTTTAAGTAGTTGCCGCGAAAACTTTCTATGGTAAGAAAAAGTAAGAATCTATACGAAGAATTGATCGTTACTGTCGGCCACTCACAATATTGAGTGACAAGCTGGCACTGCTTTGAGATTCTGACTGCGAATGTCACAGATTTTTTTTATTATATTTCTTATATTCATTTCAATTATCAGGATTCCACTTTCATTCATCGTGATCATCCTGCGTCCATTGGTACCCTTTTTTAAAGAACGTTTAAACTTTGAAAGGAAAAACTTCCTCAGCGAGTCATCTTTACCATTTAAAGACGCACATTATTGTTTTGAAGTTTCTTCAGAAGGTGAGTTGGAACAAGTGAGACCACTGATAGAGGCAGTGCTTTTAAAAAATAAAAAAATTGAAATCATTTATTCATCACCATCAGTAGAAAATAAATGTCAAAATATTTACAAACAGTATCCTGAACAGATCAGGCTTCTTCGCATGCCGCTTCTGTCGGGAGCAATCATTCCCTTTCTTTATTTTCAGAGCGTATGGAGCTGGGTAAGTGCCCCGGTTATGATTTTCTGCCGCTATGATTTTTTTCCCGAGCTTCTCCTTTTGAAACTGTTTGGAAAAAAATTTATTTTGGTCTCCGGGGCGTTTAAAAAAACATCCTGGTATAAAATTTCCAGCTTCAGACTTTTTAATGCTGTCATCGCGGCCACCGATATGGAAAAAACAAATTTTGAAAATCTTTTAGGTGAGAAAGCAAAAATTTATTCCTGCGACTTTAGAATCCCGCGTATCTGTGAGCGTTTTCTAAGAGCTGAGGACTCCCTCAAAGCTAAGGCTTCAATAACAAGTTATATTGAAAAATTAAAGTCTATACCCGTTGATAAAAAAATTATTTTAGGTAGTGTCTGGAAATCTGACCTCGCTATATTAAATCATCCTGAGCTGATTGCTTCCGTAAAAGCGCGAAGGCTTAATCTTCTTCTGGCCCCTCATAAACTTGATGAGTATTTTATTTCGGCCTTGAAGATGGAATGTGAAACTCTTTTTGGAAATGACCTGGTTGAGGTGGTGAATGAGACTACAGCTTATAAAAACTCACCCGTGGTTATTCTGCAGATGAGCGGGATTTTGTGCGAACTCTACAGTCTTTTTAGCATGACTTATGTCGGAGGCGGATATGAGAGATCAATTCACTCGGTTTTGGAGCCGTTCTTTTCCAATAATATAGTGGTGACCGGGCCTAAGATCTCTAGGTCAACCGAGTATGACCTCGCTTTCGAGATTGCTCCCGATGAAATACATGTTCTAAATAAACCGGAATCCTTTTATACTATTATTGAATCAAGAGATTTAACAAAATTAAAGCTTTCTGACCGCGAGCGTTTTCGCCAAAGGTCCGAGGCCAGTATGAAGCTTATTATCAGCGAACTGCTGAACTGAGTTTACCAGGATTGAAATGCAGACCAGAAATTTAGACTTCGCTTTGGTAGGTCACAATTTTTTTGCTTTTTTATTATCTATCGGTCTTTTAAACCGCGGGAAAAAAGTATTGGTTCTCGATGACGATCGTTTTAACTACGGCGATTTTTTTACCAATTCATTAACCAGCCTCGATGTTGAATTTTTAAAGACATGGGGTGAAGAAGGAAAACTTCTTCCATTGATCAATATTCAGGACTATCTGGTTCCATCTAAAGTTTATTTTTACGTCGGTAAAAAACAAGTGGTCCTGGGGGATGTCCCTCATCGGAACTACCGTGAGCTATGCCGCAAGTTTCCAGAGCTTTTTTTACAGAACACTTCAGAGCTGGGTGTTTTCTCCCATGAAAATGAGATTATAAACTTCGACAATATTTATAATGATTTCTGCCAGAAAGTCAGTGCGCTGCTATTTAATGAAAAAAGCGCTTCAAAATTATCAATGCTGTTTGAAAATTCGATCCCCAAAGATCTGCAGACCAGATTCATGCATTTTTTCTCTCACTTCGGAAATAAAGAAAGTCTTCTTGAAAATGAGCGCTATGACTTCAACGCTCTTATTTATATGACCAGAGGTTTTTTTCAAAACCGCTTAAGTGTCACCGGTAGTAAGTCAGAAGTCATGCATCTTTTCTTTTCACTCATCTCTCCTTATTACAAGCTTGATCACGAAAGATTGATCGCGGATCTTCTTCAGCAGCACTTAGAAAAAGGTGGAGAGTTTAAAAAACTAAACCTGTCTGACCTGAAATTCCAAAGCGGGTTGGTAAAAAGTTTTGAACTGGAGAGTTTTGATGGAATTATCCGCCCTGACAAAATGGCCTTTATCGGTGGATACCCGGTAGGTCTTCCAATCAAACTTAAAACGTCTAAATCCACTTCATATAATTGTCTAAACGTAGAGTTCACTTTTAAAAATTCTATTCCCAAACTTCTTGAAGATAAAAAATGTGTATTTACCAGTCCGATCAAGATCGGCACTGATAGGCCTTTTTGGGAAGTGTATTTTAGCGGCAATAAGGCCATCTTCAACATCATCATGGCAAAAAAAGAAGGTACTAAAATTGATTTCATTTCAGAAAGAGTGAAAGAGCTTCTTTTGGAAGACATGACGTTTTTATTTCCAGAGTATAAATTTGAGCCTGCTGGCTGCAAAATGAAGTTCACACTCGACGTCTTTATTGAAGACAAAGACTACAATGCTCATAAGAGAGTTGAAGCAACTTTCAAAAAGAAATTAGTGGAAGTTTTAGAAGATAGTGCACCCCTTCTTATTTCACGCCTTAGAAATGTGTTGTATTTCGGCCCTTATAATGAAGACTCTCTGGGAACCTTTTCATCCCTGGTGGAAATCAAGCGCTGGCGGGAATCCCTATGATGAGAGACCAGAGAGGGCAGGCCGCTGTGGAGTATATCCTCATGCTTTGTGTGATGGTTTCTATTATTGTGTCTATTCTGGGCATGGTTAAGACCCGGTTTTTAGGGAACCCTGAGGCCTGTGAGTCGGCGGCCAATAAGACCAAATTGCTTTGTAAAATAAGTAGTTACCTCAATGATTCCGGTGGTAGTAAGCACTTCCAATACTATCCCTTTCGAAAGTAAACCTACTCTTGTAATTATTTCACGCTCCGCATAATTTTAATGTGAAAAATTCTGCACCTGTTAGACTCGGGCTAATTATCGTGTGCATTTTAAATGATTAAGGCCATTTGTTTTACCCCTAAAACATGGTCTTTAAACTTCGAGGAGCAAAGCTATGAAACTTTCAATGGAAAACAAAAGAGTAACTTTTATGAGTCTATTTCTAGCGACAGCTATTTTAGCTGGATCAGCAGGAATTGCACCTAAAGCACGTGCTCAAGACGATGTTCTTGACGATGCTCAGGATGCTTTATCAGATTCTGAATCTCTAGATATGGATCAAATCCAGATCGACGGAAAACTTTCAGCTTCTGAGTTAATGAGAAAGAGAAGAGAGAAGTTAGAAGAAAGAAATAAAATTATGGTTGAAAAGAAAATTGAAGATATTCGTGTAAAACAAGAAATTGCTTTAACAAATAAACTTCAGGACGCTTTCGGAAAAAGCTTAAACAACCTTAATGAAGATAAAGTTCAGGTAGCTCAAGCTGCACCAGCACCGGTGGCTCCAGCTCCAGTTATCGAAACTAGAATTGTTGAAGTACCAGCAGCAGTGGTTAGAGTTGAAAAGAAATCAAAAATCATCCCGGTTCTTGGAACACAGAACATTAAGGGTGACAGAATTGACCTGGACTCAAACGTAACTTTCGGAGTGACTGCTGAAACTTTAGTTCTTCCTCAGTTATCAATCGGTCTTGGAATTGGATATGCTTCAGTTGACTTGACTGATGTAGCTAACAATTTCGTTAACGGCGGACAGAACTATACAAACACAACTCAGTACACAGGTGTTTACGGAACGAACGGAAGAGCAATGACTCTTAAAAAATTAACTGTTGAAGCAAACGCGAAATTCTTCTTTATTGAAGATGCGATGATTAAACCATACATTGGTGCAGCAGTTGCTTTAAACCGCTCAACTCTTAAGTATGAAAACCAAAATGTAGCAACTTACCAGAACGTAAATTTTGGTAACGAAGATTACGGAACATCTGCGGTTTCTGGAGCTGCAAAGTTAGGAGCTGAAGCTTCTTTCACAGATACAGTTGGAATGAACGTAGAATTTTCATACGCTAAAAACATTACTTCAGGGATTTCTAAGAATTCAGAAGTATCTTCTACGCTTAACCCGGACCAAGGTCGTTTAGAAAACATACAAAAAGATATCGATAACGGTTCAGTAACAGCAATCCAGGCCGGTTTAGTGATTAAGTTCTAGTTTTAAACAATCGATCAAATTTTAATTGCGGGCTTCCATTTGGAAGCCCGTTTTTTTTAGTCCAGTATGGCCACAGTCTAAATTAACCTATGAAACATCCCTTTCTAAAACATGCAACTCACTATAGAATTTAAGTATATTACGACTTAAAATAAGGCCTTACAATCTATGGAGAGATTTATGAGAGATGTCTATATCGTCGATGGAAAAAGAACACCGCAAGCCAAATCAGGATTAGATTTAAAAGATGTTCAGGCACCATATCTTGGAGCTTATTTAGTAAAACATTTAATCGACAACACTGACATTCCAACTGATGCAGTTGATGAAGTTATTTTCGGTAACACTGGATCTCCAGCGAAATATCCAAACGTCGGAAGAGTGATTGCTCTTGAAGCTGGATTAGATAAAAAAACTTCGGGCTACACGGTTCACAGAAACTGCGCCTCGGGAATGGAAGCTGTCTCGCAGGCCTATATTAAAATCGCCAGCGGGCGCTGTGATGTCATCGTCGCTGGCGGTGTTGAATCAATGTCACAGATGCCATTAATTTATAACAAAGAGATGACGGATCTTTTTGCAAAACTCATGAAAGCAAAATCAGTAGGAGAAAAACTTTCTGCTATGTCTGCTTTTCGTCCGCATTTTTTAACTCCAATCGTCGCTATAGAGCAAGGACTGACAGATCCTTTCTGTGGACTCAACATGGGACAGACGGCAGAGCTTCTTGCACGTGAATTAAAAATCACTCGTCAACAGCAGGATGAATACGCGAATAAATCTCACGCAAAAGCAGTGGCCGCAACAAAAGAAGGAAGATTCAAAGACGAAATTCTTCCGATCACTGTCGGCGGTACTTTAAATAAACTATTATCTGATGACGTAGGTCCTCGTGAGAATTCAACTGTTGAAGGTCTTGCGAAGATGAAACCTTATTTTGATAAAAAATCTGGAACTGTCACTATCGGTAACAGCTGTCCGATCACAGACGGTGGATCTGCTCTTTTATTTGTATCTGAGGAAGCTGTTAAGAAATATAATTTAAAACCGATTGCTAAACTTACTGATTATCACTTTCATGGATTAGAGCCTGAGAGAATGGGAATGGGGCCGTTACTTGCTATGGATGGGGTAATGAAAAGATTAAATTTAAAACTCGCGGACTTCGATTTGTTCGAATTGAACGAAGCTTTTGCTGCTCAAATCTTAGCTGTAGGAATTGGCCTAAAAGATAAAGAAGTGGCCGCACGTTTTGGTCTTGATCATACATGGGGTGAACTGGACTGGTCGAAAGTAAATGTCAACGGCGGAGGTATTGCTCTTGGACACCCGGTTGGATCAACAGGATCTCGTCTGATCGTGACACTTGTTCATGAATTAAGACGCAGAAAAGGAAAGTACGGTCTTGCTTCATTGTGTATCGGTGGTGGCCAGGGTGGTGCTGTGGTTGTTGAGAATCTGGTTCGTTAATTTTTTAAATAGGTGAGAAGACGATGTCTAATAATAAAATAAGTCTCGAGTATAAAAATAAAATAGCTTACGTTGGCTTTGGATATAATTCTACAAAGACAATGACAACTCTTGATATTGAAACAATGACAGAGCTTCAGGAAATAGTTGAAGAGCTTCATACAAAGACCTCAGAAATTAACGGAGTCATTTTCTGGACTCATAAAGAAAATTGTTTTCTTGCAGGGGCCGATATTAATTTAATTGCTGGCATGAAAACAGAAGCAGAGGCTGCTGACGGTTCAGAGCGCGGACAAACTATTTTTAATCGTATTGAGGATTTAGCAGTTCCAACCATTGCTTGTATTGATGGTGTTTGTCTCGGCGGAGGGCTTGAACTCTCACTTGCATGTAAAACAATTCTTGCCTCAAACTCACCTAAAACATCAATGGGTCTTCCTGAGGTAAAACTGGGGATTATTCCCGGCTTCGGCGGGACTTATAGACTTCCAAGGAAAATTGGCCTTCCAAATGCGCTTGACATGATTCTCACTGGAAAAACTCTTCGAGCAGATAAAGCAAAAAAAATTGGATTGGTTGAAGAAGTATACCCTCGTGAAAACTTAGTCGCGATGGCATCGAATTTTTTTAATAAAAAACCAAAAGCAAAAGGTCTGAAAGAGTCGATGAAAGAACTTGCTACTGAAAACTTTGTTACAAGAAAAATTATTTTTCAAAAAGTGCGCGAATCTGTTCTTAAAAAAACAAACGGGTTTTACCAGGCCCCTTTAAAAATTCTCGATGTCATGGACTCGGGGATGATGAAAGGAAGAACGTCATATTTAGCTGGTGAAGCTCAGGCTTTTGGTGAGCTGGCCATCAGTGAGCAGTCCAAAAATCTACAACATATTTATTTCATGTCTGAGAATGTAAAAAAATATGCAGGTCCGAAATCGACAAAGGCACTTCCAAAACTAAACCGTGGAGCAGCTCTTGGTGCAGGGACGATGGGAGGCGGGATCGCATGGCTTATGGCCGATGCAGGCATGCAGCCGATCATGAAAGATTTAACGACGGAAGCCTTAAATCTTGGTCTTAAGCAGTCTTCGTCAAACTTTGCAGGTGCTTTAAAACGCAGAAAAATTACCCCTGATGAATTTGAAAGAAAACAAAGATCAATTACGGCCCAGCTCGACTATAGCGGTTTCAAAAAAACTGACTTAGTAATTGAAGCGGTTGTTGAAATTATGGACGTGAAGAAAAAAGTTTTTGCAGAAGTAGAGAAGTACGTTCACCGCGATACTCTTTTAACCAGTAATACTTCATCTCTATCAGTTCAGGAAATGTCAAAAGCTCTGGAATTCCCCGATCGTTTTGCCGGCCTGCACTTTTTCAATCCGGTTCATCTGATGCCGCTGGTGGAAATTATTATCCACGACAATATTGCACCTGAAACAATCGAAGCTCTTCACAAATGGGTTCTTCGTGTAAAGAAAACTCCGGTCATCGTTAAAGACGGCCCGGGATTTTTAGTTAACAGAATTCTTGTTCCTTATTTAAATGAAGCTGCTTATCTTCTTGAAGAAGGTATCAGTCTTAAGGACCTTGATCAGGCCGCACTGAATTTCGGAATGCCAATGGGTCCTGCGCGCCTTATCGATGAAGTTGGTATCGACGTTGCCGTTAAAGTTGGAAAAATCCTTCATGCAGGTTTAGGTGAGCGAGCTCATCCTTCAAAACTTTCAAGTGTTCTTGTTGAAAAGGGATTTTTAGGAAAGAAAAATTCCAAAGGATTTTACCTTTATGATGAAAAAGGAAAGCCGACAGGACCGAATCCGGAAGCAGAAGAGTTGCTTCCAAAGGAAAAAAAGAAAATGAGCGAATCTGATTTGCAGATGAGACTTTTCCTTCCGATGATAAACGAAGCGGCCTCTATTTTAAGAGATGGGATTGTAAATACGGCAAGTGATGTGGATATGGGTCTTATTTTCGGAATTGGTTTTCCTCCATTTCGCGGTGGACTTCTGAGATACGCTGACGGCCAGGGGCTGGATAAAATTCATAATGCTCTGAAAAATTTTAGTGAAACCGTGGATAAAGCACGTTATGCTCCAGATGCCTACTTAACGAACCTGGTAGAGACGAAAACAACTTTCTACGAGAAGAGCAATTAAGATATTAAAGCGTGTTTAAAACTTATTTAAAATATTTTTTTGTCTACATTATCTCAGCTAAAAATCGCCAACGTCTATTAATCCTGGCAGTCGTTGGTCTGTTTTTATCGGCGTTTGCTTTAATTGTTCTTCAAAGCACCATGGGGGGATTGCAGAATAAATTAATGGAGAGGTCGAAGGCCATTTTAGGAAAGGCAACTTTATTTTATAAAATGGATCCGGCCGATGAAAGTTATAAAAAGCTTTTTAAAATCCTGGATGAAAAACACGCTAGTTATTCCAAAGAATACGAAATTGAATTACTGCTTCGCTATCAAACTTTTATCACACCGGTTATCGTCCACGGGATCGATCAAAACGGATTCGTTCCTGATCTTTTAAGGAATGATTTACAGTCAAAAAATAATCAAAAAAAAGTTGATGCTATCATGCCGCTGGAGCTTGCTTATAAAGTGGGTGTGGCACCTCCAGAGACTTTGCAAATCATTTCTCCGGCACACGTCGATGACCTGATGGGGGAAATTCCCAGAAGTCAGTCCATTAAAATTGAGCGCACAATTTCCAGCGATGTTCCAGAGATTGATTTATACCACATGTGGGTGAGGCTTCCGCTCATTCAAAACCTCATTCAAGGACGTCTTATAAATCGTGTTCGTATTTATAGTGACATGGATTTTGAAGAGCTGAGAGGATTGATCCCGTCTGAAATTCAGCTGAAAACATGGGAGCAAGAAAATGCGACCCTGGTTTGGGCCTTGAGGCTTGAAAGCAGCGTGATGATTTTTTTATTTGTAGCAATGAGTTTGCTGGTTTCTCTTTGCATTTCATCAGGGTTGCTTATTTTCTTCAACAAAATTAAATCAGACCTGGCGAGCTTCTGGATTTTAGGAGCTTCTTTTTCACAGATCAACCGTGCGACTAAATACTTTCTACATCTGATGAGTTTTTTATCTATTTTATCAGGAGTGATCAGCGGAGTGGTTTTTCTCTGGATCTTCGATCATTACGCACCGGAAATTATGCCTGACGTTTTTGTCGACAGGAAGATTCCGATTTTAATCACAATGAAAGGGCTTACAATTTCTTTTATTGTGCCTTATTTAATTTCTTCTATCTTTGTGAGCTTTGCGCTCGCTCAGTTTAAGCGTGAACATGATCTTCTGGACCATGTCCGCTCAGTTTCTTAAAATTTTTAAACGTCTTCAAATCTCGGGTCATCACAAGTCGGAAGAGCGTTGCTGTTTTTTGCTTTTGGAGTAGCTTGAATTGTTGCAGGTGTGATGTCTACGACAGCAGGCGCTCTCTTGACTTCTTTTTTTGCGGCCATTGGAAGCACATTATTTTTTTGAACTGAAGCTACTTTTTTTTGTCCCATATTCTTCATTGGTGCGGGAGGGGACGACAGCGAATGTTTTTCTATGACAGCAGTATGAGTCTGTTCACCACCAAAGATTTCTTTTTCCAGATCTACAATTGCCATTTGAAGTGATGACGAGTTTTGTGATAAAAGCTTGGCATTTTCAGATGACATGGCCGCGGCATTATTGTTACTCAACGTTGCCTGGTCCAGTTGGTTCATTGCTGCCGCAATATTCCTTACACCTTCGGCCTGCTCTTTACTTGCAACGGAAATTTCATTCATCATATTTTTTACAATCGTTGCATTTGTTACGATATCTTCCAGCACTATTCCACAACGATCAGCAATTCTCATTCCGTTATTAACTTTATCTGCTCCAATATCAGTTAGTTTTTTAACATTTCGGTTGGTTTCTTCAATAACAGAATTAACTTTTACAATACTGTCGCTTAAGATGGCAGCAATTTCAGTTGAAGCTGTTCCGGACATTTTTGCGAGTTTTCCTACTTCTTCTGCTACAACTGCAAATCCTTTTCCGTGCTCACCAGCTCTCGCTGCTTCTACCGAAGCATTGAAAGATAAAAGTTTTGTCTGGAAAACAATATCGTTTATGACAGCAGTCTTTTGAGAAATTTCATTGATAATTTTAACAATTCCACCAATGCGCTCATTACCGCGAGCAATTTCATCCATTATATCTTTATTACTTTGTCCGATGGCCTCCATTGAACTGATCATATCAGTCACAACGGCCTTACCTTCAGTCGCATGTCCTAAAGACTCTTCTGATTTTTTTGTGGAATTGGCCACGCTGTCTGCAGTTGTTGTGACCTGTGAAGTAATCTCATCAAGTGTGGCCACTGTTTCCTGTATGGAAGCCGCCTGCTCGTTGGCAGAACTTGAAACTTCTTCAGAAATCCCTTCAAGTTCTTTGGAGCTCTCACTTGTAGCTTCGGAAAGATCACGAAGTTTATCAGTAGTAATGTTGATTGACTTGATACTTTGCTTAAGTGCAAACCACATGACAAAAGCAAGAAGTAGCTGAGAAGCGATAATGGAAATACATCCGATAATCATGAACTCGTTTTCAATTGATCTGACTTCGTTATGGTTGTATTTAACCTCTATGTACCCTACAGGTCCTTCTTTTTCTTTTCCTAGTTTTACAATGTCTTTTTTATTGCTGTAAAATTTACGTGTTTCTTCCTGAATTTTAACGTTGGTATTTTTTTCAGTGATAATAAGTTTTTTATCTTTGTCATAAATAAAAACCTGATTAATTGTTTTATCATCGACCATGTCTTTAGCAATTTTAAAAAGATTCGTGCGGTCTGGATTAATGACATAATCAGCGAGGGTATACTGGACTGATCCCATTAAAGCTTCTGCTTCATTATCAATCTGCTTTTCTAAAATTGCTGTTGTCTTAGTTAAAATAAATGAAACCATCACAATTAAAATAATTAATGCTGAAGTGTTCACGGCCATCATAAGTCTGAACATCAATGAACGTTTTTTCTGGGCCATAGCTACTCCGGTAGATTTAGAATTTAAAAGATTTACGATTATCTATTCGGAAAAATTAGCTTCATGTATAAGGAGAAAATATTTTTTTAAAAAGTAACCGACTAAATATGTTTTTCTTTTGATTATCCACAGTCCACAGCGAAAGCTGTGTCCTATAAACAGATTATTTTTTGATATGTTTGATTTTTACTAAAGCTTTAAGTTCTTAAGCCCTGCAAAAGCATTATTTTTTAGCGCCGGAGCAGGTGCCGGCGCAGCTTGAGGTTTTGACCCTGAACGTGTTCCTTGAGGAGCTCCCGCTGCAGGTCTTGCAATTTGAGCACCGGTTTTTGCCGTCAGTGAAATTCTTCCGCGGTCGTAATCAATTTCTAAAACCTGAACTTTTACTTCTTGTCCGACTTTCAGTGCAGTCATGGCATCAGCAACAAAAGTATCTGAAATTTGCGAAACATGCAAAAGACCATTTTCTTTAATACCAATATCAACGAAGGCACCGAACTGAGTGATATTTGTCACTTGACCGGGATACCATTCGCCGACTTTAAGATCGCCGATTTTTGAAATATCTTTTCTGTATTCAAAAGATTTAAATTCTGTGCGTGGATCCTGTGAAGGAGATTTAAGTGCTTTTACAATATCGTTGAAAGTAAATTCTCCCACTTCCTTTTTAAAATCACTATCGCGCTCAAGCTTCATGACCATTTCTTTATCAGAAATAAGGTCTTTCATTTGAATGGCATTCTTTTTTGCCCATGTAGATAGAACATCGTAGCGTTCCGGGTGAATAAAGGTCGCATCCAGCGGTTCTTTACCATTATAAATGCGAAGAAATCCAGCCGCCTGTTCAAAAACTTTAGGTGAAAATCTTGTCACTTTTAAAATTTCTTTTCTATCCTTAAATGCACCATTTTGTTCTCTATGTTTTACAACGTTTGTTGCGAGTCCAGGTCCGATGCCTGAAACATAAGCAAGTAATGGTGCAGAGGCCGTATTCAGGTCAACTCCAACGAAGTTAACACAAGATTCAACCACACCTTCCAGTGATTTTTTTAATCGCGCCTGGTTTACATCGTGCTGATACTGGCCTACACCGATAGATTTTGGATCAATTTTTACAAGCTCGGCCAAAGGGTCCTGAAAGCGACGAGCGATAGAAATTGCACCTCGGACTGTGACATCTTTATCAGGGAATTCACTCGCTGCAATTTCACTTGCTGAATAAACGGAAGCTCCGGCCTCAGAAATAAGAGTAGCATTTGTTTTGCCGGCCTTTACTTGTGTGACATTCTCCTGAATAAATTGCAAGGTTTCACGTCCATAAGTACCGCTTCCGATAGCAATGTGATGAACATTGAACTGCTCAATAATCGCATTTAAAATGGCAGCAGATTCTTTGACCTGCATACGCGGTTCATGCGGATAGATTACACAGTCACCTAGAAGTTTCCCCGTATTATCGATGATAACAATCTTACATCCTGTGCGCACACCAGGATCTACACCAATTACAGACTTCGGGCCAAGGTAAGGCTGTAGTAAAAGATTTTTTAAGTTGATACCAAATACGCTGATGGCCGTTTCATCACTAACTCTCTTAAGTTCTGATTTTATTTCCAGGTCTAAACTCGGGTGAATATAATTAAGGTAAGCTTTTTTAGCGGCAAGCTCCAGGTCGGTCATACACCCTAGATTTCCTTTATCGAAAAATCTTTTCTTTAAAAGTCCTGTCGCCACTTCTTCGGGAAAAGCTACATCTACCTTTAAAGTTTTTGACGTCATTCCTCTTCTCATTGCCAAGAATCTATGGCCGGCCTTCGGCTCTTTGAGTTCAGAAGCTTTTTGGGAGAATTCGAAATAGTCTTTATATTTCATCCAGTCTTTGTCTTCCTGTTCAGCTTTGTCCCTCTTACTTGAAACAATTTTTGCATCACTCCAGTAGTCCTTGCGGAGAATTTCTTTTGTCTCAGGATCGTGGGCCATCATCTCGATAATGATATCAAGAGCACCTGCATAACATTCTTCAAATGTTGTGAATTTGAATTCCGGTTTATTGAATTTATCTCCGTGTTCGGTCTTTAATTGCTCTTTTGTTTTTTGTGACGATAAAATAATGTCGGCAAGAACGTCGAGCCCGGCTTCTTTAGCAACCATGCCTTTTGATTTCTTTTTAGCTTTATAAGGAGCATATAAATCCTCAAGCTGATTAATGGTATCGGCCGCTTTGATTTTCTTTTCTAATTCAGGAGTCATTTGCTCCATTTTTTTGATAGCATCCATGATGTAGTCACGGCGTTTTTCTCTTTCAATGTAGTTTTCATAAGATTCCTGGATCGCTCTGATCTGAACTTCATCCATTCCGCCAGTGACTTCTTTTCTATAGCGGGCCACAAAGGGGACTGTACATTGCTCTGTGATCATCAGGTTTAACACGCTCAAAACATTTCTGGCGTTGATATTGGTTTCCTGAGCGGCAAAGATGACAGCGTTTTGTTCTAATGACATTCGTAATTTCTCCATAAAGTAATGCGTCCTAAACGATAAACATAAAGAAAAGTGTTGGCAAATGAATAGTCTTTTTCATAGAGTAAACTATGGATTCAAACTCACAAAAAAATATTTATGACTTAGCTGTCATTGGCAATGGCATAGCAGCACAGTACTTTTTGTGGAATCTTTCTGGAAACTATGGAAACTCTGGTACAGAAAGCAAAAGTCAGAATTTTTCTATTGCTCATATCTATTCCAAAGAAATCGCTCCACCTTGTTCGCTGCGCTCAAGTGCCACTGTTTCCCT
>JACMRM010000160.1 GCA_014376445.1 Bacteriovorax sp. | reverse complement strand
ATGTACATCAGTTGAACTTGATGGTGTTCATAAGTTTGATGCTCATGGAATTGTTTCTGTTGATGATGCTAAAAATGTCGAAGGAATCGCCAACGTAATGACACAAAAGGCGGGAGCTGTACATTCAAGCCAGACCTTTGATGATGTTCATGTGACAGGATATATCCGCCATTACAAAGCTGGCGAAGTAACAAAAAATGCTTTTGATCAATTAGTACTTAAGACTGACGCAAATTACTTAAAAACTCTGAATCTTCTTCTGGGAATCAATGAAGCAATCGCCTCACGAGCTTTATCTATTGATAACTTTTCCTATAGATCGAACTGTAAAATTACTGAAAGATTTAACTAATTAATCGTATAAATCTCCAGAAGAAATTTTTACAGGGCCTGAAAAGATAAAAGTTAAATGTCGTATTAGGGATTCGATCATTCGTCTTAGGAAATTAATTTTCGAAGGCCGTTCTTCCTCTGACCACGCTCGAAACCATCGTATCAAAAATTTCTTCCATTTCTTTTTGCAACTCAGGACTTTTCTCTAAAATTCCCAATGCCCTGGTGATTGCTTCGAAAGTAGATAGGCGGTTTTCATCTGAAGATTTTCTAAGTTTATATTTTCCAGGTTTTCCCGGCGGAACCATTACACATTGAATCCCTGCAAGGCCTTCTTCTCTGCGGTAAAACTTTACGGCCTGCGACCAGCTTCCGTCAGGAACGATCAGATGAAATTTTTTATTGCAGTTTTCTTTCATGAATTCATCATTGAGTTCAATGGCGCCTTCATGAGGAAATAAATAAATTGGAGTTTCATCCGGATTTAAATTTAACGAAGCAGCTGAAAAAGGTTTATCAGGAAGTCCTCTGAGTAAAATTTCAGAATTTTGCAGAGTTAATTTTACAAGATTAGCGGTATTAGAAGTCAGGTGAGTCTCACGGTGATGCATGATAATTGAAACGCGGGTTTTGGTTTTGATTTCATGAATGGCAGAACAAAAACATAACGTTTTATGAATTTTACAGCGGGGGCAGCGGCTTCCTGAAGTTGATCTTCTTTTATTCACGGTACATGATTTTGACTTCGGCATCGAGGCGCTCAATTGCTTCGGCCATCATTTTATGGATACGGTCCTTTAATTCAGTGGCGTCCATAACCGTCAGTCCTGTCGTTGGAACTGGCGGTAGAATTTCCATGAGAATTGTTCCAGCATCCCATCTGTTTAAGTTGACGTGTTTTACATAATTGCTCCAGGCATAGGGAACAACCGGAACTCCAGCTTTAATCGCCGTGATAAACGGGCCTTTTTTGAAAGGAAGAAGGCCCCTGCCTCTTGATCTTGTTCCTTCAGGCATAATCCAAACAGAAATACTTTTTTCTTTAATAGCATTAGCTGCAATATCCATTGTTTCAAAAGCAGATCTTTTATTTTTTCTGTTGATCAAAATATTTCCAGAAAGCCAGTAATAGATTCCAAAAAACGGGATCCATAAAATATTTTTTTTTCCGATGCTCACTGTTCTCTCCGGTAGACAGAAAGCTCCAGGGAAAATATCCAGGTTGTCCTGGTGATTGCTGACGAAAACGCACGGTCTGTTTTCATCTGCAATTTCACGGTGTCTGAGAATCAGTTTTATCCCTAAAATGTAGCTGCCGTATTTTAAGAGATCAGTCGTTACTTTAACATTTTTTGGATTGAAGGGGCGAAAAAGTGAAACAATAATTCCACAAGTTGTAGAAAAAATTACCCAAATGAGAACAAGAGGAATTCGTATTGCAATCAACATAGACGTACATATTTGCATAAAAGATGCAGTTTTTCTATAAACTTATCATTGATAACGTTTTGTTTTATCTTTGTTTTATCTTTGTTTCAAGATATGTGTTTTTTACTAGATGTGTGCAATTATCGCTGTTAAGCTCTCTGGTATTATGGATATCTTTGATCCCCTTCTTCAGATTTCAACCGATCCGATGCGTTTTTTCCAGTTCTTTGGTTACTGGGGGCTTGCCGCTATTTTGTTTGCTGAAGTAGGCCTTTTTGGGTTTTTCTTGCCTGGAGATTCTCTGCTTTTCACTCTGGGGCTTATGTCCTACAAAGGCGGAATTGACATCAAAATTCTCATTCCAGTGCTCTTGGTTGCGACTATTTTAGGTGATCATTTCAGTTATTTTTTAGGACGAAAATTTGCAGATATTACCAAAAAAAATATGGGTAAAATTTTTTTAGAAGAACGTCATCTTGAGATGGCCCATAACTTTTATTTAAAGCATGGCGGAAAGACAATTCTCTTTTGCAAGTTTATAGCTTTTGTCAGAACTTTCGCACCATTTATAGCGGGCACCAGCAAAATGAATTACTGGCGCTTTACACTCTATGAAGTATCTGGAGCAATCCTGTGGGTGGGAGGTATTGTCGGTGGTAGTCATTACCTTGGTAAAAAAGTCGACTTTGATATCGCTGAATACTTTCATTATTTTGTCATTTTGTTGATTTTTTTGCTCCTTTCACCATTTTTATTAAAATTCTTCAAGAATAAGCGATAATAGAACTATAAAATATTCATCCAGTTATTGTTTGAATTAAGAGGATTTATGAAAGCCCAAAACTCTACTAAAAAAGATCTCAGTCTCACACTTCCTGATAGTATCCATCGTCACTTTCGTACAGATGATTTCTGGAGAGTAATTCCTGCATGGAAAGACGTTTCAAAAGAAGAGTTCGGCGATCACATGTGGCAGATGAAAAATTCCATCAAAAAAGTTGAGCAGGTTAAAACTGTTTTAGGTGAGCTGTGTAAGGAATCTTTTTATCAGGACATGCTGGAAGGACAAAAAATTACACCGATGAACATTAGGATCACTCCATATGTTTTTGCTCTCATTGACTGGAAGGATCCGGACAATGACCCACTTCGAAAACAATTTCTTCCAATTGGTTCACAGTTTTTACCTGATCATCCTTTTTACGAAGCGGACTCTCTTCACGAAGATGTTGATGCTCCGGTTCCAGGATTGACTCACAGATATTATGACAAAGTTTTATTTTTACCGACGACAATCTGTCCGGTTTATTGTTCATACTGTACACGCTCACGTTTAATCGGTGGATCAACTGAAACAGTGGAGAAAGAGACATACGGTGTCAACACTGCACGAATGGAAGCAGCATTTGATTACATCAGAAGTAAACCTCAGGTGGAAGATGTTGTTATTTCCGGCGGTGATGCTTTCATGCTTACGTCAAAGCAATTAACTTATATAGGTGAGAGTTTATTAAATATCCCTCACATCAGACGTATTCGTTTTGCAACGAAAGGGATTGCGATCTATCCACAAAAAATTATTTCAGACCACGAATGGTTTAAAGCATTATGTGATGTTCACCAGAAAGGAAAAGAGATGGGCAAATCCGTTGTGGTCCACACTCACTTTTCAAGCCCTAAAGAAATTACAATTTACTCGAAGATGGCGATGGACAGACTTTTTGCAGCAGGGATTATCGTCAGAAACCAGGCCGTACTTCAAGAAGGTGTGAACGATTCAATCAACGATATGGTTCTTCTGATTCGTCAGATGGAGTACATGAACATTCAGCCTTATTATGTCTACATTCACGATATGGTTCCGGGGTGTGAGCATTTCAGAACAACGATCGCTGAATCAGTTGCACTTGAAAAAGCAATGCGTGGAACGACGGCGGGATATAATACACCGACATTCGTGTGTGATGCTCCAGGCGGCGGTGGAAAGCGCCATATTGCTTCTTACGAGTATTATGATGAAGAAAACGGGATTTCTGTGTGGACAGCACCAAACGTAAAACCCGGCGAAGTCTTTTTTTACTTCGATCCGATCAGAAAACTCTCGCCGGAAGCGCAAGCTCGATGGGCAGACCCGAAAATGAGAGAAGTTATGATCGCTGATGCGAAAAAGAAAGCTGGCTTCTAGATTAATTCTTCCCTGGGTTCACCGGGGGAGAGATCTTATGACTTAATTTTATAAATGGTCTCTCGATTAAATGGTAACTAATTAAGGCCATTAAAAAAGTTAATAAAATATTAGCTGGCATTTTTTGTACAGGTCCTAAATCAAGTTTAGGAAAATCCGAAATACAAAAAAGCTGTTGCCATAAATAAAGACTGAAAGAATATTTTCCTATAGTTTTTAAAATTTTAAGCTCAAGAATTCTGCCAATAAAGTTATCGGGGTTTATAACAGTTCCAATAACAACTAAGGTGATTACCCATGAAATACAAAAATTACTCATGTGTATTTTATTTGCTATTCCCAAGATCATTAATAAAACCAAGAGAAACCACAATTTCAAGTTATAATTTTTAATTATTGCATTTAAAATTTTTTTATCAGTGAACAGAATGGCTAAAAAACTTCCGGCCACGAGTCCGGCAAAATGCTTCGAAATATGAAGCCGATCAAAAAAAACACTAATTATAAAAAATAGAAAAAAAGTAACCCACTTTCTGTTAATACTGGGGGTTAAGATAATTACAAGAGGCAGTATTAAATAAAATTGTTCTTCTATCGCCAGAGACCAGAAATGGCTAAGATACCAGGTATTATCCTGAATATAATTTTTATAAAAAAATATACTGGCCACCCAAGATTTAACATCAACAAACAGGATACCTGTTAATTGAAGTATATAAATGACAATTAAGAAAAACCAAGCGGCCGGTAAAATTCTAAAAAATCTTCTTATATAAAAATTTTTTAATGAAATTTTATTTTCAATGCTTTCTTCCTCTAAAAGTCTTTTAGTTATTAAAAAACCACTAATGGAAAAAAAGATCTGCACACCATAGGATCCCAGACTAAAGAAGCTGTGAATATTTGGGGCATTAATAAAAGCTGCTGTTCCAGCATGGCACGCAATAACACCTAAAATAGCAAGGGCCCGCCAGCCATCTAGTGTTGGAATATAATACTTTTTTTCCATAAAAATCCTTCTTATTTATTGTGACACTCATTGCAATAAAGTGCAACGCTTACCATTTTACTTGAGTTTAATTTAAATACTCAGTACGTTTAAATCGAAGAATTTGTTCACGATTAAGCAATTTGTTTTTACAACTTTTATGTTAAATTTTACTATTGTTATAAAAAATCTGGAGAAAGCTCGATGCTTAAACGTATTCTTTTAATGTTTGCTGTCTCATTACTTATTTCAATTACAGTCAGTATCATTTTCTCAGTTCTGGGAATCGGACACTATATCGCGCAAGGCGGTCTTCAATACGGACCTCTCATGGCCTTCTGCCTGGTCTGGGGTATGGCCGGATCTTTTATATCTCTTTTACTTTCTAAAAAAATTGCCAAGTGGACGATGGGTGTCCAGATCATCACGCTCGAAGGCCCGCACAGAAGCACTGTTGAAAAAGTTCATCGCTTATCAAGAAGAGCTGGACTTACAGAAATGCCTGAAGTCGGAATTTACCAGTCGCCTGAAGTGAATGCCTTCGCCACTGGGCGATCGAGAAACAGCTCGATGGTTGCGGTTTCAACAGGACTTTTAAGCTTAATGGATGACAATGAAGTAGAAGGTGTTCTCGCTCACGAAGTCGCTCACATCGCCAATGGCGACATGGTGACGATGACTTTGGTCCAGGGTGTAGTGAATGCTTTTGTAATGTTCCTGTCACGTGTGGTGGCCTTCGCATTGGCGCAGGCGATGAAAGACAAGGATGACGACAGACCAACGAATCCTTGGATGATGATGGGGCTTACAATGTTCTTTGATATTGTTTTTGGTATTCTGGCCACTCCGATTGTAGCGTGGTTTTCACGTTACAGAGAGTTTCGTGCAGACAGAGGCGGAGCAGATTTAGCTGGGAAAGAAAAAATGATTGCTGCCCTGGAGTCATTGCAAAGAGCTTATCCGCAACTTCTTCTTGAAGATAAATCGCAGCAGGCGAATCCTAACTTCAGGTCAATGCAGATTTCTTCGAAAGCTGGAGTGATGCAGTTGTTTTCAACTCATCCTTCGCTTGAATTACGAATTGCAGCTTTACGAAAAGGTTTATAATTTTACTGGAAGTCGTGAAAGGGTTTTTTGATAATCACTGATCAACTCTTTCATGACTTCTGCAACAGTCGGAATATTTTTAATCAGACTTATGATTTGTCCAATCTCCAACTCTCCCTGCTCAAGTTCTCCTTTATGCATTCCATTCATTGCACGGAATTTTCCCAGGTGCTCAATAAGCTTCTTCTTTAATTCTTCACCGGTGTAAGTTTCCTCAATTTTTTTTATGTCGCTTGAAAACTGATTGTTGAAAAGCCTGACAGGAACTGTGCTTCTCATCATGATCTGAGTTGAGTGGGGAAGAGCTTGAAGTGCCAGGTTTTTGAAATTTTCATGGGCACTTGATTCTTTAGTCATTAAAAAACGTGTGCCCATCTGTACGCCATCGGCCCCCAATGCAAAGGCCGCCGCGATCGCGCTTCCCGTGGCAATTCCACCTGCCGCAATAATTGGTATCGATATTCTTTCTCTTACTTGAGGAATAAGAGTCATCGTCGTAATTTCTTCTCTTCCATTATGGCCTCCGGCCTCATAACCTTCGGCCACAATAGCGTCGACACCAGCTTCAAGACATTTGACTGCGAGCTCAGGAGAAGAAGTCACATGAACAACAACAGCGCCTTTCTTTTTTAAATAATCTGTAAATTTTTTTGGTGATCCAGCAGAAGTAAAAAATATTTTTACACCCAAATCTATTGCGCAGTTGATCTGTTCTTCAGCACCGGAATATAAAAGCGGAACGTTTACACCAAAAGCTTTATCAGTCAGGGATTTTGTTTTTAGTATATGTTCTTTTAAAACATCAGGATTCATCGAACCAGCACCGACAATTCCAAGGCCACCGGCATTGGATACCGCTGCCGCCAGTTTTGCACCCGACACCCAGATCATCCCGCCCTGAACGATAGGGTATTTTATATTAAAAAGTTTTGTAATTGAGCTGTTCATGAAGAAAATGATAGCTGATTTATGACTTCTTAGGAAAATATAATCTGACGATCATGCCTGAGTAATCAAGGCGGCGTGTCCATTCAACTTTGCCTCCAATACCCATCATATTGTTAATCATAATTTCTTTGCCTAAACCGTGAGGGATCAGAGAAGAAACTTCCATTGAATACTCTGGCATAGTCGTAGATTTTTCCGTGCCGTTGTCAACTATTTCATAGATGCAATGCTCTCTAGTTTCTAGAAGCCTGATGATTACCTTTCTTGCGCCGGCCTTGACAGAATTATCGATGGCATTTTCAATGACCTGAAAAACTTTTCCGATATTAATTTCAAGTGAAAATAAATTCTGTGCTTTGTATTCACAAATTTCATTCTGTATTGTCACTGGAAACAAAAGTCCTGCAGCTTCTGTTAAAAGATCCATCTTACACATAAATTCATCGGAAGAGAATGACAGTAAACGATTCTCAGTCTCTGATTTTAAATGCCTATAGGCATCGTTAATAAGCTCACTGATTCTCACCAGGTTTGTTCTGATGGAAACAAAATCGTCCTCTCCATATTTTTTGGAAAGTATGGACGTTTGTCCGGAAATAAGTGTGAGCTTATTTCTTATATCGTGAAGGTAAGTCAGCATTTAATTAAAGTCTCCAGAAAAATTATACTATCATTAAAGTATTATTCCATGAAGAATTAGTCAAGCTGCACCGATTTTGCCTACTAAACATATTAGGCAGTGCGAACTTTTTGAGGGATTGGTGCCAGTTCTCCAAGGATTTGTTTTTGGCCCCATATAAATCTATACTTTTGACTGGTCTCTGTTATTCCTTCAGAGAATTTACTTAAATGCATCATTACACCATCAACCCCAGGAAGAAAATAAAGAGGGAAGGAGCTTAATTCTACTCCATTAGCAGCACATCTCTCATAACCCCATTGATAGAAAAAATTTTCAGTTTTAAATTTTGGAACTCCAAGACCTAAAAGTTCGGAAATATTATTTTCTTTAAAATAGAGTGCAGTGATACCCATGAACAGATCGCGAACAGCTTCACGATCTTCTGCTGTCAATACAATTTCAGGGTCAATTGTATACCCACCATGATAGGCAATTGTTTTATTATTATTTTGTGAGTCTTTGATAATTTTATAAAGTGAATCAAGATGTTCTTGATTATTTCCTTTTTTAAAGCAGGACTCCATGGCAAATTCCATATTAAAAAATTTGCATGTATCGTAAGTAATTACTTTAGATCCACTTATTGGAATCAATCCGAGCTTTTCATCTCTCACACAAATGAGAGGATGATCAGCAACATAATCAGTTGTATCAAGTGGTAGAGATCCCACCATATGTCTATTTCCATAACCTTTATACTTAAGGTACATCATTTTCGAAAATAGCTCGCGTGTAAGAGGGTTGGCCATATTCATGTATGGACATCGTAGAATGACAATCTCAATCGGGCGACCTGCTATTTTTAACATATATTTTCCTTATGATTTTTTCATGCCAGAAACAATGAATTTATTATAAAAAAGAACACCGCCAGGATGTATGGACTCCTGGAGATAGAGGTGATTAAATTCGTCTGCCAGATCACTTGAATCCAGGATGCGAGAAAATTCTTTATGACAGTTCAGGCATCTTTGACGATTGTTGCTGTATTCAAGCTCTGCATCTTCACCTTTGAATTGAACAGCGCTTACATCGTATTCAATATTTTCAAGACCTGCTTCATAGAAATAAGCAGGTAGTTTTCTTCCAATATAAAGATCACTTTTAAAACCTGCTTTGATTTTATCCAGTAAAAAATTGAAGCGTTTATTTTCAGAATGCAGGTTAATGAAGATTCCGTCGAAATCAATAATGTAGAGAATTCCACCCGGTTTTAGTAAGCGTGCCATTTCATGAATGGCCGCTTTAGGATTGGCAAGATGCTCGATAACATAACGTGAAACGATCACATCATAACTTTCACTAAAGGCCTGCATGGCCTCAATATTATCCTGGAAAAAATTTACTTTATAATGTGTACCTTTAATTCTTTTTTTTGCTTCGGCCACACGAAGCTCTGAGTAGTCAAAACCATCTACATCAATATTCGAATATGTATCATGTACATATCTTGAAAGTACCCCTGTTCCGCAGCCGGCATCCAGTACGCGCGCTCCATCCTTAATTTTGAGTCTGCTCATTTCAGACTTAATAGAGTATTGAGGGATTTTTGCCTGAGTCTCCAGGCGTTCTGCTTCGTTTTTATGTTCCAATACATATCGCATATTTTCTCCGGATTCCAAGGGGAATGAATTGCGATAGATATCGGCAGTCTATAAAAAAAATTTATGGTTTTTTTAAAAGAGAATTTATTATTGAAGAATCATTAAGTTAGACCGGCCGGATTCATTTAATATGTGGCCCGTCTTATTAAAAGGTCCGAGATTCAAAAGATACTGATTAGATTTCTGCCCGGCATGAATTGAGTTTATTTTTTTTACTTGTGCGTTTTTTCCATACTTATAATACATTACTGAAGAAAAATTCCCCATACGGGTAAGACACAATTCTTCGCTGCCGAATTCAGCATTACTGATTTTTAATTCTTCAACAACACTTTTAACTGGTTTAACATCCACAATGGCGTAATCACTAGTATAACCAGCAATACTATAGGTGCAGTTGCTATCAAAAAGTTTAGTGCAGTCGTAAACGAAACATTCAAGTATGTCGATGGCCGATTTGTGGTTAGATAATTTGTCCTTAAGAATTTTATTGGTAGTAAGAAATGGCATTCTTCTACCAATTCCAAGAAAGTCAGCTTTTTTGAAGTTATGATTTGCGGCCAGGTATTTTACAATATCTGTAATCAACAACATATTTGTATGATTTTTTTCATTCTGAATAAAATCTTCTGACAGCTGAAATTTTCTAACCAGATTAATTTTAGCTCTAGGGCCTTGCGTGAGTTCCAGATAATTTAGGATATTAATTATTGGTCTCGTCTGACTGTGCGGCGCAAGCGTATAACGGTCTATTAGAGGCCGCTTGGAATGGGGATTATAATTCAGCTCGAAATCTGGGCTTAATAAAAGATCTTCCAGATGGAAGTTCATCTTTTCCGCGAGCTCAAACAGACAGTCCATAGGAAGAGTTGATTTTTTTTTCTTGGCAGACTGATAAGTTTTGGATTGGAATCCCAACGATGAAGCAAACTCAACATCGTTAAGCAGGAGTGCATCTTTGATTTTTTCCAGATTTCTCCAGAAAATAAAATTTTCATCAGAAAACATAATCATCCATTTTTAAAACCAATTAAGAAGCGTAAGTAACCTGCCACCTCTGGTCTTTTTTAAGCTCATGAATCACTGGAGTTACTCCCTTGATCGTCTTGATTGATTTCATGACATGGTAAGGGTAGAGAAGGTTATAGTTCATAACCAGATCTGATTTCTCCAAAGACTTGATGAACGGAAGATTTTTTTTCTTAAGATTGATAAAGTATTCACCTTTGTTGTCAGATAATTCATAATCCAGAAAAGTATCGCTGTCTTCGTTGATCACATTGAAGATATTTGAAGAGTCCGAGAGCTCTTTCATTTGTCTGCCAAGTGAATGCTCGAAGTTTAAGTCCAGAAGGGCCACTGATTTTTCGTTGATTTTAAGTTCTTCAAGGAATGAGAAAAACTTATCGGCGAATTCTGTTGTAATCGGGTGGTTTAAAATAAAGAAAATTTCTTTGCCGATTTTATTGTCTTTTAAAAAAGTTTCGAAAGTTTTTGCGTGGTTCTTGGCAAGAAAATCATAAAGAGGTCTTAGTTTTCTTGAATTGAAAATAAAGTTCCCTTTCTTGAAATCAAATTTAGGTGCTAGTGCTGACCCTTCAGTTTTAAGGTTCTGAAAAGCACTCTCGTTAAACTCAACACCGTAGTAAGTAAAACAGTATGGATCCTGGATATTGAATGCTCTCAAAAATTTAAACCACAATGCCAGCTCGGGGCTCATTGATCCTGCTTCAATCTTTGAAATTGTCCCTTGAGTAACTCCCAGAATGGCAGAGAACTCAGTCTGTTGAAGGCGGTGAAAACGTCGTGTCGATTTGAAAAGTATCGCAATGCTATTGTTAATTTCTTTGCTCATAACTACTCTCATGTTGAAGACCATTATATAAAATATTTTTTTCTAAATTCTCATTAAAAACTTTTTCACTGAAGCCGGAAAGAAGTTTATTAAAGGTCTCACTAGCTTCAATATGAGGTGAGTGGCCTGCTTCAATTTCAACCAGCACATTCTTAGGATTACAGTAAAATTCGTTACGAATATATTTATTATTAATCATGCTATCTGTTGTAGCCAGTAAAAACATGACCTGCCCTTTAAAAGAATTAATCAAGACAATCTCATTTTCATTTACTCCATTAATAATGTCTCCAAAAATATCCGTACGAAATGCTGGGTCAGTCTTTAAATAGTCTTCTACTCCAAGCTTCATTTCTTCCGCTTTGTAGTTCATCTCCAGCATAAAAGCTTCGATTTCCTTCAAAGTAGACTGTTGTTGTCCAAGGGCCGCAATGTTGGGGTTAGCGAGAAAAGCTGAAGGGTCAAAAGGGTTTTTTAAAGGAGGAGTTCCAAAAACTACTAAACCTCTTGGGTGGTGGTACTTGAGAAGATTGATTGCCACATGTCCACCCATTGAATGCCCAACTAAAATAATATCTTTAAGATCTAGCACTTCTATCATCTGTTGGATCAGTTGAGCAGCGTTAGTTAACGAATAATTTCCATTTTTTGAAGAATCACCATGGCCTGGAAGGTCGACAAATAAAAGTCTGTAGTTTTTCAATGCCTCTGAGTGAAACTGCTTAAAAAAAGATTTATGGCTGTGTGAGTTTCCATGAAGAAACAAAAGAGTCTGCGATTTATCAGAATTAAATTCAATGTAATTCAGTTTATTTCCATCAATTGACAAATTTTTCATAGGGTAGTCCGTTTAGCATAATTGCCTTCGGATATTATTGCGCTCATTGGAGCTAAGAAAAGCGAAATTGTAATTATTTCTTCTTTTTTAGGGTTCGTTCGAGCGCTTTTATGATAATCGCGACATCCGGGCTGGGATAACGTCTAAAAAGCTCTTCAGTGACCGGTTTGGGTTCTCCGCCATTTTCCTTGAATTTAATCAATTCCAGAACAAAATGATGAGAAATAATGAAAATTTTCGACAGATCGGGGAGTTTTTCGATGGCATTTGAAAAGCCCTTCCCGTTAAATGCCCCGTGATGGTGACGGATAATTTCATCAGCTCCAAGTGGTGCTTCAGGGTGATTCTTGATCAGCTGAGAGGCTTCATTAGCATGATTAAAAACCATATCCCAGTCTGCTTCAGACAAATGAGATTTTTCCAGTTCTTCAAATGAATTTATTTTTGAAAGATCTTCGCGGTCAGTTAACATGATGTCATGAAAAAAAGCAGCAAATGCAATTTTCTCATTAGCTGTTGGATCGCCAAGTTTTAAGTTCTTAATCACTTCACAGGCCACGACAGATGTCATGTGGCTTCGTTGATAGAGAGATCCAGTTTTTGAATTGATAACTTTATGAAGCAGCCCTGACATCTCAGGTGACTTCTCAAAATTCTTGACCATATTTTCAATAATGGTATCAGTCAACTGGATAGTTTCGCTGTTAAATCCAAGTGTCACAATTTCTTTAGTGGCGATATCATAGGACTCTCCCATAAGAAGAATCTTCTGCGTTTCGTCCAGATGTGGAGAGTCCATTTTTTCCACCAGACGATTGGATAAAAAGATTGCGAAGTTTTTATGGTGCTCTTTAGGAACGTAGAAAAATTCCAGTCCCTGCTCGGTATAACGAATGATAGAGTCCTTAGAGAAAGCATCACCGTTATGAATTCTTTTGACGAACTGATATTCAGTCGGAGATTTTTTGATGCGGATAAAAACATCACAGTTACAGGTATCAAGGTTTAAGAAATAACGGACAGGGACAGCAACATAATCTGGAATCGCTTTTCTCGCAAGAACATCTTCGCTGATGCCTAAAACCTTTGCACAACTCTGGATGACCTTTTCCCAATCTTTATCAATCGGAATACTGATTGTATGATCAGTCGGCCGTTTTACATTTCCACCCAGCACCATGAGAGCGATCTCCAGCTGGTTTTCGATTAAGTATTCGTTAATGAGATTGGCGGCTTCTTCACCTTCGACATTCACATTGCAGATAATAAGATCGATGCTTGGAAGAATGGCCAGAAGACTCATGGTCTCAGTTGAATTTTTTCTATGAATGAGATCAACGCCCAAATAGGTCGTAAGATTAACTGAAAGTAAATCATTCATTGTTTTGTTGCTTTCAATAAGAATGACTTGTGCCATTGCAGACTTTCCTTGTGATACTTTAGGTGCCTCTATTATTTTAGCCTAGATATCATGAAGTTCAAGTGTGGGGGATCTGGAGAGTTCTGCCGATAGAAGGGGGTCAGTCTCTCCAATGAGGCGGGCCTTGGTCATAGTCCGCTTCTGGCCGAATCCTTTGGCGTTTTCAATTTTCCATCCTGCGAGTACCATGGATTTTCTGACACTGACTGAAGCACTATAGGTGGACATATAAACTTCAGAAGTGGACATTATTTTTAAGTCATCAAACCACTCTGTCGTCCAGAGCACCGGATTTTTTTTAGGGGAGAAGGCATCCTGGAAGACCGCAGTGAATTTTGAAAACTTATTCTGCCGGAAAGCTTCGGGGATTGTGACTCGTCCATCCCCAATGAAAATCATTGCAGAAAGACGGGCATCTCCGCTAATTTCAAAAGTGTATGAGTAATAGTTATCTTGCTTTGTGAACGTGTAATCCTGAAAATTATTTTTTACCGACCATAAAAAAAGATCTTCATCAAGTTCCATAGAAACATAATTAAAACTTTTACCAGATAAATTTTTATATTTTTTTATTTCATCAATAAATGCACTAAGACCCACACCTAGTCCAAAACCGACATCGAGAACATGAATATCTGCTGATGAAATTATTTGCGCGGGTATTTTGCAGCCTTCAATATAATTATAAACGGTTTCGCTGTAGGCACCTGAAAGATTGTGGCAGGCCTCATTGAAATATTCCGACCAAAGTGTTTTAGTTCTATCTTCAGTTTCTATAATTTTATAAAGTCCAAGCTTTCCTGTGAATTCCACATGACATCCATTAATTTTATTAAGAAGTTTACCGATACATTCATTATGAAAAGAATTTCGCGATTCGACCATTTTTTTCTTATGACGTCTGTCTTGCTTGCAATAAGCGGGTGCGGCGCTAATAGAAATCCTCAATCCGGGAGCTTTTCAACTTCAGCTCTGATGGACGCTACACGCGATCTGACAAATGAAGAGCGTACAATCGCCACACGTATCTGCTATGCCTATCAGTCAAAAAACTCCAATTTTAAACTGCAGACTTATTATGGTGGAACTTTTAATTTCAACGTTGATTATAAAGACTGTAGTAACTCTACATCAAATTATTCTATATCCGGAGTTCTCTCGACTTCACCCAAAGACACCAGATCTCTAGTTTATTCGACTACATCTACGGCCCAGTTCAACAAGGCCGTTCAGACCTCGCAGACAGGATTTTTATCCCAGCTTTGTACTAAGATTCAGAACAACCTTGCCATCAGCAACACAGTTTTAGACAGCGGAAATACAATACAGATTGTTTTTAATTCGACAGATATGGATGCCTATACTCTCCAGTATTTTTCTTCAGTAAATGGTGTGATGAAGATCAATACCGCAGAGACATTCAAAGTAAGAACACAGTTTAATATTGTCGCAAATCAGATTTTGGGTATGGATGAGTCGTATACAAAGCAGCTTGTCTGCACGGATCCAACAGAGTTTACAGAGCTGAGACAGATCTATTCTAATTTTACTCCAAAATAATTATTTCTTTTTATCTTTTACTACATCTTGAGTTTTATACTTCATAAAATTACCGTTGATTGTATCAATACTAAGTGAGACTGAACTCTCATCTTTGCCATTTGTTTTAGGGCGAGAAAGTTTTGCTTCATCAATCTGTTTGTTCAGCACTTTTTTATCTTCCGCATTCATACCTTCTAATTCACCATATAATGAAGCTGTGTTACGGCTGTTATTTTCTTTGCCACCACCATTATCAATGACCAAGTAGGATGAAACAATATTATTAAATTTAACCAGGCCAATCAAATCAGCTGAGCGTGAAGCAAGCTCTTTTTTGATATTTTTCATTTTATCTTTATCATTGGCTTCAATTTTTCCTTCTGTCTCTGAAGTCTTGCTGTTAATCTTATCTGCCATCTCTTTTACAATCGCAGCCTTTTTATTTTTATAGCGATCTAGGATTTCCTCTTTTGTCTTTATAAGTTTCGAAGGATCACCTGTCATTTGATCGATATCACTTTGCTGGTATCCTTCTTCTTTCAGGTAAGCAGCTACATTTTTGTCTGAAGCATTTAAGTTAGTTTCTAAAATACCTTGTTGGGCCATTTCACGCATGCCTAACTCGGCAATGGCCATTTCATTTTTATTTTTATCGGTGCTGAGAAACTGCTTGCAGGCTTCTGGATTGACGATGACGTCGTCTTTATAACAAGTCTCTAAATCAGCCTCTTCTTTTTTTATAGGAGCTTCAAGGCTAGTTTTAACATCTTTAGACGACATATCTAAAATAGCATCTGTAGAAGCTCTTTTGGCATCAATTGATTTCGCATTTTGCACAATATCTGTCGTTTTATATTTTTGAAGGTCTTCGTAAAATTTCTGCTGACCGTCAACAAGCATAATATTCTTTCTGGCCGAAGCAACGTAATCCATGATGAGGCATGAGCGTTTGACGGTTTCTGACAGCTTGTCTATTATTGAGTCAGGATTATTCTGTTTGTCTTTGTCAGTCACACAGTTTTTTGAAACTGACGTAATACATCTAGTCCACTTTTTTCCGTCTTTACTGTTGGCCTCCAGACTGGCCTTGGCGAGAGACTCTAAATTTGTTTTTCTAGCGTCTATTCTCTTTTCTGGTTTTTCATTGATGGTGCACTGAAAAGGTTCTTCTTCGCACGTGTCGGGGTCAGTATCAATGCAGTAAGAAGTAAATGCACTTATAATTGTTTTACCCAGTTCTGATTTATAAAGATCAATAAACTTTTTATGATCAATTGCCAGAATGGTATTTGATTTAATTTCTTCTTTTGTTAAAGCTTTGTCAGGATCGAGAATTTGTTCAAGCTTATCGCCATAAAATTTTGACAGTGCGATTACAGCAGGGTCTTTTTCATAATCAGCTGTGGCAACAATTTTTTTACTGATAATATCTGCTTTTTTCGGCGGTGCACTTGCAGGATTTCTCCCGCCTGAGCTATCTTCAGGTTTTTTTGCTGCTTCTTCTGCATAAGCCGTTTCTACTTTCTTTTTAATATCCGGTTTTGTTTTAACATCGTCCCAAAGGCATGTAATAATTTTATCTGTTCTGTCCTTCTCCGTTAAGCTGTCTGCTCTTTTTTTACAGCTTTCATAAATTTCTTTTACCCCAGGAATATCCATTAATTTTTGAAGAGAATTATTAACAATAATTCCACCATTCATCGAAGGTGTATCTTTTTTAACAATAGGTATTTGCGCTAAAACCAGCGTGCTTGAAAGAAGTAGTGTGGTAAGAATTAATGCTTTCATAAGCTCCATAATATATTCTACCAAACCTATCGGTTATTCTGCTAAAAAACTGTATTCTGTACTGTTTTGAGGAGTTTCACTGCCCAAGATAATTGGCTGTCTCAGGATTCTTTTTTGACCTTCATAAAACCCAGTCCAAATACAGGACTTTCGGAGAGTTTCTGACGTCTTTTATTATAATCTTCAGTGGTTTTCACAGATGCATGGCCTACGTCCTTAGAGATCTTATAAAGGTCGACACCAGCATCGAGCGCGGAACCAATGTAGCTTGCGCGGGCCGAGTGGGGAGAAATTCTGTGGGTGATTCCGGCCTTTTTACACCAGGTCTTAATGATGTAATCGACAGACTTCGGGTTCAAAGGTTTGATAATATTTTCGGGTTCAAGTGGATTTTTTGAAGGCCTGAAAATCCAGTCTTCCGGATGAACTTTTTCGCCGGTGCTTTCAAGATATAAAATATACTCGAGAATAATTTCTGCACACTGTGGATGAACGACTTTTGTAAGCTGCTTTCCACCCTTGGCGCGCACTTCAATCAGATAGTGTGAGTCGCGGATAAAGAAATTTTTTCTGCGCAAATTAATGAGTTCAGCTTTACGGATTCCAGTGGTAAAAAGCGTGTAGATTACGGCTTTGTGTAAAAGCCCTGGACCTTTTAATTCAGATATCAGCTCAAATAAATTTGAAATCTGTTCATCACTCAGATCATTCGTCGGTTGAATGACTTCCTGTCTCGGCCTTTTTATCGACGAGCAAGGATTGAACTGAATCATATTTTTTTCAATCAAAAAATCAAAGAAACTTGAGTTTGCCGCTAGTTTTCTATTTATAGTTTTAGGGGCCAGATCATTATCAGTGAGCCAGTTTCTAAAGGCCACTAAATGGACGCGCTCGACTGCTTGATAGCCGTTCACTTCATTGAAATTTTCCTTAAGAAATTCAAAGAATTGTGTGATATCTGCACGGTAAGATTTACGGGTATGTGGCGATTCGAAGTTGTTAAAAAACTCATACTCCAGCTTATAATTAAACGAACCAGTATTCTGGTATATCTTAAGAGAACTATTATTTTTTTTTGTTGGAACATTCATGGTTAATTTAATTATATAACAGACGATAGGTTAGGGAATAGCAGGAAAAAATGGGCATCAAACGCCT
>JACMRM010000159.1 GCA_014376445.1 Bacteriovorax sp. | reverse complement strand
AATGTTCTGAAGCTGCTGAAGTTCTTTTAGATGACGATAAAAAAGCACGCTATGATCAATTCGGCCACGCCGGAATGGGACAAGGCGGAGGCGGCGGTGGTTTCCAAAATGGAGACTTCGGTGACTTCGGTGATATTTTCGGAGACATCTTCGGTGATATGTTAGGTGGAGGAAGAGGGCGTGGCCGCGGCGGACGTCGCGCGACTGGAAGACCAGGAGACGATCTGCAAATGGGAATCGATATCGATTTTTCTGAAGCAGCATTCGGAACTGAAAAAACAATTTCTCTCACAAAAAATGTAAAGTGCGATACGTGTAATGGATCTGGTGCAAAATCAGGATCAAGTCCTACGACCTGTGATTATTGTAACGGCCATGGTGAAGTAAGACGTCAGCAGGGATTTTTTACTGTTTCATCTACATGTCCAAAGTGTAATGGTTCAGGACAAATGATTAAGGACCCCTGTGGAACTTGCAATGGTGCTGGTAAAAAGAAAAAGAAAGTCGATCTACAGGTGAAAATCCCTGCCGGAATCGATCAAGGTCAGCGCTTAAAGCTTTCTAATGAAGGTGATGCCGGAGCTAACGGTGGACCGAATGGAGATCTTTACGTTGTGATCAATATTCGTCCTCACGAAATTTTTGAGCGTGATGAATTTGATGTTTACTGTACAGTGCCTATAAGTTTTTCTAAGGCTGCACTAGGAACAGAGATGGAGGTTCCCACTCTTTCTGGAAAAGTAGCTCTGAAGATTCCAGCGGGAACTCAGTCTGGAGTGAAGATGCGCTTAAAAGGTAAGGGTATTCAAAGACTCGGTGGATACGGAGTTGGAGATCAAATCGTGACGGTTCATGTTGAAACGCCAACTAAACTTACAAGTGAGCAAAAAGAACTCTTCCATCGTCTGGCAGAAGTGGATCACAATTCTAATCCCATGAGTCGTGGTTTTTTTGATAAAGTAAAAGATCTTTTTCAGTAGTAAAAAACTTATCGTTACTAGTTATCTTTATCATGAAAATCGGTACTGCTAGTTCATATGCCGATTTTTGTGCATATCGGGAACGAATTGTTTTGATAATGAATTGTTCATGGCATTCAGTGCAGACTCAAATGATAACGAAACTATCGATACTTATCCTTAATATTCTACTTATTCAGTCCGGTAATGGCCATACTAAGCATTAGTACAAAGAAACTTTTATTTAATGTCTCCACTTGCTATTATTAATCTGATTAATAATTTTAAGGACAACAATGAAAAATTATATTTTAAGCCTTGGACTCATTTTCTTATGCACTTCATGTTCTGGTGTCAGCATGATCACACCACAAAGAAAAGTGGCAGATAACGTTGATACATCAAAACTATATAAGCAAGATTTTTTACAAAAAATTAATTCAATAAAAGCAAAAACACGTCAGGGAAAAAATGATGCCGCTTTAAAAGATCTCGGAGCGATTAAGGAAGATAATCTTTCTTCACCGGAGAGGGCAACAAGAAAAAATCTCATTGGTGTTATCAACTTTTCTACAAAAAGATATGAATTAGCATCGAAAAACTTTGAAGAAGCAAGCGGGCTTTCAAAAGAAGATCCTTCTCTAGAAGCACAAATTTATCTAAATCTTGGAAGTGCTTATTACAAAATGAATCAGAATGAAAAAGCTCTGGCAACACTCTCACTGGCAAATTATAAAAATCTTCTGGACAATGAAGCTAAAAAATATCATCAGCTTTATGCACTTCTTTCACAACAACTTGGAAAAAAAGAGCAGAGTCTATCTGCCTTGATCAGGTCACTGGAGGATAAAAAAAATATCAACGACTTAAAAGCTGAGTCAAGATACTCACAAGTTGAAGAACAGTTTCTTAAACTTTCAACAAGTGAACGCGTAAGACTTTTGGAAGAATTTGACCAGGAAAAAAATATCGTTGTTCCATACCTCGCCTACAAAGAAGCTGAAGTGGCCTTCCGTGAAGGAGATCAGAATAAGGTAAATGACTTTTCAGAATGGATTGAAAAACGTTACGGAAATAATGTAGAGATCATGGCGCTGGTTAAAACTCTTACCATTAGAAACCAGAATAATTCGACAAAAATTGATATACGGTATGTCGGTGTAGCTCTTCCTCTGTCGGGCGAAGCAAAGGGCCTAGGAGAGCGTGTGTTGGCAGGGATCGACATTGCTTTAGAAGATCTTTCAATGGATCCCACTAAAAAATATCGTATGGAAATTAAAGACACAAAAGGGAATGCTGCCAACGGAGCCTTCGCTGTAAAAGAATTAATCGAAACAAATAATGTAGCGGCAATTATCGGCGGATTGAATTCTGCAGAAGCAACTAAAGAATATTTAGAAACAAAAAAATATGGTGTTATGTTCATTTCGCTTTCAAAAGTTCTGCTTCCAAAAGAAGAAAAAAGTCATTTGTTAATTGAGATACCGGGGTCAATCGAATCACAGGTTAATTATTTATTCTCCGATAAAATGACGGCAAAAATGGGAAGACGTCCGGCGATCATGTATCCCAAAACAGATATCGGAGAAGCTTACGCCAATGAATTCTGGAGACAGTCTAAGAAATTAAATCTGGATGTAACAGGGCTTATCTCTTTTGATCCGACACAAACTGATTTTCGTGACCCTGTAAAAAATATTTTAGGAATTAAATTCAATCGTGAGCGTGAAGAAGAGCTTGCAGTCGTAAATGATATCGCTTCTTTAGAAAGTAAAAAATCAATCAAGCGTCTGCAAAACCTACAGCCACAGATCGATTTCGACTGGATTTTTGTTCCCGCACTTCCACGCGAAGTTGTTCAGTTACTGCCGAACTTTAATTACTTTGATGCTTTCAATTTGAATTATATCGGTGTTCCAAGCTGGAGATCAGAGCTAATGCTGAACGAAGGTTATAGATACGGAAATGTTTATTTCATGGATGAAGCTTTGAATTCAGCACAGACTCCATTCACTCAGAAATTTTTCGCAAAATTTAAGAAGCAGCCAAATATAGTAGAAACTATTGCCTATGACTCATTAAAAATATTTTCAGAAGTTGTAGAGGCCGGAGGCTCATTCGATACACGTCAGGATCTCGATGTTGCTTTAACAAAGAAAGCTTCTCTTCAAAGTGAGAGTGGATTGTTTAAATTACAGGATGATGTGTGGTTAAAGGATATGAGTACTTATAAAATTAAAAGAGAAGGTATTGAGGCAGCGTTCAATTAAGATCATTCGATAGCTTGTGTGCCTTACCCGATTTATAAAGTCAGGTAAGACACACTTAAAAACTATTTTTTAGCAGCAGTGATTTTCTTTTTAATTCTTAATTTTTTCTTCAACTGTGCAGTTTTTCTTTTCATTTTTAGTGCGATTTGTTTTCTTCCCTGGCCCATTTTAATTCATCCTTTTTGGTCGGTTAATTCAGATTTTTGTAGATGGGCTAGTCTATAAAAAACATCAAGGGAAATCTAGTATTTAATTGTTGTATCCAACTGAGCGAAATGATAAATTTTACTATAAACGATTTAGTT
>JACMRM010000158.1 GCA_014376445.1 Bacteriovorax sp. | reverse complement strand
CGCAAAATTGGCACTGATCGCACTCAAAAGAACGTAGATAGTAAATGGATAAATAAGTCCTGTGACAAAAACTAAAACCGATGCATAAAGGCTCAGCCTGTATTGAAACTTAGGATTAATGAGATAGATTTTTCTACTGTAAGACACAAGATCCCCTAATACGTACAAAATGTACTTTTATTTTAGTGCAAATAACTGCCGGCCCCTAGGAAAATATGAGGCGTATGGACAATTGTTGACGGGTGCCATCAGTCATTGGAAAGACTTTAACATCTGCCCTCGCTGAGGTATAAATATTGAAAACAAATTTTAAATATAAGGGTCATATATGAGTACAGAAAACATTCAAAACTCTCTAAAAGTTATTGTGAATCCAAATACAGGTAGAACTCTTCATGAAGAAGGAAGAATCGTTGAAATTAAAGCTGACCAAAACGAACTGTTATTTAAATACAAGCGCGACGGAATTACGCCGGAACAAAAACGCGCGATTGAAACAATCGTTATCAATATTGCAACCCCAACTTATCCGGCAGACAAAGTAACAGTGCTTACTGTTTCAGAAAATTCTGCTGACGTGTTTGCAGGAAAGACTTTTAAAATACCTGAGGAAAAAGTAGCACCTGCTCAAATTAAAACAGGTCACGGGCCAGCAGGACAAAATAAAAAACGAGTTCAGAATGCAAAAAAAGTAATCGCTGTTTCATCGAACAAAGGTGGAGTTGGTAAATCGACAGTTTCTGTTAACCTTGCTTTTGCATTAAAGCAGCAAGGAAAAAAAGTTGGATTACTTGATGCCGATATTTACGGGCCATCCATGCCAATGCTTCTAAATCAAAGAGCAGCAAAACCAGGAGCAACTCCTGAGAAAAAAATTCTACCAATCGATGCTTATGGAATTCCATTTATCAGTTTTGGTTTATTTATTAATGAAAAAGATCCTGTTATCTGGAGAGGTCCGATGTTGGGCGGAGTTTTAAATCAATTCCTATTCGACGTTGCATGGCCGGAACTAGATTATTTAATTATCGATTTGCCACCCGGGACAGGAGATATGCAGCTGTCTATGATTCAGGCAACTGATATAGACGGTGTTGTTGTTGTATCAACTCCGCAGGACGTCGCAGTTCTCGATTCTAAAAAAGGATTGAATATGTTCAGCCAGGTAAAAGTTCCTGTGCTTGGAATGGTTGAGAACATGAGCTACTTCGTTCCAGATGATGCTCCAACAAAAAAATATTATATCTTTGGTGAGGGCGGAGTAAAAAAAGCTGCACAGGAATTGAATGTAAATCTTTTAGCAGAAATTCCACTGGAGATCGCACTTCGCGAAGGTTCTGATAATGGAAAACCATATATGAACGAAAAGAAACATGAAGGCCGCCCTGTTTGGAATGCGTACATGAATCTCGCTAAAAATATTGAGTCGTGCTTTTCGCAACCCTCTGAAGAAGGTGCATCAAAAGGATTTTTTAAAAGACTTTTTTCGTAAGCTCGTGCTTAATATAAACATATGACGAACTTGATTGAAGTTTTAAAAGAACAGGCCTCATTTGGATTCACGGGAAAAATCAATATTCTCTCGAAAGAAAGCGGTCAGTTTCTTGGAGTCATCTATCAACAGGAAGGATTAATTGTCGGAGCTCAAGTAAAAGAGCTCAAAGGCAGAAAAGCCGTCTTAAAAATGATTTTCGATGATGTTGAATCCAATGAAAATTTTAAGTTTATCGTCGAGCCTGAAGTAATCTCACCTGAAATCATGTCGGTGAGAATTACTTTCGAAGAAATCAAACAAGAGGCCCAGACTCACTTCCAGCAGTACTTAAGCGCAAAAAAGCTCAGGCCGGCCCATAACCTGAAACTCGTCATCGACCCGGAAATTATCGTTTCAAAAGACGATATCTCACCTCAGGAATTCGACGTTTTAACAGTGATTAGCGAGTGGTGTAATGTGAGTGACATATATAAATACAGCAAGTTAATGGATTTCGAAGTGACTCATGCCCTCGTGTCACTTCGTAAAAAAAGAGCAATAAAGGTGTTCCAAAACTAGGAATTCGGAAATAGAATTTCTTACTTTTATAATTGATAGAGTGGAGAAAATATGAAAAGCCAGACACAAAACCAAGGTGAACTAAAAGAACTTAAAGTGAAAGTTGAGAAGGAAGTTGTTGAATCGTTCGAGAGAATGACCAAGGCTTCAGGACTTACGATCGATGACCTGGTCGTTATCGCTATGAAGAGATACCGTTCTTCTCACTCTGATTGGGATGTTAAAGCCTCGAAATCAGAATAACCCTAAAATCTAGACAGCTGGCCATTGTATGTAAATTTTATGGCCAGTGCGACTAAACCCTGTACAGTTTCAATACACCCGCCTCTCAAAAGCCTAAATAGCATTCAATAAATCTAAAGTCTTAGACACCAAAATACCTGACTAATGTATTTTGAAACATGGCATTATCCGTGCAGTTATACCCTTAAACAACGAAAGGGGAACGGTTATGAAAGTTTTAACATCTAAAAAGGCCATCATCGTAATGCTAAGCCTAGGCTCAGTAGTACTCGCTGGAACAATTAAAGATATTAACTCACGCACCGTAAATAGAGCACGGGCCCTAGAAGAGCTGGCCCCAGCAGAAAGAACATTAGCTTCTGACGAGAATGCAACTCAAAAAGTTGCGGTCATGTTAGTAGATATGTCGAAAGCTAGTCTCATCAACGGTAATTGGGAAATTACAAGAATTGTTGGAGCTGACGGAGTTGTTACATTTGATAAGAATAATAATCCTGAAGACGCTAAGAAAATTAACAAGGTTCCGATGAAACTTGTTAGCACATCTTTAGTTAGATTAAATAATGATAAAGATCTTCAGTATAAAATTTCTCTTCTCTCAGACTTTGGAACAATCGCAATCTTTAAGAACATGGGGAACGGATTCGAAATCATTGAAGCAAAAAAAATTAAGTCAACTGCTAGAGACGTAAATGTTGCATCTGATGAAGTAGAACTGGTTTTAGAAAGAGCTTTAAATCAGGCAAAGTCTGGAAAAATCCTTATGGGATCAGATATCGAAGGATCAATGACTTTAACTAAGACTTCAATCGAAGGTCTAAGCGCTCGCCTTACCAATGCGAACGGTGAAGTTCAATCGATCGACGTCGCTTCTGCTCAACTTATGGACGGCGGTTCATTTAAAGCAGACGTGGACGGTGAAGAAGTGGCCGGTGTTGTGTTTAATAACGGTAAAGATGGTTACAGATTAAGTTTCGTAACTGGTCCATTGACTGGTGCAATGTTAAACTTCGTAACAGCTGGTGAGTTAAATAAGATCGAAGAAAAAGATGCTGATAACAATGAAAACTACTTTGAAAAAGAAGAGCAACAAGTTCAGGCAGCAGCCCAGAACGAAGCTATCGAAGAAAGAAGGGATGTAGCTTCAGATGTTGAGAACTATGAACCAGTTAAAGTTTTAAGTGCAGACGAAGTAAGAGAGACTGCAGAAACCCAAGGGTTTTCTTTTTAATTAAATTAAACAATCTAAAACAAGAAGCTTCGCAAATGCGGGGCTTTTTTTTATTGGGCCAACGGACATTTAACACACTCTTAACATTGAAATTTCGCCATCTGATGATATGAGTTCCCCATAGAATTAAAACTTAGGAGGCTTCATGAAAACTTTTACAGCATTAATGGCATTAGCATTCAGTTTAAGCGCATTTGCAGGTCCGGAAGAGCATCAACAAGCACAAATTTGTTACTATGTTGTAGTTGAAACAAGTTCACCAATCACAAACGATATCCCTTCAGAAATCTGCCTTGAAAGACTTAGGGTTGATACAGCATTAGACACAATCTCTGCTTATAGTTATTTTTTTCCATCATTATATTTAAACTTGAAACTAGATTCTGTAACTCGTAAAAATGAAGACTTCTACAGCTTCAAATCTTCGAGTGTTGTTCGCGATGATGTTGATGGAAGTACTACACAAAAGATTACTCTCTTTATTTCAGGACAAGTTGATAATTACGGCGATGCAGACTTAAGAAATTTAACATTAAATTTAGAGCAAATTGTCGGCAAAACTTATGTTGAATATCCTTACGTGAAAAATACTTATAACTATAAACTTTTCTAGTTCTGATTCGATAAGCCTCGCAAATGCGAGGCTTCTTTGTTTTAATAGGTCATGGAAGAAAATTTCAAAGTTAATTCAAAATTATTGCCAGCGGGATTTCTACGAGAGTTTGATGCTCATATTTATTTTACTGAAGATAAGTTAGCTGAAGCAACTTTGTTACGTGATAAAATTAAAGATTATTTTAAGGATTCAGTTTTTTTCGTTGG
>JACMRM010000157.1 GCA_014376445.1 Bacteriovorax sp. | reverse complement strand
ATTTTTTCTTTCATTTCGCAATTTCTTATTGAGTTTTTCGACATAATACATGAACCTAATCTGAATGAAAACTTTCATGTCCAAGGAGGACTCTAATGAAATTAATTATCGCACTTTTGGCACTTGTAGCTACTTCTTCTGTATTCGCAGCTGATACTTCTTCTGGATGCGGAATGGGTTACGAAGTTGCACCTAACCAATCACTTGTTTCTTCATCAACAAGATCACTTGTTAACGCAACTTTTTCAAACTCAATTGCTATGACTCTTGGAACTTCTGGATGTGCAAAACACTCAATCGTTCAAAATGAAGCAAAAGGAATTCACTTTGCTGAAGCTAACATGAATGTTCTAGCGTTAGAAATGTCTCGTGGAAACGGGGAATTCGTAAGCGGTTTCGCTTCTGTTTACGGATGTAGCAATGCTTCTCTTTTCGGATCAATGGTTCAATCAAACTACGAATCAGTTCTTCCAACAGCTAGCACTTCTGGTGTTGAACTTTACAACAACGTAAAAGCTCAAATCAAAAACAACGCTGCTCTTTCAGCATCTTGTTCACTTATCTAATTTTTTTAAAATTACAGATATAAAGAAGGCCGTCGGGAAACCGATGGCCTTTTTTTTTTCCGCCTTGTATGATGTCTGCCTATGCAATCAAAAATCATCTTAATTCTCTTCCTGGGATTTTTAACTTCGCAGCTTTTTGCTGAGACAAAGAGCTTTGATAAAAAATATTGGTTGAAGCTTCTTCATTTTAAAGATGGAGAGTCACTTGCTGACGGTGAGAAGTTTTTTTTATCGTCTGAAGGGAAAAAAAATCCTGATGCGGAATTAGCGGCGACGATTGCAGCGTTTAAAAATCCTGATCTGAAAGCAGGGTGGTTTAATTATCCGGTTCAGTGTGTGTTTCGCGAGAGATTCGAATTTTTAAAGACCAGCGGTTTACTCGAGGGTGTTCCGGAGACAAAGTGTCCAATGTTCGACGAATGGAAAACCGGTCTGAATGCTGAATCAGTCAGTTTAATTTTCTCTTCTTCTTATCCTAACAATCCATCATCACTTTTCGGTCATACACTACTGAGATTGAATCAAAAAAATAAAACTAACGATCTGCTGGATTACGCGATTGCTTTTTCTGCTGTTCCTGAAAGAGAAGACCTTGGAGTCATCTTTGCGTTCAAAGGATTTTTTGGCGGCTACAAAGGCCTTTACGAAATTACAAAATATTATACGAAAGTTAATGAGTACAATAACGGAGAATCGAGAGACCTGATTGAATATAATTTAAGTGCCACCGGCCCTGAGCTTGACCGCCTGATCAATCACCTATGGGAAATGTATCAGACGACTTATTTCGATTATTACTTTGCCGATGAGAACTGCTCTGCTGTTCTCGCCGATCTACTCGCTGTCGCATACAAAGATGATGATAGAGTAAATGCTCATGGGCGCTGGTATTATCTTCCAGGTGAAATGGTAAAACACTTCAGCCGTCTTGAAGAAAGAATTACTTCAGTAAAATACCGTCCAAGTTTAAAAAAGCAGCTGGGGAAGATGTGGGAGCACTTAAGTTCAGAAGAAATTAAAATCGTCCAAAAAATTGTTGATATGGACGAGCTTCCTGATAGCGTGAACAATCCGAAAGTTTTAGATGCAGTGGTGTCATATCTCGATTTCACTCACTATAGAAAAAAACATAAACTGGATGACAAGCAGGCAAAGCTTCAGAGAAAAGCTCTGATTAAAAGATCAACACTGGCAAAAGGGGAGATTCCTCACGAAGTTTACGACCAGACTAATATGCCGGAGCACTCGCACGACCCGCAAAAGGTGACTGCCTTTACCAGACTAGAAAATCACAACACACTTATCGGTTTTGAAATCAAACAAGGTTATCACGATCTGATGAGCAACGATCACGGCTTCGATGCATTTTCTCAGTTTGATTTTTTAACGGCCTCGATGATTTATGATCTAAAACATAAAAAATTGGATTACGATCAGTTTACGTTAGTTAATTTGATTTCTCTTCATGAATACACTTTTTATGACCCGCAAATGTCGTGGAGAGCGAAAGTTTCAGCTGAAAGAATTTATGACCTTGACTGTGATCTTTGCCATAAGATCAATGCGAATGCTTACGGCGGAGTTACTCTGAAATTTGGAAAACAAAAAAGAGCTGTCTTGAATATTATTGGTGGCGTTTTTGGTGAGGCCAGCGAGAACCTTAGAAAAGGCTTTAGGGTAGGGCCTGCTGCTGAACTTTCATTTTATGCTCAACTTGGTGAAAAATATAAGATCGGCTTTATTGATGAAGTCCGTTTTGATGCCACCAGAAAAATCAGCGATGATTATTATAACCAGATCAGTTTAAGACATTCATTTTTTAATAACAGCATCAGCGACTACAGATTCGACAGCACGATTGTTTCCCGTTTCGGAAGCTTTACAAAAAATACAATTGTTCATCAGGTGACTTATGGGTATTTTTTCTAAAATTATTTTTTTCTGCTTGTTTTTAACCAGCTGTACATCGCTTATTTATCAACCTGATAAATATATGTATGCACATCCGGATCAGTTTAAAATCAAGTTTGAAGCCTTTACGATTTTATCCCGGGACGGGACGAAACTTTCTGCGTGGAGATTATTTTCTAAAAATCTCAATCCAAAAAATATCCTGGTCTATTTTCATGGCAATGCCCAGAATTTAACTTCTCATTTTGTAAATGCAGGATGGCTTACTGAAAATGGCTACGATGTTATTATTTTTGATTACCGTGGTTACGGTGTAAGCGAAGGTGAGCCGAATCCTAAAGGTGTCTCGGAAGATGGACTTGCTTTTTTAGACTATACTTATCAGGAATACAAAAAAGGTAATTTTAAAAAATTAATTGTCTATGCTCAAAGTTTAGGCGGAGCAGTTGCTTTAAAGTCTCTGGAGGATTTTTCTCATCGAGATGAAATTTCACTGTTGGTTTTAGATTCAACTTTTTTATCACCTCGTGAAGTTGCTCGTGAAAAAACCAACCGCGTTCTTGCCATGCTTTTCTCCAATGACTACACAGCTGATCCAAAACTTGCTCATTTAACAATGCCTGTCCTATCAATTCATTCGACAGAGGATTATGTGATAGCCTATAAGCTTGGTCAGGATCTTCACCAAAAAATTCCTGCCACTACCAAGAAGGATCTCTGGACCTTCAATGCCAGAGGCCATGGGGACGTTTTTTTTGTTGAGAATCAGAAATACAGACACTTATTCCTCGATTACGTAAATCATCTTTACTAAGTTTTTACTCTATTCCCTTCCATTTTGACGAAATCTTGATCTCTACAGGTCTAGGATTGAAAGTGTCTAAAGATTAATTTTTTCTCTATGGGAGGCCTTATGGATTTTGTAATAGTGGGCGCTATTTCGGTAGTCCTGTTTGTCTATCTTGTTTATTGCTTAGTTTATCCGGATAAATTTTAGGAGTTCCTATGAATGGTTTTGATGTAATTCAAATATTTTTTGTCTTTTTTATTCTTATACTTTTGTCGCCCATATTAGGTGCGTTTTTTAATAAGTCATTAAATGGAAATACCACGCTTTTTTCGCGGATTGCAGGACCATTTGAGAAACTGGTTTATCGTGCAAGTGGTATTAATGAAAATGAAGAAATGAACTGGAAGCAATATTTAAAAGCAGTGCTGGCCTTTAATGGTGTTGGATTTCTTTTTGTTTTTTTCGTCCTGCTTTTTCAAAGCAGATTTCCGCTCAATCCAGCAGGGCTTCCAAATTTGAGCTGGCATCTCGCTTTTAATACAGCAGTAAGTTTTATGACAAATACTAACTGGCAGTCCTATGCCGGTGAATCGACTATGAGTCATTTTTCACAGATGGTGGCGCTTGCCGGGCAAAACTTCTTCTCTGCAGCGACAGGTATCAGTGTTCTTTTAGTTCTTATCCGTGCTTTTAAAAATAATCAGTCACAAAAATTAGGAAATTTTTGGGTCGATATAAACAGATCGATTGTCTATATCCTTCTTCCATTGTCTCTTGTGTGGGCAATTCTTCTGTCATCACAAGGTGTACTTCAAAACTTATCCGGGCCCGTGACAGTCAAAACGTTGGAAGGGAAAGAGCAGATAATTTCTCAAGGCCCAGTAGCATCTCAGATGGCGATTAAGCAATTAGGAACAAACGGCGGCGGCTTTTTCAATGCCAATAGTGCTCATCCTTATGAAAATCCAACACCACTTTCAAATTTTTTAGAGTTACTGGCACTTTTACTTATTCCGGCCGCACTGACTTTAACCTTTGGATACATGTTAAATAAACCCAAAGAAGGGTGGATTTTATTTTCAGCGATGATGATTATTTTAGTCCTGGGGCTGAGTGCTTCACTATGGTCTGAGTATCATGTGAATTCTCTGACTGCTAATATTCTTCCAATGGAAGGTAAAGAAGTACGTTTAGGTGTAACAAACTCTATTTTATGGTCAACATTCACGACTGCCGCAAGTAGTGGTTCAGTAAACGCCATGCACTCTTCATTGACACCAATTGCTGGTGGTATCGCTCTTCTAAATATTCTTTTTGGTGAAATTATTTTTGGTGGTGTGGGAAGTGGTCTATACGGAATGCTTCTTTATGTAGTGCTCACAGTTTTTATCGCTGGTCTGATGGTGGGAAGAACACCGGAATATCTAGGGAAAAAAATTGAGGCTTTTGACATCAAGATGGCGATCGTTGGTATTCTTGCACCAAGTTTTGTTATTTTATTTGCGACAACTTATAGTTTGATCACTCCATCCATTATGTCGAGTCTGATGCACAAAGGGCCACACGGTTTTAGTGAAATCTTTTATGCCTTTTCATCGGCCGCTGGAAATAACGGCAGTGCATTTGCCGGTCTTAATGCCAACACGCCAATCCTTAATACACTCTTAGCTTTTGCGATGGTCATTGGTCGTTTCGGAGTTATATTTCCAGTATTGGCACTGGCCGGAAATATTTCCAAGAAAAAAATTATGCCGGAGTCAGTGGGAACTTTTAAAACAGATAACTTTCTGTTCGTGTTCCTGCTTGTCGGAGTCATTTTAATTGTCGGAGCTCTTACTTTCTTTCCAGCACTAAGTCTCGGGCCGATTATTGAACAGATTATGTTTATTCAGGGAAAAACTTTTTAACGAAAACTTATTTAAATTTTATAAAGAGAAAATATATGAAACAGAAAATATTAACAAAAGAAATTTACTTGCAGGCCACATTGGATTCATTCGTAAAGCTTGATCCAAGAACGTTAATTAAAAATCCTGTTATTTTTATTACGAGCATCGGTGCCCTGATCACAACAGTTATTTTATTTACTGGCAGCTTTAGCTGGTTTAACTGTCAGATTGCGATCTGGCTTTGGTTTACTGTACTCTTCGCTAATTTTTCTGAAGCGATTGCTGAAGGAAAAGGAAAAGCGCAGGCAGACTCACTTCGTAAATCTAGAACACAAACACTCGCTAGATTATTTAAAAATAAAGTTGAATCTCAGGTAAATGCTATTGAACTTAGAAAAGGCGATCTGGTTGTCTGTGAAACGAATGACATTATTCCAGCTGATGGTGAAATTGTCGAAGGATTGGCGTCGGTCGATGAGTCAGCGATTACTGGGGAGTCTGCACCGGTTGTTCGAGAAAGTGGTGGAGATAGAAGTGCCGTGACTGGTGGAACAAGAGTTCTCAGTGACCGTATTATTATTAAAATTACGATGGACCCGGGAGAAGGATTTTTAGACAGAATGATTGCACTTGTCGAAGGAGCGAGCAGACAAAAAACTCCTAACGAAATTGCACTGTCTCTTTTACTAACTGCCCTAACCCTTATTTTTCTAGTGGCCGTTGTAACTCTGAAATTTTTTGCTGATTACGCAGGTGTTGCTTCAGGAAGTTCACTGGCGAGTATCGTGACAGTTCCAGTATTGGTTTCACTTTTGGTTTGTTTAATTCCGACCACTATCGGTGGTCTATTAAGTGCCATTGGTATTTCGGGAATGGATCGTCTTATTCAAAAAAATGTTATCGCACTAAGCGGGCGTGCAGTTGAAGCAGCAGGTGATATTGATATTTTAATGCTCGATAAAACTGGAACGATTACATATGGAAACAGAATGGCAACTGAGTTAATTGCCGCCCCAAACATTGGTGAAAAAGAACTATATAAAATGGCTTACCTTGCTTCACTCAGCGATGAAACTCCGGAAGGAAGATCTATTGTTGAATTAGCGAGAAGTAAATATCGTGAACTTGAACATGAAGAGGCCAATGGAGTTGAGTTTGTTCCTTTTACAGCACAGACACGTATGAGTGGTGTGAATGTTGGTGGGGCACAGATACGAAAAGGCGCAGGTGATGCCATTGATAAATTTATTACATCATTAAATGGAGTCATGCCAGTTGAAGTCACTCGTGCAGCCGAAACAATTGCCAGAAGCGGTGGAACTCCACTTGTGGTTTGTAAAGACGAAGTTGTTTACGGAGTTATATATTTAAAAGACATTGTTAAAAATGGAATCAAAGAACGCTTTTCTGAACTTCGCCGGATGGGCATTAAAACAATTATGATTACTGGAGATAATCCGTTAACTGCTGCCTCAATTGCAGCTGAAGCAGGTGTCGACGATTTTATGGCACAGGCGACTCCTGAAATGAAATTAAAACGCATTAAAGATGAACAGGAAAAAGGGCACCTTGTCGCGATGACTGGTGATGGAACTAACGATGCGCCGGCCTTGGCACAGGCCGATGTTGGTGTGGCCATGAACACCGGAACACAAGCAGCTAGAGAAGCAGGGAACATGATTGATCTCGACAGCAATCCGACAAAACTGATTGAAATTGTCGAAACGGGAAAACAAATTCTCATGACCCGCGGAAGTCTTACAACTTTTAGTATTGCCAATGATGTTGCAAAATATTTTGCGATAATCCCTGCGCTATTTGCCACTCTATATGCAGTAAATGGTGGAGCAGGACCTTTGAGCGTTTTAAATGTTATGCGACTTGGCTCACCACAGTCAGCAATTTTAAGTGCTGTTATTTTTAATGCTCTTGTTATCGTTGCTCT
>JACMRM010000156.1 GCA_014376445.1 Bacteriovorax sp. | reverse complement strand
GGGGTACAAATTGTTTAAACAGTTCTACGCCGATTTCTTATGCTTACTCGACTTTAACGATTGGCTCAATCTACTACTGGAGTGTCGGATTAAATTTTTTAAATCCTAATAACAATACATGGCTGTTTGAAAATGGAGAAATTTCATTGATGAGAGTTGGTGGAAATTTCGATGAAATTGGAAAAGGTTTCTAATCAAGATATAAAAAAATGCCGGAATTTCTTCCGGCATTTTTTTTAGTTTAATTTATTAATCTACGACCCGCACATCACACAATCTTCAGGATTGTCGATAGAACAAACCATCGCTGCCATTTGCTCCTCAGTAGATTTAGCCACAGGTATTTCATTGTTCTTAACTGTAAACTGAACAGCATTAACTGCAGCCCTTGTTCTCAAATAATACATCCCTGTTTTTAATCCAGCTTTCCATGCATAAAAGTGCATTGAAGAAAGCTTCCCGAAGTTAGGATCTTCCATGAATACGTTCAACGACTGGCCTTGATCGATGTAGGGCCCGCGTCCAGCTGACATATCGACAACAGACTTCTGCTTAATTTCCCAAATCGTTTTGTATAGAGCTTTTAATTCATCAGGAATCGATTCGATATTTTGAACTGAACCATTGTTGGCAATGACTTCGTTTCTCATCTTATCATCCCATAGACCAATTTTAATTAAATCGTTCACCAGGTATCTGTTAACAACTGCGAACTCTCCCGATAAAACACGTCTTACATAAATATTACTCGTTATCGGCTCGAAGCACTCATTGTTGCCTAGAATTTGTGAAGTTGAAGCAGTCGGCATTGGAGCAACCAAAAGTGAGTTTCTCACTCCGTATTGTTGCACGTCTGCTTTTAGTGCTGTCCAGTCCCAGTTTCCTGAAGTTGGTTTCACTCCCCACATGTCAAACTGAAAAATCCCTTCTGATACCGGAGACCCTTGGTAAGTTTCGTAAGGACCGTTTTTAATCGCAAGATCTTTTGAAGCTGTCATCGCTGCAAAATAAATAGTTTCAAAAATATCGTTGTTTAATTTAAGTGCTTCTTTCGATTCAAAAGGAAGTCTCATTTCAAAGAACGCATCAGCTAGACCTTGAACACCTAAACCAATCGGGCGGTGTCTCATGTTGCTGTTTCTCGCTTCTGGTATCGGGTAGTAATTGATATCAATAATGCGGTTTAAGTTTACCGTCATTTGATAAGCAACATCGTAAAGCTTTTTATGGTCGTATCTTGGTCTGTCACCTGTTGTATCAACAAATCTGTTAAGTGCAACAGAGGCCAGGTTACAAACGGCAACTTCGTCCGGTGCTGTATACTCAAGGATTTCTGTACAAAGATTAGATGACTTGATCGTCCCAAGATTTTTCTGGTTTGATTTCTCATTGGCTGCATCTTTATACAACATATAAGGAGAACCGGTTTCAATCTGTGATTCCAAAACAGCAAACCAAACATCCTGAGCTCTGATTGTTTTCTTCGCAAGTCCACGCTCTTCGTAAGACTTATATAGTTCTTCGAATTTTTTTCCTGAACAGTCTGAAAGGCCTGGAGCTTCATGAGGACAAAATAATGACCACATTCCATCTTCTTCAACACGTTTCATGAATAGATCCGGGATCCAAAGAGCATAGAATAAATCGCGAGCACGCTGCTCTTCTTTACCAGTGTTCTTTTTCATTTCCAAGAAGTCAAAAATATCAGCATGCCATGGCTCTAGATAAACCGCGAAAGCACCTTTGCGTTTTCCTCCACCTTGGTCAACGTATCTTGCTGTATCGTTGAATACTTTTAGCATTGGTACGATACCGTTAGATGTGCCGTTTGTTCCTTTGATGAATGTCCCTTTAGCTCGTACATTGTGAATAGCTAAACCAATTCCGCCGGCAGATTGAGAAATTAAAGCGGTCTGCTTCAATGTTTCGTAAATCCCGTCGATAGAGTCGTCTTTCATAGTTAAAAGGAAACATGAAGAAAGCTGAGCTTTGTTTGTTCCCGAGTTAAATAGAGTTGGACTGGCATGTGTGAAATATTTTTCAGACATTAAATTATAAGTTTTGATCGCTGATGCGATATCATTTAAATGAATCCCCAGAGAAACTCTCATTAACATCTGGCCCGGACGTTCAACGATTTTGTTATTCATCTTTAGAAGATATGATTTTTCTAAAGTTTTGAATCCAAAATAGTCATAATTAAAATCGCGTCTATCAATCAGAGCTTTGTCTAATTGTTCAGCGTTTTTCATAACTGTTTCATATAGTTCAGTTGAAACTAGGGGAGAGTACTCACCAGTAATTGGATTGTGGTAGTGGTACATTGCTTTGATGTTTTCAGAGAAACATCCACGAGTTTCTTTATGAAGGTTTGAGACAGCAATGCTGCCCGCTAAAGTTGCATACTGAGGGTGTTGAGTTGATAAATAAGCCGCCGTTTCAGCTGCTAATTGATCAAGCTCTTTTGTCGTGATCCCATCGTAAATCCCTTCGATAACTTTTTTAGCTATCTTCATAGGGTCGATGAAACTTCTATCAAGATCAAAACAAAGCTGTTCAATTCTTTCCGTGATTTTGTCAAATTTAATCGGCTCTTTTTCGCCACTTCTTGTGTTTACGTACATCTTAAAACTCCGCGTCTAGAGTGAATGTGTGTGATTGCTTTTCTCCCAGAACACCAGGTCTTTGGTATTCAGAGACTCTTTTTTCAAAAAAGTTTGTTTTTCCTTCTAGTGAAATAAGCTCCATCCAGTCGAAAGGATTTTTTGTGTTGAAAAATTTTGGTGCTCCCAATTGCTCGAGCCAGTGGTCTGCAACGAACTCAATGTACTGAGACATTGATTCTTTGTTCATTCCAATTAATGAAACAGGAAGAGCTTCAAGAATAAATTCTTTTTCGATCTCTACCGCTTCGGTAATGATTTGTGTAATTGTCTCGTGGTTCAGCTGTTCATCTGCGTTTAACAGGTTATGCATTAGAACTGCGAACTGGCAGTGAAGTCCTTCATCACGAGAGATGAACTCGTTTGAAGTGCAAAGGCCTGCCATCAATCCTCTTTTCTTCAACCAGTAAATTGAACAGAATGATCCTGAGAAGAAAATCCCTTCGATCGCCGCAAACGCTACTACTCTATGAGCAAATGACTTTTCAGACTTGATCCACTTCAATGCCCATGCCGCTTTCTTAGCAATGCATGCCATATTTTGAGTGGCATTAAAGAGCTTATCTTTTTCCGCAGCATTCTTAATATAGGTATCAATTAAAAGTGAGTATGTTTCAGAGTGGATGTTTTCCATTGCGATCTGGAATCCATAGAAGCAACGGGCTTCAGGGATCTGAACGTCATTGTAAAAACGAAGAGCGAGGTTTTCGTTAACTATTCCGTCTGAAGCTGCAAAGAACGCCAGGATGTGAGAGATGAAATGTCTTTCATCGTTGTTTAATTTTTCCCAGTCGTTGATGTCAGGAACAAGATCGATTTCTTCTGAAGTCCAGAAGACGGCCATGTGTTTTTTATACATGTCCCAAACTTGATGATATTTAATTGGAAAAAGCACGAAACGATTATCGTTCGGTGCAAGAATAGCTGACTTAGCTTCCTGTGCCATTTGTGTCTCCTGAATGTATCTAGTACCGTGTTGTGTGTGTGTTTATAGACATCATTACTTCCGTTTTTTGTTAATTGTC
>JACMRM010000155.1 GCA_014376445.1 Bacteriovorax sp. | reverse complement strand
TAAGCCTCTCTATACTAAATCTGATCTCGATAGGCTAAAATACTCCGATACTATGCCTGGTCTTGAACCTTTTATCAGAGGCCCAAAGGCTTCAATGTACACGGGAAGACCATGGACTATCAGGCAATATGCTGGCTTTTCAACTGCTGAAGAATCAAATTCTTTTTATAAAAATGCTCTAGCAGCTGGTGGACAAGGTGTTTCAGTTGCTTTCGATTTAGCTACCCATAGAGGCTATGACTCCGATCATCCAAGAGTAACAGGTGATGTCGGTAAGGCCGGAGTAGCAATTGATTCTGTAGAAGACATGAAAATTTTATTTAACGAAATTCCTCTTGATAAAATTTCTGTTTCAATGACTATGAACGGCGCAGTGCTCCCGGTACTTGCAAGCTATATTGTTGCAGCTGAAGAGCAAGGCGTCTCTGCCGATAAACTTTCGGGAACAATACAAAATGACATTCTTAAAGAATTCATGGTTAGAAATACTTATATTTTTCCACCTAAACCATCTATGAGAATTATCGCTGATATTTTTGCCTACACATCCCAAAAAATGCCTAAATTTAATTCAATCAGTATCTCTGGTTATCACATGCAGGAAGCTGGTGCCGATGCAGTGCTGGAACTTGCCTACACTCTGGCCGATGGAAAAGAATATATAGACACTGCTATTTCCTCAGGTCTTGTCATCGATGACTTTGCACCTCGCCTTTCTTTTTTCTTTGGAATTGGAATGAATTTTTATATGGAAATAGCAAAGCTAAGAGCTGCAAGATTTTTATGGGATAGAATTGTTTCTCATTATAATCCAAAGGACGTTAATTCTAAAATTTTGAGAACTCATTGTCAGACTTCTGGATGGTCGCTTACAGAACAGGACCCTTATAACAATGTAATAAGAACTACTGTTGAAGCGATGGCCGCAATCTTTGGTGGAACTCAATCTCTCCATACAAATGCATTTGATGAAGCCATTGCCTTGCCGACTCAGTTTTCATCAAGAATAGCCAGAAACACGCAAATCGTCCTGCAAGAAGAAACTCAAATCACTAAAGTAGTCGATCCATGGGGTGGTTCATACATGATGGAATCACTTACTCAAGAAATTAGTGATAAGGCTTGGGAAATCATTCTTGAAATTGAATCTCAAGGCGGAATGGCAAAGGCCATTGAAACAGGAATACCGAAATTAAATATTGAAAGATCAGCTGCTGCCAAACAGGCCCGAATTGATAAAGGACTCGATGTCATTGTTGGAGTTAACAAATATAAACTAAAAAATGAAGATCATCATGATATTCTGGAAATTGATAATGAGAAGGTTCGACTCTCTCAAATTAGGCGTCTCACTACTTTAAGAAGTAATCGTGATGATGAAGCTGTAATGAACATTTTGGAAGAGCTGAGCGAATATGCACGAAGTGGGCTAGGAAATGCTCTTGAACTTGCAGTTAAGGCTGCACGCCTAAGAGCTAGTGTTGGAGAAATAACTTATGCACTGGAAAGAGTTTGGGGAAGATATAATGCCAATTCGCAGACTGTTTCCGGTGTATATGGAAAATCTTTTGAACATGATGAAGGGTGGAAAATGCTTAAGGACCAAATAAAATCTTTTATGGATAAGCACGGAAGACGACCAAGAATGTTAGTTGCTAAAATGGGCCAAGATGGACACGACAGAGGTGCTAAGGTCATTGCAACTTCTTTTGCTGATTTAGGATATGACATTGACCTGGCCCCACTTTTTTCTACTCCAAAAGAAATTGCCAAGCAAGCCGTTGAAAATGATGTTCACGTTGTTGGTGTATCATCACAGGCTGCCGGACATAAAACTCTTATCCCGGAATTAATTAGTGAGTTAAAAAATATTGGAGCTAGTGACATTATTGTAGTTTGTGGTGGAGTTATACCTAAAAATGACTATGATTTTTTAGTAAAGGCTGGAGTCAAAGGCATTTTTGGACCAGGGACAGCTATTTCAATTTCTGCCAGCGAAGTCTTAAAAGCAATAGAAGAAAATCTAAAATGATTGATGTAAAAAAACTTATTTCAGGTGATCGTAGAACTTTATCAAAAGCTATCACACTTATTGAGTCTTCACGTGTTGAAGATCAAAAAGAAGCGCAAGAGCTATTGGGAAAAATACTACCATATACTGGAAAAAGTTTTCGCTTGGGTGTAACCGGCTCACCGGGAGTCGGGAAATCTACATTCATAGAAAATTTTGGTCTTCACTTAATTTCAAAAAAGCATAAAATTGCAGTTCTTGCAATTGATCCGAGTTCCCCCACGTCTGGAGGTAGTATATTAGGTGATAAGACCAGGATGGATCAATTATCAATTGAAACAGATGCCTTCATACGCCCTTCTCCAGCCAGTGGCCAGCTAGGTGGTGTTGCTCAAAAGACACGCGAAGCGATTTTATTATGTGAAGCTGCTGGATTTGATTTTATTGTTATTGAGACTGTCGGAGTAGGACAGTCTGAATATGAAGTTGCAAAAATGGTTGATTTTTTTCTGCTGATGATTCTGCCCAACGGGGGAGATGAGCTACAGGGAATTAAAAAAGGAATTTTGGAACTTGCCGATTCAATTTTAATTAATAAGGCAGACGGTGAAAATCTAAATGCTGCCAGACAAACCCAGTCTCAGTATCAGTCTGGTATCCTTATAACTGATCAGTCTTCTTTCTGGAAAACTGAAGTACTATTAAATTCTTCTTTAAATAAAAATAATTTTAATTACTTTTACACACTTATTATTTCTTACCAGAAACTTGCGACAGAAAATCAACGATGGAATGAAAAACGTCAAATGCAAAACATTGATTGGTACAACTCACTCATAAAAGATTTAATTTTATATAAAATTCATTCTAATAAAAAATTGAATAAGCATTTTAACGATAATGTTACTTCGATAAAAAATTCAACAATCACTCCACTTGAGGCAGCCTATCAGATTATTAGTGAGATTCTTAACATTGCAGACTAAAATTTCTTCTTCTAAACTGACTCCAGATCATATTAAATTCAGTTATTGGAATGCGGTAGTTTTCCAGGCAGTCATAAGGCTTAAGTACTCACCTTGTCCAGTCAACTTTTCTAAGTTTGGTATACTAAAAACTAGGAGTTGATCATGGCCAAGAAAACACGGAAAAAATTTACTGAACAAGAAAAACGACAAATTGTTGCTGAGGACCAGAACAGCTCAAGCAATCGCGAATGAGCTTGGAACTGACATCCAGACCATCTATCGCTGGCGAATTTTCTATGACGAACAGAGGGAGGATTTAAGGCTTTCTGAGCTTCAAGACGAAGTTGAGGCCTATCAAAAGAAAGTTGCTTAGCAAGAGATCATGCTAGACCTTTTAAAAAAACTTCGGACATCGAGTCGCTTTTAACCAGAGAGCGAATTGAGTGGGTTAATCGCCATTACCAAAAAGTCGGATCTAAAAAAGAAGAGTGTAAAATGTTGGCGTTTCAATTTCCACTTACAATTACGATCCTAAAATATCTCGCACTGAAAAAGAAGAAACTGAGGCCGATATCAGAGGGCAAATTGAACTTGTTAGAGTTGAGTTTCCATGAACTGGATATCGAGTGCTTCTCCGTCATATTAACAGGAGTGGCATTGTCATTGAAGAAACTAAACTTCGTCGAATTATAAAAAAGTTTGATCTTCAGTTTAAACATAAGAGAAAGTTTATTGCGATTGCAGATTCAGATCATGATTGTCTGGTCCATCCAAACCTTATTCAATGCATGACGATTGATAATCTCAACCCAATTTGGACAGACGATTTACACTATTGCTGCTTAAAATGTGTCCACATATTTTGGGGAACTCCATTCAGCTACATTAATATTTACGTGCAGTTTATGTTTTTTATCGTTTCTAATGATTCATTTAGTTTTTTAAATCACAAAATAGCAAATTAATGTACATTGCAGATATTAATCTATTCCATATGTGGTTTTATCTAACGGCTTCTCGATATCAAAGAAAAACCATTTCTCAAAAAAGTAACTATGAAATCTTCAATCTCATCAATTCATTTAGAGGATTCTTATGGCCTGTAGATATGACTAAAGTAGGTAGCAAAGCTGAGCACAGGGAAAGCCACTCTTCCTTTAGAAATTCAAGATATCAGAGTATCGAATCGAGTGAGCCTTCGAGGCATTTTACTGCTGATGAAATTTCTTTTTCATAAGTTCGTTTGAAATCAATACTTAAAATTCTGCAAATAACTTATATCCTGATCCAAGCATTAGACTATCAGACCCCACACATTAGACAACTTTCAATCTCACTTCCTGATCAAGTAAGAAATGGCGATCACTCTTCATATTGTCAAGAAATCTTGAGATATCAGTTAGTAAAATTTGACAGCTTTAATAATATCAATATAAGTTAAATAATGGTTTTAAAAAATGAGGTTTTAGTATGTCATTAAAAAAAATTAAAAATGCCTGCATGAATCTTTTAATTATTTTTGTTATCATCTTTTACTGTGGTCGAACCACGTATGCTCAAGAAGTAAAACCTGTAAAAAAAATCATTATCGGCATAGTTTATTATGGCAAAAATGATGCCGTGCTTTATACTGATGGATCTAAGAGGTATGAAGATTTCTTTACAAAAAATGGACTTCCAGTTGAAATAGTTTTAATAAATGCTCTGGACAAATCTAGCGTCGAAGCTTCAAGAAATATAGATTTTAAATTTGACAGAGCGACTCATGTGTCGGTTGAAAACTTAGCTAATCAAAACTATATACCTATCGTAAAAAATGCAGTTTGCTTTAGACAACCCCACTTGTTTGTAAGCTCCACATCTAAAATTAAAACATTGGAAGACTTAAAGGGTAAAAAAATTATTTTAGCAGACCTAGACACTCCTCGCTATCCAACTTTAAACCTACTTGTTACATCGGGTTTAAATAAATCAAAAATTTACTATACAAATAAAATAGAATTTGCTTTTACAACAGTAAAAAAAGGGTTTGCAGAAGCAGTGTTATACGATGAATACTTTTTAATAAAGACACCTGGTGGCAATGGCAAGCCTGAGTACAATATTCCCGTTGCCCAGTCTGAAATTTTGTCAGAATATAAAGAGATTGAAATATCCCCTCCATCTACATGCACAGTAGTTACATACTCAAAAAAAGTAGATAAAGAAATTGTAGAAAAATTTAACAAAGTATCAGTTGCATACAGAAAACAAGACCCTTCAATGAAGAATTTCTTATTTGTAACTATTCCAACCAGCTTGGAGGAATTCACAAAAGAAACTGCAAGCTACCCTTGGGCGGAATTAAATATATTGAGAGGTAAAATCGGTCAGATCAAGGAAACAACTACTCCTTCAAAAAATTAGCTAAGCACTAATTGAATTTGATCAAATTAAAACTTAATAAATTTTGTATCTTCCATTAAGAATGGTGACCCTCTCCTAAATTTCGCCACTTCTTTAATGAGTCACACCGCAGTTAATTTCTTATCGTAATATTCCAAAAATTCTTTCGGAGTTTTCATATTTAATGAGCTATGAGGTCTTTCAGTATTGTATTCTTCACTCCATGCTTGAGCTTTTACTTTCAGATCTTCAAGGTTTGAAAACCAATTCATATTTAAAAATTCATCTCGTACTTTTCCATTAAAACTTTCAATGAACGCATTGTCGGTCGGTTTTCCTGGTCTACTGAAATGCAGTTTAATGCCTTTTTGGCTTGCCCATTTATCAAGTGCCAGACAAATAAACTCAGGGCCATTGTCGACAGTTATGACTTTAGGCGACCCTTCAAAATCACAAACATTTTCTAAAATCTGAATCACTCGAAAACCGTTCAATCCATAATCAAACTCAAGTGCATGATTAATTTTTGAAAAAACATCAACCATCGTTAGACCTTTGACTCTTTTTCCAAAACTCAATTGATCAAAAATAAAATCCATAGACCAGACTTCATTGGGAGAAGTCGGTTTCGGAATCATCGATCTGACAACTGAACGAATCCGTTTCTTCTTTTTCTTAACTTTTAAGCTCAGTTTCAAATCTTTATAATAAAGCTTCTCAGTTCTTTAATGATTAATGTGAAAGCCATCACGCAGAAGCATCTCATAAATGCGAGGTTGCCCGTAGCGCGGTCTTTTCTCAACCGGATGGTTGATTCTCCCTTTAATTTCAATATTTTTATCAGGACGTTTTTTGCAGCGAGCAAAAGAACGATCAATCGATAAAAATTTACAGGCCTTTTTTTCAGTTAGCTTAAAATGTTATTAAGCAAACTGAACACATTCTCTTAGACCAGGAAAGCCTACCACTATTTTGAATTTACTTCCTTCAGCACTTCAATGTTCAAGGCCTGATCAGCTACCATCTTCTTCAATCGATTATTTGAAGACGCTTTAGTTCTTTCAATTGATCAACTTCCATTCTGAGTATTTTGATTTCCAGTTATAAAAAGTCTGTTGGTGAACACCTAGTTCACGGCAAAGATCTTTAGGAGATTCTCCGGTCTCGGCGCGTTTAATAGTCTTAATAATTTGTTCTTCTTTAAATCTTTTAGCTTTCATAATCTCCCTTTTATTAATTATAACATAGGCTGACTCATCATCGAGTTGGAGGTGAATTTAGGGAGGAAGGTTAGTCCACTAGAGTATAAAAAAAATTAAACTAGGTGTCTAGTGAATCGGGGGCCAAAGCAAATTTTAAAAGTTTATTTTAGTTACACCTAACCACAGTCTACATCATTTTGAAAGTTTGTTTTGGTGAAGCCAAGAATTTTGCAGCCATTTTACATTTAAAGATTTATTTCTTTATCCTTTTCGCTAATCAAACAGTAGTTGTAATTAACCCTTTGGCAAACATATCGAACGGATGCATTTCTCCATAAAATTCATTCGAGCACCAGGC
>JACMRM010000154.1 GCA_014376445.1 Bacteriovorax sp. | reverse complement strand
TTTCGGGCGGCGGGAATTGGCGATAGCCACAAGCCGAACACGGCCACCAGCGACATGGGTGTAGCCGAGGGGGGGTTGCCCTGCCGGAGCCCCTGAGTTCTCCCCGGAGTCCGTAATCTTATAGCTGTATTCGCGTATGATCTCATCGCCCACGTAGATTTGAAGCCGAATCTCCGAGATGGCATCATAAAGCGCAAGGATCGCACAATCCTGCTGGACTTGTTGCAGATCGAATTCTTGCGTTGCTTGGGCAACGTCGTGAAGTACCGCACAAATGTCTTCGTTGAAAGAAACGAAAACCTCTCGCACATCTTGTGCGCCAGTGTAGGTTTTCGTTTCGGTTTGAGTCATGGTGGCGTTCATTTTTATATCCTTGTCAATTTCTATGTTGTGCATGTTGCAAAAATCTTCAATGGCTTTTTTTGTATAAACGCCACACATATCCAGGAGCATGCAGTGCTTGGCCAAATCTTCCTCAAAACGTTTTTCGAAAAGCTTGTTGATGTAGATGATGTTCATGGTAGGAATATGTGTACCAAAGTGCGATTGCTCCTTCCACCACTTGGGAAAGAAAATATTTAGGTCAGTATCGAACTTATCGAACCTGCGATAAGTGATTTCGTTGTTGTGCCTTTTAAAAAATTTGCGGATCAAAAAACCTTGCACCGTCATCCCAAAATAATTGTCCTGGGTAAAAACAATGGGATTGCCATACAAACTATGCAGGTAGTTGCACAGGTATGGTTTAGTTTTTATGGTTATAGAGTAATGTTTGGAGCTCACTAGGTTAATGGGTTGATGCAAATTACTCAAATTTTGCTCATTAATGAGCAAATACTATTATAAAAAAGCCTTGGCATACACATACAAGGCTACTTGAGCAGTATTGCCCAAATCCTGAAGCTCTGGCTCCCTATTGAATAAATGACTGATAAATTGAGTATCATTCATTTTATGGCTGATCATGGTTAATGCCTCTGGAACCTTCCACAAATTCAATAGCTGTATTTCCTTGCACTTTACATTAATGGGTGGATGGCTACCATCGCTGGTAAACATTTCAAAGCTAATAGCTTCCAGTTGCTCATTAGTTGGCATTTTTTTAGGAGGCATGGCCAAATGGAATATTACATCACACTCCATTTTATTGTTGTAGTTGGTTTCAATTGCAATTTTGATCATGGCTATTGATTTGGGTTTAGTAAATTTCTTTTTTGATATGTGGCACTTGTGCTTTGGATATCTCTTAAACAAGGATGCAAGTATTTAACGCCGAGCCATTCAAAGAATTCTTCCTCACTCGCCCAGAATGGGGGACGCTGACCTGCAGTATTTAAAACCTTCCATTTGTTGTCACCAACTTGAATACAATCAATTATTTTTCTAAGTCCCTGATCAGTACCACACCAGCCATTTCTTTTCCAGCTGCTGGCCAGTACCATGCTGCTAAACAAACTACTTCCAGTACGGATTGCATAAATTCTAAAATAATCAGGTTCTTGAGGCATGAACAAATCCAATTTTATTCCCTGAGGCAAAAGAATTTTCATTTGTCGCCCATCAGGATTGCCCAATTCTATCACACCAAAAGTTGTAACAACATCATGAAATTCTTTGCAAGAAACTTTTTCTGTAGATCCTCCAAATAAAGAAACTTGACCCACTTTTATTTTGTTGGGTGTACAAACAATTTCAATATCGCCTACCTCCGCTTTTTTTCTCCTTATGCTACCTGCAATATTTATTTTACTGCAGTAAGGTTGTAACTGATAGCAAAGTGCTATAGCAATGTTTGAAGCTTGTAAGTGTTGCATATGAATAACATTAAAGATTAAACCCTAATTGTTTGATTTTCTGAGTAACGTTACACAAACTGCACATAGACACTTTTTGCACCATTCAAATCGTTCTCTGAAAAAGTGAGTGAATAGAGTTTACGACTGATACCATTTTCAAAGACAGCAAATGTTTCTTGTAAAAATCCTACAACCGGATTGCTTTTGAAATAACGCTTTGCCTCTTCAAATTTTCCAGTTGCACTATTTGCCGTGAAAACAAATTGCTCTGATTTTTTAGTTTCTACTTCAGGGTAATTATTGTAAATAAATGAGTGAACATTGTTCAACGCTTCCACTATTTCCAACTCCTCGCTAAAAGGTGGAATGTAAAATCCTTCTTCATACTCTTCGTTCCATTCACCATTGACAAGTTTTTCGT
>JACMRM010000153.1 GCA_014376445.1 Bacteriovorax sp. | reverse complement strand
GATCGTTAGAAAAATTTCGTCGAATGGCGACAGTTATTCAAGATTCCAATGATGCAATTACCTTTCAGGATTTAGAAGGCAATATTTTAGCATGGAACCGAGGCGCCGAAATTATGTACGGCTATTCAGAAGCTGAGGCCCTCAGCAAGAATATCGTTGATACCGTTCCACAGGATTATCAAGAAGAAGCACGTGGATTCCTTGCCTCGCTAAAACGTGGTGAACTGGTGCTCAATTTGGAGACAAAACGCAAACATAAAGACGGCAGGATCATTGATGTTTGGCTGACCAATACTAAGCTAACTGATGACAAAGGAAAGTTAACAGGGATTGCCACTACCGAGCGTGACATTACCGTGCAAACGCAAACACTGGAAAAGTTTCGTCGAATGGCGACTGTTATTCAAGATTCCAATGATGCAATTACCTTCCAGGATTTAGAAGGCAATATTTTAGCATGGAATCGAGGCGCCGAAATTATGTACGGCTATTCAGAAGCTGAGGCCCTCAGTAAGAATATCGTTGATACCGTTCCACAGGATTACCAAGAAGAAGCACGTGGATTTCTTGCCTCTTTGAAACGTGGGGAATTAGTACCAACTCTTGAGACGAAGCGTAAGACGAAGGATGGCAAAATTGTTGATGTTTGGTTAACCAATACTAAGTTGACCGATGATAAAGGAAAGTTAACCGGGATCGCTACGACCGAACGAGATATTTCTGAACAAATGGGATCGCTTGAAAAATTTCGTCGAATGGCAACCGTTATTCAAGATTCTAATGATGCAATTACCTTCCAGGATTTAGAAGGCAATATTTTAGCATGGAACCGGGGAGCTGAAATCATTTACGGCTATTCGCAAGCTGAAGCCTTAAGCATGAACATCGTAGATACCGTACCATCGGAATATCAAGAAGAAGCACGTGCATTTCTTGCATCTCTAAAACGCGGAGAACTGGTGCCGAATTTGGAGACAAAGCGTAAGACGAAAGCTGGCAAGATCGTTGATGTTTGGTTGATCAATACTAAGCTCACTGATGATAAAGGAAAGTTAACCGGAATTGCCACAACAGAACGTGACATTACTGAAAGGAAACAATCTGAAGCATCACTCAGAGAAAAATTTCGAGAGCTAGATTATCTGCGTGAAGGACAAATTGCCTTATCAGAAAGAATGCGAGGAGAACAAATAGTATCACGTTTAGGCCAGAGTATTTTAAGCCATTTGGTTCCATTTACAAATGCGCAAATAGGCACTTTCTACGTGCTTTCCGGTGATAAAAAACTTCAACAGGTGAGCAGCTATGCCCACTCTGAAATTTCAGGACCAGAGAAATATATTGAATTTGGCCAAGGGATAATTGGTCAGGTAGCATTAGAGAAGCAATCACTGCTGATTGAAGATGTGCCATCAAGTTATTTTAGGAAAATAGAGTCGTCTCTCGGAGACTTAATCCCTCGATCACTTTTAATTTGTCCCATCCTTTATGAGAATGAAGTGATTGGAGTCATAGAATTAGGTTCATTGCATCCATTTACTGAACATCAAAGAGCTTTTTTAGGTCACGTTTCTGAGAACATCGGAATTGCACTCAATACATCTGACGTTCGGAAAAAAGTTCAAAAACTCCTTGAATCCCTGGAGCAGCAAAAAGAAATTCTCAATGAGAGAAACGAAGCTCTGAATAAAGCCCAGGTATTATTGGAAGAAAAGGCGAATGAAGTACAAAGGGCAAGCCAATACAAGACAGAGTTTTTGGCCAACATGTCTCACGAATTAAGAACCCCACTTAATAGTTCATTAATTCTTGCCAAGCTATTGATGAATAATGCCAAAGAGAACTTAACAGAGGAGCAGATTCAATTTGCGACCTCTATTTATTCCTCAGGCAATGATCTTCTTAATCTTATTAATGACATCCTGGATCTTTCTAAGGTTGAAGCTGGTAAGCTCGATATTAGAGTTGAAAACGTGTTAATTTCGAATGTCATGGATGCACTGAAAAAGACTTTTCAACCTTTGGCCGAAGAAAAGAAGCTTAATTTTGAGGTGATATCTGAAGCTGATATTCCACAATCATTCCTAACTGACCGGCAGCGATTGGATCAAATCCTAAAAAACCTGCTTTCGAATGCCTTCAAATTCACTGAGAAAGGATCAATAAAAATCAGATTATATCGTCACTCAAGTGGGGAGATCGCTTTTGAAGTAAGTGATTCAGGCATTGGAATACCCAAGGAGCAGCAAGAAACAATCTTCGAGGCCTTCAGGCAAGCCGATGGCACGACAAATCGAAAGTACGGAGGCACGGGCCTTGGGCTTTCAATCTCTAGAGACCTTGCGAGACTCTTAGGAGGTAGCATTGAAGTTAATAGTACTAATGGTATAGGAAGTTGTTTCACATTGATCCTACCGAGGTCTTATGATGAATCTGTAGTTTTGGATGCCCCGGCCAAGATTTATTCTTATACCCAAGAAAAGGAAGCGAACTTAGAGCAACGATTTGGAAGTCAGATTCAAAAAGAAACAAATACACAAAAACACTTTGGAAAAAGATTGCCGCTTCCTTTTGATGATGATCGCACTGACTTGGGTAAAGAAGGCCGAACCATTCTTGTCATAGAAGACGATATTAAATTTGCAAAAATTTTATGTGATTTTTCCCGTGAGCTTAATTACAAGTGCATTATTGGACAAGGGGCAGATGAAGGGTTTGAGATGGCGCTAGAATACGATCCAGATGCAATTCTACTGGATATGAAATTACCGGATCATATAGGACTTACTGTGCTTGACCGTCTAAAAGAAAATCCTAAAACTCGGCACATACCAGTGTACGTTATGTCAATAGAAGACTACTCAGAAGTTGCCTTTGAAATGGGGGCCATCGGTTTTATGCTCAAGCCATTCAAAGGTGATGAAATTAAAATGGTTTTTGAAAAGCTTGAGGCCAAATTCTCCCAAATAATTCATCGTGTTTTGATTGTTGAAAATGATGAGCTTAAAAGAAATAGCATCTCTCATCTAATTGCTGATGAAGGTATTGAAATTATCACGGTGCCATTAGCTAAAGAAGCGATCATTGAACTTAAAAAAAATGTCTTTGATTGTATAATCGTAGGTCCGAAGCTTCCAGATATCTCCGGTGGTGAATTTCTGGAACAAATGATTCGTGAAGATATTTCTTCATTTCCCCCAGTAATTTTTTATGCGGAAAGCTCCATTTCTCGGGAGGAAGAAGCTGACCTGAGAAAGTGTTCAAAATCTATTATTACTAAGGTTGCCATGTCCCCTGAAGGCCTTGTTAATGAAGTAACCTTGTTCCTTCATAGTGTGGAATCCAAAATGTCACAGGAACACAGGCAGATGCTTAAAACGATCAGAGGCAGTGAACGATTTTTTGAAGGAAGAAAAATTCTTCTGGTGGATGATGACATTAGAAACATCTTTGCCCTTACCTGTGCCCTTGAGCAAAAAGGTGCCACAATCCTTGTTGGCCGAAATGGCCATGAAGCTTTGGAAAAACTTGATCAAGATCCAAAAATAGACTTAGTTCTTATGGACATCATGATGCCCGAAATGGATGGCTATGAAGCTACCAGAAGAATCAGAAAGCAAAAAAGATTCGCAAAGCTTCCAATCATTGCTGTGACTGCAAAGGCCATGAAAGACGATCAGGAAAAATGCCTTGAGGCCGGGACGAATGATTATCTCTCTAAACCAGTTGATCTTGATAAGCTCCTATCTCTTATTCGAGTCTGGATACCTAAAAATACGGTCGGCCTGAATGTGCAATAAATATCTCGATTTTGAGATGAACTGCCCCATCTTGTAGGAAATATTATGCCTGGATCAAATATTAAAGATAAACTTGAAATCCTGATCGTCGATGACGTGAAAGATAATCTTCTCGCTTTGAAATCGTTGTTGGCGAGAGATGATGTGAACATTTCTGAAGCTCGGTCTGGAATAGAAGCTCTTGATCTGATGATGAAACATGATTTTAGTCTTGCCATGCTTGATATTCAAATGCCTGGCATGGATGGTTTTGAACTGGCAGAACTCATGCGAGGGTCGAATAAAACAAAGAACATACCCATTATCTTCGTTACTGCAATTGCAAAAGATCAAAAATATATCTTTAAAGGTTACGAAAGTGGCGCAGTGGATTTTCTTAGTAAACCTCTTGATCCTCATATTGTTTGTAGTAAAGTAAACGTGTTTTTAGAAATCCACCAGCAGAAAAAAGAACTTCAAAATAAAGTAGAAGCACTCAAAAAAATTCAGGACGAACAAGCGAAATTATTATTCCAGTTAAATAAGACCAAGGAAGAATTGGAGCAAGCTGTCCGTGCCAGAGAAGAATTTATGTCAATTGCTGGCCACGAATTAAAGACACCACTTACAATTTTGAAACTTCAAATCCAGATGAGAAAACGAAACCTTGAAAAAGGAAATGATTCTTCATTTACTACAGAAAATTTAGCAAAGATGTTTGACTCAGATGATAAGCAAGTAAGCCGACTAACCCGGCTCATTGATGACATGCTTGATATTTCTCGAATGAGTTCGGGAAAATTTTCCATGAACCTGGAAGACTTTGACTTATGTTCCTTAGTCCATGACGTAATTGAAAGACACATTGAACTGTTCAAGGCAAAAGGTAACCAGATTGAAATTGTTTCATGTGAGTCCATAAATGGGAGATGGGATAAATTTAGAATCGAACAAGTCATTACTAACCTGTTAACAAATGCAATTAGATATGGGGAAGGAAAGCCTATTAAAATCAGTATAAGTACTGAACAAGGCCGTGCTTTAGTTGTCATTGAAGACAAGGGCGTTGGTATTGCGAAAGAAGACTTAAAACGGATTTTCCAAAGATTTGAACGGGCCTCTGGAACAGAGGTCAGCGGATTAGGTCTTGGCCTCTATATTGTCAGTCAAATCATTGAGGCGCACAACGGATTAATCAATGTTGAAAGTCAGCCAGGTAAAGGATCGGTATTCACGATAGACTTACCATTGTTTTCATAATTGAGAGTTTTTCTCATTATGAACAATCGTCTTTGTTATTTTATTTTTAGTCGAAAGATTACTTGATCCTTGTTGTGTTTTTAAGGCTGAAATAAGCAAGGTTTAGGAATCAAAAAAAAGCAGTCTTAGATGACTATAACTAAATTCTTATCAAACAAGGTGCACTATGAAATCTTTAAAACTTGCCGATGGATTTACAATCAGAGAAATGACATCCAAAGAATTTTTTCCTTTGTTTGGTAAACATTATGATTCTATTTTTGGTGATGATCATACTTTTTTTCCAGAAACCTATTATAGTGTAAACGAAAAAGAAAAAATCGATGTACTCAGAGAAAGAATGGGAAATTTGTTTCAACTTAACTTAGGGCTTTTTTCTCCTGATGGAGAGTTTATTGGATTTTCTTTCGGAGTTCAGGAAAGTGAAGAAACTTTTTACATGATGGCATCTGCAATATTAGAACCATTTCGTAAAAAAGGTTTTTACAGCTTGTTACTGGATGAGGTTGTTGAGCGCTGTAAGGAAGAAGGTTTTCAGAAAATTTATGGAACCCACTGTGCAACAAACAATTCAGTTCTAATTCCTAAATTAAAAAGAGGGTTTGTTTTTTCTAAAATCGAATTGTCTGATATGTTTGGAACCATAATTCATTTACAATACTATACAAATCCTCTAAGGCGAAAAGTGTTAGATTATCGGTCTGGGCTAAGAGTTCCTGGGAAAGAAATAAAAAAAATAATGAAATTTGATCGAGAACCTGGGATTAAATAAGTAGAGTAAAATATGGAAAAAATTGAATTAAAAAATATTAAAAATGTGCTTCTCCTTGGTGCGACCGGAGGTATTGGCAACGCAATTTTAAAGCACTTGTTAGCAGAAAATTTGTCATTAAATATTTATACACTTTCTCGTTCACAGATTGAGCATCCTCGAGTCCATAACTTTATAGCTTCAACAATTAATGAGGCGAGCTTGTCAGAGTTTATAGGAACCGTTTCGAATAATAAATTTGAGCTCATCATAAACACTATTGGCTACTTGGAAAATGAACTAGGTGGCCCCGAAAAAAGTTTACGAGATGTAAGTGAGGAAAAACTAATTGAGTATTTTCGAACCAATGCCATTCTCACACCCTTACTTGCAAAAGCGGTTCGTAATAATCTTTCACCCGATGGTTTTGCCTTTGTTGCTCTTTCGGCGATGGTTGGAAGTATCGGCGAGAATGAGCTAGGTGGATGGTACGGGTACCGTGCTTCCAAATCAGCATTAAATGCTTTTTTAAAAAATATCGCACTTGAATGGGGGCGAACAAACAAGCACTCGCTTGTACTTGCTATTCACCCTGGAACAACCCAGACGCGATTGAGTGAAAAGTTTAATTCACATGTAGCTCACAAGGTTCACAGTCCAGCTGAGGCAGCGGTCAATATTTGTAATGTAATTTTTAGTGTACCATTTAGTATGACTGGAAACTTCCTTAACTGGGATGGGAGAGTGATTGATTGGTAGATATATAAATTCACACTTTAACTAGCGATACAATTCGTAGACAGGATCACTTATTTTTTTGATCTTAAAATAAATTATGTTATTTTCTATCATGGAATTAAAATATGACAGGAATGAATCAAAGATTTGTTCCAGCTGTGGTCGATCAATTGAGTATCGCAAAAAGTGGGAAAAAAACTGGCCAGCTATCAAGTATTGTAGTGATGAGTGTCGTAGAAAAAAAAATAAGTTTGATTATCGTGAGGGGATTATGGCGCTTCTTAAAGATTGTCCCCCCTACAAAACAATTTGTCCCAGTGAAGTACTGCCTTTAGAATTAAAGACGGACAAGATTTTTTTGGAGCATGTGCGCCGGAGTGCCAGGCTCTTGGCGGCCGACGATAAAATCGTCATTATTCAATCTGGCAAGGTGGTTGATCCTACTTCCTTTAAAGGGCCGATTCGCTTGAGACTCAAATGAATGCCGTCATGGAGAGCATATGAAATATCTTTTATTAATTTTTTTAACTGAGATTGCCATGGCACAAAATATGTCAATTCCTTCAAAGAATGTTTTAGGGACTTCTCTAAAAAAATGTTTTGATTCTCCAAAGACTGGCTTCTATCGAGATGGATCTTGTCAAACCGGTCCTGAAGATCAGGGCACTCATGTCGCGTGCGCTACTATGACCAAAGAGTTTCTTGAATTTACCAAATCTAAGGGCAATGACCTTATAACCGCAAGACCAGAATTGGATTTCCCAGGGCTTAAACCTGGAGAAAAGTGGTGTCTTTGCGCCCTTCGCTGGAATGAAGCTAATAAAGCAGGTGTCGCCCCTAATCTTGATTTAAAAGCAACTCATGAAAAGATGCTTGAGTTCGTGCCGATCGATCACTTAAAAAAATAAATTATGGCAGATATCTCTCGACTGTAATGTTATTTTTAATAAACCAGGGAACTAATTTTTCATCGATTAGTTTCTCAGCTTGCTCGAGGTTAATTTCATCAAGTGAAGTCTTTTCTTGTATGATCTCGTTCAAAATCTCGTCTTGAATAAATCCAGCTTCAATCGTCAGGTAATAAGGTATGAGTGTGTAGGTAACCATTCCATAACGGGAACGATATTTTTCTGGAAAGTTTTGTTCAATTTTCATTTCGACTTTTTTTCTAAAGAGAAATTTTTCATCGCCGACACGCTCGCACATCTCAACAAAATTATCCAACGACAAGTCGGCGACAGCGTCGCCATTTTTCTTTTGCTCTCGGTCGTATTCACTAAAAATTTTTGAGTAATTGTCTGGGTACTGATCCATGAGTGCGAGCAGAGTATAGACATCTAAAAAGCCTGAGTTCATGCCCTGACCAAAAAAAGGCACCATCGCGTGGGCAGAATCCCCAAGCAGTGCCAATTGATCCCGGTAGACCCAGGGTTTCATGCGAACGATTCCTAAAAATCCATGTTTGCGGGAGTAATAATCATTAATATAATCTGGCATTAGCGGGATGGCGTCAGCGTAATTATCTTCGAAGTATTTTTTGAATTTAGCTTCGCCATTATCAATATTGTCAAAATCTTTAAACCACTCGACGGGCATATAAAGCGTCATAGTAAAAGATCCATCGAGATTGGGAAGTGCCATCAGCATATGATTGCCACGCGGCCAGATGTGCAGTGATTTTGAATCCATCGGGTAATCCCCTTTGGCGTTTGCCGGCATCAGAAGCTCTTTGTAATCTGTGCCCAATGCTTCAACTTTATAACTTGCCTCGGATCCAATTTTTGCGATCAGCTCTTTTCTTGCCATTGAGCCACTACCATCTGTTCCGAATAAGAGATCGTAGGCGATTACTTCATCATTATCTAATGTAACTTTTTTAGTTTCAAAATCAATTTTGGTTAAGCTGGATTCAAAAAGAATTTTAACACCAATATCCTCTGCAACATTTAAGAGAAGTTTATTAAGATCGCTTCTACCAACTGAGAAGTTGCATTCAGTATCGTTTTTGCCGTAAGGCTGGAATGCTTGCTCTCCCGTTTTTGAATGCATCATGCGACCGATAACCGGAGATAGAATGGTTTGCACTTTTTCCCACAGGCCAAGCTTTACAATAGTACGAATGCCTTTCGCGGTAAGTATGAGGTTGATCGATTTTCCCGCTGACATAACTAGAGAGCGAAGATCCGCTCGCTTTTCAATCATAAGTACATCGTGACCTCGCTTTTTTAGGGCGATTGCCAGCAGGGAGCCGACAAGACCAGAACCAGCGACGACAATTTTTTTAGGCATATCCATTTTTATAAAGTTTCCTTGATAATTTGAGAAAGTTTATAGCAGTCTTCAAAATTATTATAAAGTGGAGCAGGGGTAATCCGAAGAATATCTGGTTCTCTGAAATCTAAGAGGACACCTTTTTCAGTGAAAACCTTTACTAGTTTTTTGGGATCGTCTTTCAGTTGTACACACAACATTGAGCCACGTTCTTTTGGAGTAATGATTGAAAGTCTCTCACCACAATTTTCTTTTAATAAATATTCTAAATATCCGGTGAGCTTATCGCCGCGAGCGCGAAGTGCCGGCATCGTGGCTTCATCGAAAATATTCATACTAGCTCTCAGAGAAGCTAGCTGAAAAATGGGAGGATTAGATAATTGCCAGGCTTCGGCAGTTGGTATGGCATCAAAGTTGGGTCCCATTTTAAAACGTGTTGATTTATTGGTTCCCCACCATCCTTCAAAACGTGGAATGTTTTTTTCAGTGATATGCTTTTCGTGAATAAAACATCCAGCAATGCCTCCGGGGCCCGAGTTAAGATATTTATAAGAACACCATACGGCAAAGTCGACATCATCATCGTGAAGATTTAACAGAAGATTTCCCACTCCGTGAGCTAGGTTAAATCCACAAAGAGCACCATTCTCATGAGCAGCTTTTGCGATATCAGCAAAATTAAAACACTGACCAGAAAGGTAATTGCAATTTCCAAGCATCACCAGTGCCAAGCTGTCGCCAAGTTCTCTGATCTGGCGAAGAACATCTTCAGGCTCTACGGTTTTTTTACCCGGAGTTGGCTTTAATTCGACGATGGTATCACTTGGATTAAATCCATGAAAGCGCGCTTGTGAATCAACGGCGTATTTATCTGAAGGGAAAGTATTATTTTCGATTAAGATTTTATATCTAGTTTTAGTAGGACGATAAAAAGAAATCATCATCATGTGCAGGTTCACAGTGAGTGTGTTCATCGCGATGACTTCAGATTCTTTAGCACCAACAAGTTTAGAAAAACTTTTTGTTATATTTTCATGGTAGGGAAGCCACGGGAATGGACCTTCGAAATGTCCTTCAACTCCATATTTTTCCCATGAGTCCAATTCTGTTTCAATTGTCTTTCTTGCATCTTTAGGCATAAGACCGAGTGAGTGGCCGCAAAAATAGAGCCCTTCGCCACCGTTGGGCGCTTTGGGGAAATGAAACTTCGAACGAAAGTGTTTCATTGAATCTTCACCATCCATCGCTTTTGCAGAATCGAGGTGATTATGTTTTGAATTGTAGATTGTCATATTTATTCCTCAACCGAGAGGCTCATTTTCTCAAGATTATCTACCTCGAGGCTTACAAGCATATTGGGTTCTAAACTAATGGCAAGTGTAGCAGCTCCAGCTAGGACAATTGTATTAGCTGGGATAAATTGGTCTCGAAATGAGAGGAGTTCCGCTAATTGAATGACTGATACAACCGGGTCTCCGGAGATATCGCTGGAAATTCCTTCGGCCAATACTAATCCATTAATTTTCATCTGCATTTTAAGATTAAGCAGGTTGAGAGATTTAAAATTAGTGCATTTGGGACCGATGATAAAATGTGATGAAGATGAGTTGTCAGCGATAACATCTTCCATTGAAAAATATTTAAAACCCTCATAGCGCGAATCGAGAATTTCTAAAGCTGGTGCAATGTATTCTGTGGCCGCAAGAACATCGTCTCTCGTTATTTTTCCTTTTAAATCTTTGTTAATATAAAAAGCGATTTCTGGTTCAATCTTCGGATGAATGGATCCTTTTAGATTAAAAGTTCCAGCATGGGGCACTTCCATAATATCTGTGAGAACTCCATAAAGTGGGGAGTCGAGATTCATTTGTTTTCTTTTTCCTTCACTGGTCAGACCCATTTTAAGGCCAATGATTTTTTCTCCGCGAGATGTACGTATTTTAATGCCCTCTTCCTGGGCATGGTAAGCATCTGCTCTGGAAAAATCTTTTATAAAGCTAGAAAATTGAGGAAGGGGGGTTGCTTTAAGTCTAGCGTCATCCAGTGTTTGGGCAATTTTTAAAATTTGAGCTTCATCCATAACGGAATCCCTTTTCACAATGAGAACTTCAGGTTTATGATCTATCAATTTAGAATATTAGGGAGTTTCATTGGAATCATCAAGCTTTTGTGACAATTATATTGATATCTCTCCGCTCTTACATTCAAAGTCTGCAGTCTTTCCAGGTGATACTACTTTTACTCATACCATAAATATGAGCATGAATGCCGGTGACAACTTAGATTTATCAGACATTAAGACCACGCTTCATATTGGAGCCCATGCAGATGCACCTAGTCACTACAATCAAAAAGGTGAGACTATTGAGCAACGATCATTAACGCCTTATATGGGAGCTGCTCAGGTTATTGAGGTGCAAATAGCACCGGGTGAGCGGATTGGGATTAATGATTTTTCTGTAGAAATAAAAGCTCCACGCGTGCTTTTTAAAACCAATTCTTTTCCTGATTCCGATTTTTGGAATGAAGATTTCAATTCACTTTCTCCTGAGCTTATTGAGCATCTGCATTCTTTAGGTGTAGTCTTAGTTGGTATTGATACACCTTCTGTTGACCCTTCAACCGATAAAGAACTTCCTTCTCATCAAGCACTCTTTAAAACTAACATGGCCGTGCTTGAAGGAATCGTACTTTCTCATGTCCCCGATGGATTATATGATCTGATGGCCCTCCCACTAAAAATTGCCAATGCAGATGCCTCTCCTGTGCGAGCGATATTGTTTCCCAAAGGAAGTCATTAATGGATGTGATTTTAAATTATATCAATGGAGAGCTCGTTGCTCCTGAATCAAACCTCTATCTCGATAATATTAATCCAGCGACTGGTAAGGTTTATTCCAAAGTTCCTTCTTCAGCAAGCTCTGACATCGAAAAAGCTGTAGAGTGCTCTAAGCGTGCTTTTGTTTCATGGAGTAAAACTTCTAAAGAAGAGCGTTCGAAGTATTTACTTAAAATTTCTGATCTCATTTTATCTAATATTGAGAGTCTTGCTTTAGCTGAAAGTATCGATAACGGGAAACCGTTGCATGTAGCTCGTTTGATAGATATTCCACGTGCCGCTGAAAATTTTAAATTTTTTGCAGAAGAAATTTTAACTTTTGAAGGTGAGAATTTTGCAGAATCAGGCAAGGGAAAAAATAAAGTTCATTATTATCCATTGGGAGTTGTGGGATGTATTTCTCCATGGAATCTTCCCTTATATTTACTTTCATGGAAAATTGCTCCGGCATTGGCAGCTGGTTGCACGGTCATCGCAAAACCTTCTGAAGTTACTCCCATGACAGCTTTTTTATTAAGCAAAATTTGTATTGAAGCAGGTTTGCCTGCTGGAGTTTTAAATATAGTACACGGTTTAGGTCAATATGTAGGTGAAGCGATTAACACTCATCCAGATATCAAAGCAATTTCTTTTACTGGATCTACTGCAACAGGACGAATGATTGCAAAAGGATCGGCCGAAACGATGAAGCGTTTGCATTTAGAAATGGGCGGAAAAAATCCAACTATTGTTTTTGCAGATTGCGATTTTGACCGTACCGTCAATGAAGTTATGCGTTCAGCTTTTTCTAATCAAGGACAAATTTGTTTGTGTGGATCCCGAATATTTGTTGAACGATCTATCTACGACAAATTTTCTAAAGCACTGGCAGAAAAAGTAAAACAACTTAAAGTCGGTAATCCTCTGGACTCACAATCAGATCAGGGTTCAACTGTTTCTCTTCTACATTTTAACAAAGTGATGAAGTGGTTAGATATTGCAAAAAGTGAAAACGGAGAATTTTTAGCTGGTGGATACTCGGTTAAACTCGTTGGAGAAAATAGTGAAGGATATTTCATAGCTCCTACATTAATTGCTAATCTAGATTTTAAATGCCGAACGAATCAGGAAGAAATTTTTGGGCCTGTCGCTACCATTATTCCTTTTGATAGCATTGAAGAAGTGGTCAGCATGGCCAATTCAACTGAGTACGGATTGTCCGGAAGTGTGTGGTCTGGTGATTTAAATAAAGCTCAAAAAGTAGCAGCTCAGATTGATTCAGGAATTATCTGGATTAATACCTGGATGCTTCGCGATCTTCGGACACCTTTTGGCGGAATGAAAGAATCAGGACGAGGAAGAGAAGGTGGAAAATATATCTTAGAATTTTTTAGTAATATGAAAAACATTTGTTCAATATAAGGAATGAGTTATGTCTCAAAGTTTTGATTCCCAAAAGGCACCTGAACCGGTTGGAGCTTATCCTCATGCTAAACGTGTAGGAAATTTATTATTTTTATCCGGGGTAGGTCCACGCAAAAGAGGAAGTAAGGAGATACCAGGCGTCACTCTTGATAGTGATGGGAAAATCATTTCTTATGATATCGAAGCTCAATGCCATAGTGTATTTGCCAATGTGAAAGCGATTTTAGAAGACTCGGGTGCGAGGTGGGATGACCTGGTTGATGTAACCGTTTATCTTACAAATATGAAAGATGATTTTAAAATCTATAATCGTTTGTGGTCCGAATACTTCGGCAAAAATCCTCCATGCAGAACAACTCTGGAAATTAATTGTCTGCCAACACCTATCGCGATTGAATTAAAATGCATCGCTGCTTTTAATGAAGGATTAAATTAATGGAAATCACAGGGCAATTTAATCGTCTGTTACCGCCGTTTAATTTTAAAGGATGGATTGAAGAAAACCGTCATCTGTTAAAACCACCGGTCGCCAATAAAGTCATTTATAAAGAAGGAAATTTTATTATTCAAGTTGTCGGTGGCCCGAATTCACGAACTGATTTTCATGTGAATCAGACAGACGAATTTTTCTATCAACTAGAAGGCACTATGTTTCTTCGGGTGATAAATGCAAAAGGCTCCGTTGAAGAAATTCATGTTAAGGAAGGCGATATCTTTTTATTGCCAGGAGGAGTGCCGCATTCACCTCAGCGAGCTGAGAACTCTGTAGGTCTGGTCATTGAAAAAGCCCGTCAACCTGATGACACTGATGGTTTGTTATGGGTATGCAGTAAATGTCACAAGCAACTTTATTCCGAAACTTTCCATTTAGAAAATATTGAAACTCAATTTAGTGCAGTCTTTGAACGCTTCTATAATTCAGATCATGTGAAATGTTCTTGTGGCCATGTAAACGGCAGAGTCTGGTAATGTTTAAAATCGATATTCACACTCATATTTTGCCCCCTGAAATTCCAAGCTTTAAAGAAAAGTTTGGTTACGGTGGCTTCATTCATCTTAAGCACAATCATGTCTGTGGTGTTTCATGTAGCGCAGACATGTTAGATGATAGCGGTAAATTTTTTAGAAAAGTTGAACCTAATTGTTACCGGGCCTGCGAGCGCATCACTGACTGTGACCGCGATCAAGTAAATGTTCAAGTTCTCTCAACAGTTCCTGTTATGTTTTCTTATTGGGCAAAACCTCGTGATGGCGAGTATATTTCGCAATTTTTAAATGATCACATTGCTGGCGTTGTTGAAAAATTTCCAAAGCGCTTCGTTGGTTTGGGAACACTGCCATTGCAAGACCCCGCACTGTCAGTGAAAGAGGTGATACGCCTTAAAAAATTAGGTTTCAGTGGAGTACAGATCGGCTCTCATATCAACGAGTGGAATCTGGATGATAAAAACCTTTTTCCAGTCTATGAGGCTTTGGAGGCCCACAACATGTGCCTGTTCGTTCACCCATGGGACATGATGGGGCAGGAGAAAATGCAAAAATACTGGCTTCCATGGTTAGTGGGAATGCCGGCCGAAACCAGCCTTGCTATTTGTTCGATGATCTTTGGTGGTGTGTTTGAAAAATTTAAAAAACTTAAAGTGGCCTTTGCTCACGGTGGTGGAAGTTTTCCCATCACGGTTGGGCGTGTAGAGCATGGTTTTGTTTCTCGTCCAGATTTGTGTGCGATTGATAACAATGTTAACCCTCGTGATTATTTAGGTCGCTTTTTTATCGATTCACTTGTTCATGACCCTGATGCTCTTCAATTTGTTGTCAAGATGATGGGAGAAGATAAAGTTATGATGGGAACAGATTACCCTTTTCCATTAGGTGAAAACATTCCAGGAAAACTTATTATGGAATCAAATTTCAGCGATGAGACCAAAGAAAAACTTCTCTCAGGTAACGCCTTGGCGTGGCTTGGTTTAACTAAAGAAAAATTTTTATAAAAGATAATGAGGATAAATATGGATTTAGATCTAAAAGGTAAAATTGCACTGGTATTAGCTTCATCTGATGGTCTTGGTAAAGCAGTCGCAGAATCTTTAGCTAAAGAAGGTGCTGTTGTTGTGCTTTCTGCACGAAACGAAGAAAAATTAAAACAAGCAATGAATGAAACTAAAGCAGCTCACTATGAAGTTTGTGATTTTAGTCATGCGAATGCAACCACTGCACTTGTGGAAAAAGTTCTCACTAAATATGGTCGTTTAGATATTCTTGTGACAAACACTGGTGGCCCTAAAAAAGCTAACTTTAAAGACGTATCGAATGATGACTGGAGAAATGACTTTCAATCATTGTGGATGTCACCAGTTGAAGCAATGAAGGCTTCTCTTCCATCAATGGAAAAAAATAAGTACGGCCGTATTTTGATGATTACTTCTATCGCTGCGAAAGAGCCACTTGAAGCGCTTACTACTTCAAATGGATTGCGCTCTGGTCTCGCGGGCCTTGCTAAAACAATCGTTAATGAATACTCACATGCTGGCATTACTGTGAATCTTCTTTTACCTGGCTACACCAGCACTGACCGCATAAAGTCTCTCAATCTTTCTGAAGAAAAAATTAAGCAAATGGTTCCAGCAGGTCGTCTTGCAGAACCGTGTGAGCTTGCTGATTTGGCCACTTTTTTAGCTTCAAAGAAAGGAGCTTATATTACCGGGCAAAGTATTGCTATTGATGGCGGGGTTATTAAAGGTCATTAAAGGTAATATCAGTGAATTTTTTGAACCTATTTTTTTTCGCGGAAACGTCTTATGAGAGTCGGAATGAGCATCATTAAACCGAAAATAATTATGGTAGTCCATGTACCGTCACCGATAATTCCATTGAGCCAGATTGTAGAGACCATTAATAAAGTAAAATAAATCATGTCGCCGGCAATAGCTATGGCCCAGCCGGTGATGAAGCCGTGGCCAGCAGCGATTGCTGCTGCTCTTCCAGTCATGGGATCGACGCCGAAAGCGAGAAGTATTAATGCAAACGGGCCGGTATTGTTGCCGAAATTTTCGGTGGTTTTTTTCACCATCTCTTTAAAAACTTCCCCGAAGCGAATGATGAAGGGAACATTTTTCCCATAAAACATTACAAGGTACATTATAGGTTCAAACAGACAGGCGAGGATGACGTCTGAGATAAAATAAACCAGCATCATCATGGGCCATGCGATTTTGTAGGATTGTGCCAGGATAACACCTGCAGGAATTCCTCCGCCAATAGGTATAAGAAAGAGAACCAGAACTCTCCAGAGATGTGCAAGTGAATTTGCTACTACGATATCAGTGTTCATATTTTGCTATTAATCCATCATAATTTAAAAACTATTATTGCTTAGAAATAGCTGATCTGTATTCAATTTTATAACTACATTTTCTGCGTCAAAAAATAATTTACAAATATATAATCTTGTTTAAATTATGAATTAATGTGGCATTTTACCGTGTTTTTTGCTATAGGTGTAATGAGTAACACGATTAAATAAGGTGAATATGACTTCAACAAAAGAAATCAAAACAACAACTGAAGAAGCTGAAAGCACTGAACATGTTCATGTTCACGGACCTAACTGCAATCACGGTCATCATCACCATCATGAACTTTTAAAACCAATCGTTCGTGAAACACCGAAAGTCGGCCGCAATGATCCTTGTTCATGCGGAAGTGGAAATAAATTTAAAAAGTGTTGTGGTAAATAATCAGCAATGAAATTGATAATTTCCAAGTCACTAGCGAAGAAAATGAGCTGGATAGGTTCGAAAGATTCCAGCTCGAAAAGTCCTATTGTCTAAAGTTTAGACACTTCAAAATGTAAAGAATTCAAAAACCCCATTGTTTATTAAGTCTGTGAAATAATGCCATCATGTCATTTTTTATGGAGGTTCTATGAAATTATTCCTGATTCTTTCTCTTACAGTTATTTCTCTTTCTGCAAATGCTCATGGGATCAAAAGACTTACAACCACAAAGTGTGTCTCTGGTTCAGATACAATTTTAGGTGCTCTTATTAAATGGGATTCATCAATCACTCCAGTCGGACCTGTCTCTGTCGAGATCAGTGGAGAAGAAGTAAGACCTTTGGTGGAGCTTGGAAGTGACTATCTTGAACTTTCAGGTACCCTTGAAAATCAAGACGCTTTTTCAATCAGGTTGACTAATGAAAAAGAATTCGAAACTGTATTGACTCAAGGAAATGCAGAAATTCCTGTTGCTTGTTCAACTGTAACGAAATTTAGAGTTTTCTAGTTTTATAAAAAGCCCCATAAAAGGGGCTTTTTGTGTCATGTGAATTCTTGATCCAAGTATCTTTCTAGGTACAGGGCCAGGCACATAAAGTGTTATTAAAACGTAGGAGCTATGAAAGCAAGTTTTTTAGGGTAGCCGCCATAATGACCAGAGTCTGCTGGGTATAATCCAGAATCTCGGATACCGAAGTTTGCGAAGAAGTGAACCTGATCTTTAAAGTACTTTTAGAAATCTCTACTTTGGCGATGCCTTTAATATTTTTTGGAAAAAATGAAAAAGCATTATCTTTATTTTCAAAGCTTCCCTGGTTCTCATCCTCTAAATCATAAAGTGCATCTTCAAGAGCATCTGCATCCAGTGTGCCTTTAATGGGAAAGGTGATTGTATCAAAGCCTTCAGTAAAAATTTCATCAATAGGCATCGGGAAATTTTTCAGTGGAACACGGAGTTCGAGTTCGCGTGTAATCGTGATTTCACTACAATCGGCTTTTGATTGATCCGCACTGATGTTGTATCTGAAAAACTCTGTATGAAGAGAGCCACCCTCAGGGTCTTTCACTGTATTGCTGTTTTTTAAACGAAGAGTTTTACGGGCCTTATCAAAGAGACCTTCAATTTCAACTTTAAAAAATTCTTCCTGAGCGAGCTCCGTTGCCATTTTTGAAGCATAACTGTTGTGATCTTTCGGAACTTTGTGACGGGCCTTATTAAAGCCTTCAAAGTTTTTGAAAGGGATGTGCTGCTCGCGTGAAAGGACGTATTGGTTGAACTGAATTTCAACATTTCTATTTTCTTCTTCGTCATCACTTTCAAAAGCGATTATGGGAGTTGCATATGATAGATCGATCACGCTGTACGGGCTCTGGCGGTCATTAATAAACATTGTTTTAGTAATATACTGTGGAACTTTTGCTGAAAGAAATTTTCCAAGAGAGATATTAGTAATGGCATTGGCTTTGTCGATAGCAGAGTCATCCTTACCATTCATCGCATTTAATAATTGAAGTGCCCATATTCCATGTTTAGTCTGGGCCGAAGCAAAAGACTGTTCACCAGGGTAGCACGAGAGGAAAAAAGAATGGCCTGGAGATTTTCTGACCAGCTCCGAGTATTCTTTTTCAACCAGATTGTTGGCAGCAGTTTTCATTTTATTTTTTGATTTTAATTCTTCTGCTGAAGAATCGATGAATATAAAGCTTTTTTTAATCTTGCTGTCGCTCAAAGGCTTAAGAAGAATTTCGTAAATTGAAAGAGAAGTTTCCACAAGGTTTGAATTATCTGTGTCCCAGCAAGTGATGCGGTTTTGAGAGCCGGCATTAAATCCATGGCCGGCATAATAAAAATACAGTTCATCTTCGATTCCAATTCTGCTGAAGATATTGGACAGTCCTTTTTCAATCGCTGCTTTGTTAGACTGTTCATTCGTCAGAAAAAGAAGTTCTTCATCTTCAATATAGAGCTGTTCATTAAAGGCTTTTTTTATTGAGACTGCATCATTGACAGCAAATTCTATTTTGGCTAGTTCCGGCACTACAGCAGTGGAGTATTCTTCAATCGCAATGATAATTCCAAACTTTTTCATATAATCGCCTTTAGTAGATTAAACACTGGAATTATAACTTTTTCTCTCAATTCTTGTATAGAGATTAGCGCTATTCAAGGTCATTTTTCATTATTAAATTGTTGAATAATAAATTTGGCCAAGATGTCATTTTGAGAGCAGAGTTATAAAGGACCATTTAAGCTAATCTTCAGAAAAATAATGAAAATAATATTGTTTATCATTTTTATTGTCTTGTCTTCATGAGTGACCGTGTGACTTTAAAATTTATTGAGCCTTAAAAAAATAGAGACAGCGTGCAATTCATTTCAGGAATAAATATGTCAGAGTTTTTTCAAAATGGGCCCACATTAAAAAATCAATTTGAAGATGATCAGCTATTAAAGTCATACATCGATGAAAAAATTCCTGTGATGGCCTTCAGGATCGGGGATCTTGTATCTCATGTAGCATGGCTTCGCTCACTTCAATTTAACAAAAGTGAATATTAAGAGCAGACAAAACTTCTTTCATTGTTTGGTCGCAGAAGATTTTAGTAATTACTGTTGCCGATAAAGCGAATAATTTTACTTGCCATTTGATCGAATTTAGGATTGCTTGATTCGTATGTAATCTGGTGCGGAACTTTAAGCTCCTTTGGAAGTTTAAAAAGATTAATACTCTTAAAATGTTTTCTCGGCAGGCTGTCGGCCGTTTCAAGATTTATTGTTGTATCAAATTCGCTGTATGCAAGAAATACAGGAAGGCTGCTTTTTGCAATTGATTCAGTGGCCTTTAGCTCATCACTGAACTTGAACAATTCCTGCAATGTCATGAACGGCATGATATCAGAATAAAATTTATTATTTTTTAGAATTTCAACTAAATCATCTGATTGTGAAACCGTAAAAAGGGTTGAGAGATATGAGCTGTCTGTGATTGAAGATAATGGCCCGATAATCAGCTTCGCTACTGATTGAGAAATATCATAATATGGTGACAATAAAACCAATGAAGTGATTTTCGGATCGTGAGAATTTAGAACATAATCTGTCGCAAGAGCTGCTCCCAGTGAAATCCCTCCAATAGAGATTTTTTTATAGCATCCCGAAAGGTCCTTCACTGCTGATTTAATCTGCTCGCGCCAGATTGAAAGTTTACCTTTGTTTGCAACTTCACCGTAACCACCGAATCCATGCAGAAGAGGCATATAAACTGTATAACCGATATCATTGAGGGCCTTTGCCACTGACCTGACTTCAAAAGGAGATGCGATAAAACCATGAATAAGAATCACAGCGTTTTCTTTATTCGTTCCTTCTAAAAACTCTGCATCGTTATCAATTTTTACAAATGAGTTGTAAAGGCGTCTGTAAAGCTCGTTCATATCATAAGCATCTTTTTCTAGCTTATCTTGAAGTTCAGTCGCACATGTACACTCTGCGTGTTTTAAATTGCTCGAATAGGCAAAGCTATTGGCCGACATAAGGATTAATAAAGCTGCTAATAATAATTTCATAAAATCATTCTAACTGAAGGGGAGATAGTGGATGCTCCATCATAGAAATATTACATGATGTTATTTTTTAGACACTCTAGGGGCCAATGGCCAGAAGTTAAGGCACTTTTTTACAAAATCCTAAACACTTTTTCATGACGGGAATATAGCCTTTTTTCATCTAAAGAGTTCAAAATCCATGAACTTTTTCGAGTCCATTAAATAATTCTTTGCCTCATTGGTTTACCCTGACCTGCAATCGCTATAATCAAATCATACCCGGGGTGTAATGGGACCTGTGTTTTTCAGGATATTTTTCTATATCTTCTGATTTTGTGATTGCGCGTATGTTGGAGTGGTACGTCTGTTGGGAACCAAAATCAGAAATTGTTCTTGATGGGGATTCTATGTTGATATCTTTTTTGAAAAGCAGACAAAGTTTGCTTGCTGTTGTTCTATTGCTAATGTTCGCGTCCTGTAAACAAAGTGAATTTTATGACAAAAGCCAGATGCAAGAAGGTGGATCGACACCAACGAGTGATGGGAATGGAGGTGGAAATGCTGGTGGCCCTGCACTATGTGAAAATGGCAGTACAGATACATTAATCTGTAATCCATTGGGCGGAGGAGATGGAAGCAATCCTACTAATCCAGGTGATGACATTCCTGCTGTTCCAGCAAACAAACTGGGATTGATTGCTCATTTATATGAAGGTCAAAATCAGTGGAACAATCTTGATCAGTATTTTATTGATGGATACATGCACGAAGAGTTTATGTACTTTTCTAATTTCGATGTTCCTACACGTGCCTTTGATGAAGGATTCGGATACGGACAAAATGTTTTCCTGACAAATCGTAATGGAGAAAAACTTATTGAATGGTTCGCGATTAAAGCGAATGGAAACATTATGCTTCCTGATAGTGAAACCTCCGGATCTTATCACATCGTTACAATAAGTGACGACGGGATCAAGGTTACAATCGACGGAAAAACTATCATCTCGAACACTGGTGTTCACGCACCAACAGTCGACTGTGCACAGGAGCTGGTTCAACTGAATTCAAAACAAGAAAAAACGTTTGAGCTAGGTTATTTCCAGGGACCGAGAGTTCTTATTTCATTGCAGACATTTATCAAGAAGATTGATGATGTGGAAGCTTTCAAGAAAGAAAGCTTTTGTTCAACAGGCAGCGGGCCAGATGTTCTTATTCAGAATGGATACAAGATCATCAGCTCGGCGTGGTTTACTTTACCTGCTAGATATTAATTAATAAAAAAAGGGAGCATGTATGCTACATTCTCCTCGCCGTGATTTTTTGAAAGCATAATTTATTACGTACGTATGAGTGATCAACGCAGATGCAAAAGGCCTCTGGAGTTCCAGAGGCCGCATTTGTTAATTATTAAGCTTGGATCATTGAAAATTGCTCTTCTTCAGTTGAACCTTTTAAAGCGTTAGTTGAAGAAAGCCCTTGAGTAACAGTGTTAGAAACTAAGTCAAAATACCCTGTACCAACTTCTCTCTGGTGCTTAGTTGCAGTGTACCCAATCGCTTCTGCACCAAATTCCTGTTCTTGTAATGCTGAGTAAGCACTCATCCCATGTGCTTTATACTGATGAGCAAGTGAGAACATTGAAAAGTTCAGTGAATGGAATCCAGCGAGTGTTACGAATTGGAATTTGTATCCCATGGCCCCTAATTCACGCTGAAAGCTTGCAATCGTTGCGGCATCTAGTTTCTTTTTCCAGTTGAATGATGGTGAACAGTTGTATGCCAGCATTTTTCCCGGGAATTTTGCATGAATGCTTTCAGCAAAAAGTTTTGCTTCCGCAAGATCCGGTGTTGAAGTTTCACACCAGACTAAATCAGCGTATGGAGCGTAAGCAAGACCTCTAGCTATCGCAATATCCATTCCATTTCTGATTCTGAAGAATCCTTCCGGAGTTCTTTCACCTGTTATAAATTTGTGATCAGCAGGATCGATGTCACTAGTAAGAAGTGTTGCTGCTTGAGCATCTGTTCTTGCAATGATTAAAGTTGGAGTATCCATAACGTCAGCTGCAAGTCTTGCAGCTGTTAATTTTTTAATGAACTCGCTTGTTGGAACTAAAACTTTTCCACCTAGGTGACCGCATTTTTTTTCTGAAGCTAATTGATCTTCAAAATGAACTCCAGCTGCACCGGCCGCAATCATCTGCTTCATAAGTTCGTAAGCGTTCAGTACACCACCGAATCCAGCTTCAGCATCGGCAACGATTGGTGCCAGCCATTCTCTAGTAATATTTCCTTCTGCACTTTCCACCTGATCTGCGCGGATGAGTGCCTGGTTGATTTTTTTAACAACATTAGGAACGCTGTCAGATGGATATAAACTTTGATCAGGGTACATTTCTCCAGCTAAATTTGCATCAGCAGCAACTTGCCATCCGGAAAGATAGATTGCTTTTAATCCTGCTCTTACCTGTTGAACGGCCTGGTTTCCTGTTAAAGCTCCTAGAGCATTAACATAACTTTCTTCTTGTAAAAGTCTCCAGAGATTTTCAGCTCCAAGGCGTGCAAGTGAGTGCTCGATTCTGTATGAACCGCGAAGTTTTAAAACTTCTGCAGGAGTGTAGTCGCGTGTAACACCATTCCATCTGCTGTCTTTGCTCCAAAGTTTTTCCATTTGTGTAACATCGTTCATGTTAGTTCTCCTTTCAAATTTATGTGTGAGTGATTGTTTAAATGGACTTGTTGTTGTTAAAAAGGGCTCTAATGCTGTTGCCGTGAAAAGTGCAGTACCTTCTGTCGTTGCTTTCTGCAGGATATGAATTTCTTCGAGTCTTTGTTTTTCACTTAAGGTCTGGTTTTCTAGTATTTCTCTCAAAAATCTTTCCTGTTCTTTTTGAAAAACATCTATAATTAATTCATCATTTACAGTTTCCCAGTCATCTAAAACTACACTATAGTTTTTCCACTGCCATACTTGTGTACGTGAAATTTCAAGTGTCGCTAAATCTTCCATCATGTCGTTATGAGAAACGCACCCCAGTCCTTTTTCCATGCCGATCAGGTAAGCAATCGCCACCTGAATGTTTGTTCTTAATCCTTGAAGTGTACGAGGCCCAGTGCCCTCCATCATAAGATTCGGATGAGCAGGGAAGTCCGTATCGATAAAATTAACCTGATTGTTTTTCGGGAAACACTCAAGCGCAGGTCCGATGAAGTAAGGATGTGAAACCCAGCATCCGTCATGGCCTAATTGAAATTCATTAATCTTATCGGCCATAACTCTTTTTTTCTGGAACTCTCTAATTTCTTCATCTTTACCGGGAGTGAATGCAGACATTCCACCAATGGCAAAAGCCCCACGCTTGTGGCAAATATTCACTAATTTTTTAGCATAGTTTTCCATCCAGAATTTTTTCATATTGATTTCGCCTCTGTCCGGGCTGATTCGTGAAGGATGATTTTTTAAAGTTTTTATATCCGAGAAAATTTTGTCCCATCTGCCGACATTCATTCCAACTGCGTGCTCTCTTAGTTCAAATAAAATTTCTTCCATGTTGAAAGCAGCAGGAAGAGTTTCAATCAGGAAAGTGGCACGAAGAGTTCCTCGCTCGAATCCTAATTCCTCCTGTACTGTACAAAATAAATCATTCCACCAACAGGCTTCCATCGGGTATTCGATTTTTGGAACATAATACTTTGGAGTAATTCCTCTCTTAACTAATTTCTGAGCAGTATGGTAAAAGCACATTGCTAAATCAAAAAGTCCTGCAGATACATATTGTCCGTCAATTTTTAAATTGATTTCCTGCAAGTGAAGCCCTCTGACTCTCACCATGAGTCCTGCCATGTCTTTCGGATTTAATTTATAAACTTTAGATTCTTTATTTTTTTGAAAAGAAAGTTTTCCTGTACTTGCTCCGATGACATTATAAAATCCGTCGATCACATTATCCCACGACGGATACATTGTATCTTCAAAATCAAGCATCGCCATGTCCGCTCGAGAACCGTCAGCATTTCTCGAAAGCATATTGATAACCATTTTTGTATCGTTAACCGGTCCCGTGATTTCCACACGTCGGATTTGTAAATCTTCAGGAACAGCTGCAACTTTCCAGTTTGATTTAAGAGATTCATCGTCCAGAATTTCTGTACGTGGAATTCCTCCCTGATCATAAGATTCCTGGTGACGACGCCTGACGGCCAGCAATTGATTTCTTCTTGATTCCAGTTTTCTGTGAAGAGTTGTGAGGAGTCTTAAAAATCTATCGTCGAATAAATCGAGTGTTCTTTGATTAACAGCGCCTGTTGAAATTTGAGTGTCTGAATTTAATGAATAGTAACTCATGATGCTTCCTCCATGTGATCTAAATAAACTTGTTCTATAATAAACATTAGCAGAATGATAAATCTAGCGAAATTTCGCTAATTATTTGTTTTCGCGAGGTGCTAGACTTTAAAACTCTAAAGCGCTATAAAGATAGACATGTTAAAGAAGAAAATGGTCTTAAAGTTCATATTGGGTTTAAAAATTCGTCAGTTACGTGACAAGCGCGATTTGTCATTGAAGGAATTGGCCGATCTATCTGATCTTTCAGTTTCTTATTTAAATGAAATCGAAAAGGGTAAAAAATATCCCAAAATCGAAAAGCTTGCTGCTCTCGCCCAAGGCCTGCAGATTGATTTAGGCGAACTCGTTTCATTCAAAACTGGAAAAAATCTTCATCCATTATTAAAATTTTTAGAAAGCGATATGGTGGAAAAAGTTCCACTCGAATTATTTGGCCTGAGTGAATCAGACGTAATGGATTTGATGGGCCATGATCCCGAAAAATTCGCTTCGTTTGTTTTAACCATTCTTCAAGTCTCACGTTCTTTCGATATCAAGATGGAAGACATTTATTCGGCTGCTTTAAAGTCTTATATTGAAGCTCACGATAATTATTTTCCTGAAATCGAAAAGCTCGCTAAAAAAATGAGAAGCGAGTGGAGATTTGAGTCAGATGAAATTAAAATTGAGCAGATCAAATCTGTCTTGAAAAAAAATTATAAGTACGAAATTGATGAGCAGACTATCGGCCAGCAGAAAACTCTTTCGCAGACCAGATTTTTAGTCAAAAGATCTCACCCCGCAACGATTTACCTCAACTCAAAATCCAAAGATACTGAAAAAATATTCGTTATGGCTAAAGAGCTTGGGCATTTAGTTTTAGGTACTAAAAAAGTTCCGGGCGAAATGAATCTCGGCGAGAAGCTCGACGATTTTAAGACAAGTTATTTTGCCGGGGCCTTGCTTCTTGAAGAAAAAATATTTTCTAAGGACTTGAAGCAGATTTTC
>JACMRM010000152.1 GCA_014376445.1 Bacteriovorax sp. | reverse complement strand
AGTGGTTATACAAAAAAAGAAGAACGTACCAAAAGTAAGATAACTCGAAGAATTATTCACAAAGACTAGAAAGATTAAGACTTTAAATTCCATAAAGTCTTTGTTAGCCTTTTCCTATGAAATTTAATCTTCTCAATTCACTAAGCTTACTGCTAAGTGCGTTTATCATTGTCTCATGTGGTAATTCAGGTTCAAATAGTGAATCTTCAAGAATAGTTTCGGTACAATCAGAATCGCTCCCAATTAAAATTCATCCTTCTTCAAGCGGGCATCCCTGGAAAACAAGTTATAGTCTTGCACTTGATTCACTTTTTGCTGATTCAGAATTTAACTCTTTCTTTGATACAAAAATAGTAGAGGAAGATTTGCAATTAGCCGGGTGTTCAAATTTAAACGAATTAAATTATCAATCCAAAAAAATATTCTATACAGCTTTTTTAGCTGCCATTGCGGAGGCAGAGTCTGACTTTGAAGTTACTCAGGAGACCTATAACCGAGTCGATGGGACAATGAATATAGGAATGCTCCAGATCGACAGAGCATCTGCTAATCGCCATGGAGGAGACTACTTTAATCGTTACTTTAAAGATGAAGACTTAATTAATCCCGAATTGAATTTAATGATTGGTGCTCTCATCTTAAAAAACCAGGTAACTGGGAGAGTGGCATCCGAAAGACTTTTTCCAGAGCATAGTTATTATTGGCAAGTTTTAACTGGAAGTAAAAAGAGAGTGTTGAGAAATCTTCAAATGAACCTCTGGCCAACTAGTATTTGTAGAAATGAGTTGAGTAACTCGTAAAATTTATACTCTTTGATAAAACCGATTGAATCAAAAACTATAGCCTTTCTCATTTTTCTTCCGAAATGATCTTCCTAAAAGGTTCCAGGAGACATTTAATCTGCTTGATGCCAACTTTCTTAGGCGTCTGTCCTTTAACTTTTAGTTATTGCAATAAACTAAAGAAGTTATGTTGAAAACCCGATTAGATTGATAAGTTTTAATTTTTAGTAAACCTATCAAGGGAATTGTGCTCATGAAAATGAATTCAAAAATTCTAGCATTACTTGTGACCTCCCTGTTTAGTTTAACTGCATGTTCAACAACCAAAGATTGCACAGGTGATTGTTCAAATAAAATGGTTCCTGATTCGGTTCAGCCAGATAAGAAAGTAGCAATAGACTTGAAGAGTGATGTCTCAAGGCCTTTGGCATTGGCGATGAAAGGAGCTTTAGTTATTACTAAAAATACAATTGTGGGGCCTCAACCGGCTTCAGGAGAGACTAAAGAAAGTTACCAAGACATTTTTTGTCACAAGTTTGATCAAATCGAGTGGCAATCGGTGGCAAGCTTGATTACTAAAGAAATGGAGCCAACAGGCTATTCAGTTGAAGATTTTTTCAAATCTCCAGCATGTCAACCTGGGGGATATTCTGATGTTGTTAAAAGCCCAATTTTGCATGTTATAGCAGACGATCCAAGTAAGAGAGTAAAATTTCTAGATATAATCTGGCTCTATTATTCTAAGAAGAGAAATGATCCCTCTAAATTTGCAGAGGTGGTTAATGCTAAAAATACTAAAGGCGAAACTCTATTAGATTACTTAGAAACGATGAAGATTAGGGGGGAGTATCCAAGCGAAGGTTCTCAAGCTTCGGTTGTAAAAATAATTGAGATCGCTTGTTCTCACGGTGCTGTTTTTAGCGTCTACAAGGATAAAAAATGTCCCTAAGCAAACAATACGGGTCAATGATGAATAAGTCATATACGTTAGCGCTAATCATAATTCTCAGTTCCACCGCATTTTCTGCTGAAAAGGCTCCAAATTGTATAAGCGAAAAGAAAACAACTGATGGCCCTTTAGCAAATCTAGATAAAACTCTTACGTCTTGTGGATACATGGAAGGCTTAACTAACCTTAAGGGACAAAAAGAAGTACACCAAAAAGCAATCTACGAAAAACTCAGTAATCAGCTTTCAAAGAAAATAAACCAAAATAGTGAGGAGACAGCGCTATTAACGAATTACTTTTATTCAAACGGCGCTGATCTTTCGATGAATAACAGTGAAGTAAAGAAGAGTTGTAATTTACCGTCATTGAAAAATATTGAAACATGCGGCGGAAAAAAACAAAAGGGCGCATTCTTCGAGATGAAGCTTAATGCACTTACAAAATCATTAAATCCATCAGGAGTGAAGTCAAAGTTAGGTGATGGGCTTTATGGAATTTTAGCTGATAAATATGTAAAAAATATGGGAATAGCTAACCTTGATAACAAACAAAAAAATCTTCAGTGTCCGCTAGATGGTGGAGTTTCTGCCTTTATTCTAAGTAGTCAGCTAGATGAGTTATCTGCTCAGGATATTATTAACGGTGCTACTACGTCAGATGGAGCATTTGCCTCTCGGTTTAATTCGTATGCCCAGTTGAAATTTCTGAAAAGTGCAGGCAAGGAAGCTGTCGCTGAATTTAAAAAATATGTTTTAGAAAAATCAAAAAACAAAGATATTTCTTCAAAAGATTACATCGCAAAATTTTTTCTACGAGAAGACATTCAAAAAAAATACCTAGCTCCTACCCTCGCAAAGCAATGTGAAAGCATAAATGACAACATTAATCGTTTCTTATGTGAAGATTTAACAGAACTAGGCAGCACGGATTCTGAGGTTTCAACAAAAATGTTTAACGGTCTGGATATTGGTCCTATTAATGATCAATTTGGTGTTGATACAACAAATATGGACACGATGACAGCTTATGGTTTTCAATGTCTAGCTCATGAAAAAAAGAAGGGGCCTGTTGATAAATATGCATCAAAAGAAAAAGAAGAAAAATTGGATGATTGGTATAATGATTTTACTATTAATACTAGGCCTGAAATAAGCGATGACAAAGAACTTGATAAGAATAAGAATTTTTGTGCATTGTACTTATGTTCATCCGAGAAAGCACAAACAGCACCTTCTTGTAAAAATGGTGGACCAATCCTATCGTCTGATTTATCCAAAATTTTTGGATGTGGACTAGATCCT
>JACMRM010000151.1 GCA_014376445.1 Bacteriovorax sp. | reverse complement strand
GCACGCGCATCTTTGATAAATCAGTTAGACGTATTTTCTGGAACTTTCTGTGCGCTAGGATTTTGTCTACAAGTCGCGCGCCCAGGCCCGGAATACGCAGGAGAATATTTTTTGGTGCCACATTTAAATCCACCGGAAAATTTTTGCGATTACGAATGGCCCACGATAATTTTGGGTCCATGTCTAAATCCAGTTCCGGTACATCTTGTGGAAGTACTTCATTAATGTCGAATCCATAAAAGCGCAGTAGCCAGTCAGTCTGATACAGACGGTGCTCACGAAGCATTGGAGGGCGTTGTGACGGTAAGTTTGGATCACTATCTGGTATCGGACTGAAGGCACTGTAGTAAACGCGCTTTAAATTAAAATTCCCATACAGGTCAGAGGCCTTCGTCATGATATCGCGGTCCGAGCTTTTCGTTGCGCCGATAATCATCTGAGTGCTCTGTCCTGAAGGAGAAAACTGCGGAGCTAACTTAAAAAGTTTTCTCTCTTCAGCATTCTCTGTCATACGCTCTTGAATCTGCTCCATCGATTTTTCAATCTCTATGTGTGTTTTAGCAGGGGCCAAATCGTTTAAATCTTTTTGTTTTGGCAATTCTATATTGGCGCTTAAGCGGTCAGCATAAAGACCTGCTTTAAGTAATAAACTTTCTGAACATCCGGCCACTGCTTTTAAGTGAATGTATCCACCGAACTTATGATCAACACGCAAACGTCTTGCGACTTCAATCATCTCTTCCATCGTTTCATCCGACGATTTTGCAACGCCAGAGCTTAAAAATAATCCCTCAATGTAATTTCTCTTATAAAAATTCATGGTAAGATTAACTATTTCCTCAACTGTGAATTTTGCACGCTTCACCTGACTTGAGATACGGTTCACGCAATAGCTACAATCGTAAATGCAAAAGTTCGTCAGCAATATTTTAAGAAGAGAGATGCAACGTCCATCCGGAGTGTAGCTGTGACAAATGCCCGAGCCTTCAAGATTTCCGATTCCACCTTGAATCGCTTTTCTTTTTGAACCACTTGAAGCACAAGAAGCATCGTATTTGGCGGCGTCTGCAAGAATTGAAATTTTTGTTTTTAGTTCCATGAATTCAGCATAAATGAGAATTTTTAAAAATAAAGCGTAATTTTTGCGTAAGTTTGATTTTGTGAGTAATTTCAATCAATTAAACCCACTAATAAGTTCAATTGTCAGCTATTGATTATGATTCTTTGGAAATCACTAAAATGGATGATGATTTAGAGCAAGGCCGACAATACCAGAATTATGCCGATCAACGAAGCGATCCACACCAATGTCCTAAATACTGGAATACCAAAAGCATAAAGTGGAACGTAAACAACTCTTGCCCAAAAATAAAGTTGAGCACCTATGTTGCTGAGCGGATTAGCGAGAGTTGTAATTTGAACGACTAAAATAGCGGTCATGAAAAATGGAAAAGTCTCCATGAAATTTTTAAATGCACGGTCGAGTCGTCCACTTACCCCCGCAAGCTCTGGACCTTTTTGATCGCGCGCTGACAAGTTCCAGCTTATACCTTTTTGTTTGGTCGCTGCCTGAGCGGACGCCATTAATTGAACAAGCCCAAGAATGACTGAATAAAGAAGCATTTTTAATTCAATAGATAAAACCATTTTTGTTATTCCTATTTTTGCATTGGATGTTCTAATCCATTATCTGGTTGTACGTAACGTGCAGATCGATTCATTTCAATTTGTCTAACAAGACTTGCGGCCGCTGTTTCAATTTCTATCATGAAATCTTTATTTTTATCCAGTTCATGATGGCTTTCAGCATACGTTCCATAATAACCGATATAACTTGCTGTCACGCCACCTGTTCCGGCCTGAATTAAATGCAGATCATTCAACCAGTCCGAAATATTTCTTCGAACATCACTAATTCCTGAACTATCTCCGTGGACGACAACTGAAAAAGCTCTGCCCGCTAAGTGCTTTGGATAATCCCATCCAGCAAGCTCCATTCGTTTGGCGAGAATAGGATCTTTTCCCTGGGTCGATGTCGGATCTTTATTTCCACCATCTGCACAAACTAATCTGTCCATCATCAGTTTGAGTGTACTCGGAACCTGGTACCAATGAACAGGGGTAATAATCATAATTCCGTGAGCTCGAGTCCACATTTCATAAATATCATTCATCCAGTCCGAAGTCTGGTTGAGAGCATGATTGGGATAACACGAGCACGGCCAGTGGCAAAGTGCCATGCTGGTTGATACACAGGCCTTGCATGGATGAATTTTTTTTCCAAAGTCTGAAGTTATTCTACTTAAATCTAGGATTTCATATTCAGTTTCCATGTGCTGAAAAACTTCTTGCGCCCTTTTAATCATGCGGTAAGTTTTAGACATTTCACTCGGACAAGTGTGCTCATTTCTAGGTGAACCATTGATGATCAAAATTTTATTATGTGAAGATTTATATTTTTCTGCCGCCTCAAAGATTCGATTTCTCGCTTCAAGCCATTCAACTGATAAATCATAGTTGGGATCGACAAACCCCGGGCCAGCTTTAGTTGTAATTGGAGATTTGTTTTCTTCATCGTAATCTTTCCAGGCGACAGCAGCTAATGTATCGATTTCAGCATCCAACGATCGATATTTTTCACCGTAAAAAGATTTTTTGTATTCTTCAAAAAATTCAGCTTTATTCAATTTATGATTGGGCTGGCCTTTTCTGACTTTAATATCTTCAAACATGCTCCCTCCAGAGTTCCTTGTATGTGCCAAAGTTACCGTTGCAAAAGGCAGGCCTTTTTAGGCGTATAATTGTTGAAAATTAGAAATGACAGAAGTAGGCTTATCGCATGAAAAAAAATATCCTTCTTCTCCCATGCTTATTGCTATTTATCCAATGCTCAGCGCCTGTCAAAAAGAAAGAAACGTTGACGCCTCAGGGGGCAGACGCTTATATTTTGGCCAAAGCAGAAAGGGCGGATCATCAAAGTGCCACGGCCACAGGGACTCATTATGCAGTGTCCACGCAGGGGATTTTTTCTACACAGGCCGCTAAAACTATTTTTGCCCAGAACGGAAATATCATTGATGCAGCAGTTGCTGTTTCATTTGCCATCGCAGTTGAGCGTCCACATTCAACAGGTCTTGGTGGGGGAGGCTTTATGCTTTACCGCGAAGGAAAAACGAAAAGAACTTACGCCATCGATTTCAGAGAGCGTGCACCACTACTTTCAACAGAAAAAATGTTTTTAAAAGAAGATGGCAATCCGGATTCAAATCTTTCTCAAAATGGAATTTTATCTGTAGGTGTACCAGGAATGGTCGCAGGCCTTATTGATATTCACGCACGCTTCGGGAAACTTCCTCTGGTAAAAGTTATGGCACCTGCTATTGCTCTGGCCGAAAATGGTTTTGCAGTTTATCCAAACTTTAAAAAAGCTCTCGACAATAAAGCTGAACTTTTAAAAAAAGATCCTGCAGCGAGAGAAATATTTTTAGATGCTAAAGGAAATCCATGGCCGATGGGTCATATGCTGATTCAAAAAGACCTGGCAAGAACTCTTCGAAGAATTGCAAAAAATGGAAAAAAAGTTTTTTATAAAGGCGAAATTGGAGAGGCTCTCGTTAAGTTTTCAGCCGATCATAAAGGACTTCTTTCAAAAAAAGATTTGCTTGATTACCAGGTAAAATGGCGTGAGCCGGTAAAGGGAAATTACAAAGGTTATGAAATTTTTTCTATGCCTCCGCCTAGCTCCGGCGGAATTCACGTTGTTCAATTTCTCAATCAGCTTGAAAATGATAACCTTAAAGAAAAAGGATTATTAAGTACAACTTCAATCAACCTTGCCGCTCAATCTCTGCAGGCAGCTTTTGCAGACAGAGCAGAGTATTTAGGTGACCCTGATTTCGTCAATGTACCGACGAAAGGATTAACTGATAAAGAGTATGCGGCCAGAAGAAGAAAAGAATTTTATGAAACAACTGCGCGTCCTTCGCAGACAGTTGGACACGGTTTTGTTGTTCCACCACATGAGTCAACTCAGACAACACATTTTTCTATAATGGATTATCAGGGCAATGCGGTTGCTTCAACTCAAACCATCAACGGTCAGATGGGAGCGAGCATGGTGGTGCCTCACACCGGAATTGTTTTGAATAATGAGATGAATGATTTTTCTGCGAAACCCGGAGCTTCAAATTTATTCGGTGCAATCGGAAGCAATGCCAACGCAATTGTTCCGAAAAAAACTCCACTCTCAAGCATGTCTCCGACTATAGTTATGAAAGACGGTCTCCCCAAGCTTGCTATCGGTGCACCTGGTGGAACAAGAATCATTAGCTGTGTAGCTCAGAGTATTTTAAATTATATTGAATTTAATGTTCCTTTATATGAATCAATCACGATGATTCGTTATCATCACCAGTGGCTTCCCGATGTTTTAGATATTGATCCACCGGGGCCTCGGCCGGAAGTTTTAAAAGATTTGGAAAGAATGGGTTATAAAGTTCAAATCAGAGAAGTTCCATGTAGTGTAATGGCGGTGGCCAGAGAAAATAAAATGCTCAACGCTGCTTCTGATCCGCGTGACATTGGAACAAGTGCAGCAAACTAGTTAATCAAAAAGTTGATTTATTCGTCTTTCATTTTGACGGGGCGGATGGTGTAGACCACTTCGTTGATTTTTTGATTTGGATTGTCTCTAAAAGTATCTTCAAGGATATCTTTCTCCGATATTTTCACTAGGTCGTCAGTTAATTGTCTGACAATTTCTTTTTGCAGGTGTCTGTCTCGACGATTCTTTTCAGCTGGCGTACGCTTGTTTTTTTTCTTATCGAACAGGTTATTTTGAATGTCATTTGCATTAGTGAAGGGGTCGATGACTTTCTTGTATTTAGCTTTTTTGGACATACTAAACAGTACTTCAATAGATGCATTCTTAATACTGATTTATACCAAAAAGCCCCACTTGCGTGGGGCACAGAACTGAAAATATAATTATCTGTTTATTCTCTAGCAGTATCTGGCTTAATGATGATATCTACGCGACGGTTTTGTGCTCTACCATCGGCCGTTTTATTTGTTGCAAGTGGTTTTTGGTATCCATAACCCACAGCTTCAACTTTTGATGAGTCTACAGGAATTCCACCAGCATTTGATTGTAAATAATCTTTAACTGCTGTTGCTCTGCTTTGAGATAAACGCTCGTTAACTTTTTTCCCGCCTACAGAGTCTGTGTGACCTTGGATTTGAACAGTATTTTGAGCTCCGAAGTCGTCTACAACTTTTTGAACTTTAGAAAGTAAGGCTTTGCTTTTTGGAGTGATGGTAGATTTAGCAGAAGGAAATTCCATACCTTTTAAACGAATTAAAAGAGCGTCGCCTTGTTTGTAAACTTCCGCTTCGTTTGAATCAAATTCTTTTCTCGCTACTTCGTATTTTGCATCCAGAGCTTTTTCAGCTTCAAGTTTTGACTGGCTAGCTTCAAGTTTAGATTGGTTTGAAAGAAGAGCTGCGTTTACATCCACTGAGCCTTCAAGTGCACTTTGAGTATTCTCTAACTGACCTTGAGTGTTTGCAAGTTCACCTTTAACGTTCGCAAGTTGATTTTGTGAAGCCGCTACTTTCTGGTGTTCTTTTTCCAGTGTTAAAACTTTTTCTTCAGAAGAGACTTTATCAGTTCCTTTCGCAACACGGTTAACATTTAAAGCGTGTTTTGCTGCTTCATTTGTTTCAGCTGCACGTGATTCGATCGCTGAAGTGTTGTGACGGTTAGCTGTGATGTAAGCTTCTGTGTTCATATAGCTTTTCTCAGCAGCAGCTAAAGTAGTAGGAGCAAATTTTTCTGCCTTTTCTTTTTTAGCAAGATCAATTGTTTTTCTTGCTTCACCAATATTTTTTTCTTTGATCGCCATTACTTCCAGTTCAAGATATTTTTCCTGAAGTTCTTTGCGCTCTTTTGCCACTGAACTCATTTTATTATTTTCGATGTCAGAAGTTACGTCCTTAAAGTTTGAATCTGCTTTAGACATTTCTTTGCCGAAATATGAAGGAGCACCAGCTGTTACAGCAGCTTGTCTTGCAGCGACAACATCTTCGATGTTTGTGCGTGCAGTTTCTGCTACAGTGTTGGCCGTATTAAGGTAAGCACGTCCAACTGCCACTTCGTGAAGTGTTTTGTAAGCGTCTTTTCCTTTAGCATGCATTTTTTTTGCATCCATTAGAGCTTCATTTGCTTCGTTAAAGTTCTTTGGTGAAAGCACATCCACTTGATTGCTTTGCGCCGTTTTCACATCATTTTCAAGATTCGTAACTTCTTCCCCTGCATTAGTTCCAGCGGGGTAATCTTGGACAACTGGTCCGGAACTACACCCCGTAAGGGCGGCCAGAAAAGTTGCAGTGAGTAAGATGTTGTTTAATTTGGGCAATGATTTCATGTAAGTTGTCCTGTTTGAGGTTTAGTAGCACAAACAACTTTGCAAAGGTAATGCCGTCAATTTACAATACTTGAATTAAACGCTAGGAGATTCTTTTATGTTCAAGCTGATCATTGCTCTTACACTTATTATTTCTTCAAGCTTTGCTTTGGCTGAAAACATTCAATGCAATTATTCCATGAATGGTAAAGCGGCAATAGAAACAGGAGTATTTCTTGTTGCTCAAAATACAAAGCAGGTTTTTGTAGAGGCAGCAGATTACAGATTCTTTATTTCTAATAAAGCAAATTCAAAATTCGAACTGGAAATCTTCGATGCATTCACTCCATCGCGCTCATATGCGACAGGATATTTAAGAACATTAGAAGATGAAATTTCATGGGCCTTCTGGTCGCGGGATGTTCTTATCGAGACAACTTGTAAGCTTGCAAACTAAAAAAAAATCCGGAGTCCATTATGTTTGAATTCTCGAACGAGATGATTATTTCTTTAATCACTCTGACTGTTATGGAAATTGTCCTTGGTATCGATAACATTATTTTTATCGCGATCATGGTTGCGCGCATGCCAATTGAAAGCCAATCGAAAATGAGAAATATAGGAATCGGGCTCGCACTGATTATCAGAATCGGTCTACTCTTTTCCATCAACTGGATTATGACATTGAAGGATCCTTTATTTTCAATAATGGAGCATAGTTTTTCTGGCCGCGATCTCATTCTTCTCGGTGGAGGAATTTTCCTAATCTGTAAATCCACAATGGAAATTCACCACAAGGTTGAAGGAGACCCTTATCACGCTTTACCTGAAGCTCCCAAAAATAAAAAGAATGTTAGTCCCGGATCAATGCTGATCCAGATTCTTATTTTAGATATCGTGTTCTCACTTGATTCCGTAATCACGGCAGTGGGTATGGTCTCTCATGTCAGTATCATGGTTATAGCAATGATAATCGCAATGATAGTTATGCTTTTTTCCGCTCGCCCTATTGGAAGCTTTGTGGAAAGACATCCGGCCATTAAAATTCTTGCTCTCGCATTCCTGCTCCTGATCGGGGTGATGCTTATAGCAGAATCATGGGGCCAGCACGTTTCAAAAGGCTACATTTATTTCGCTATGGCCTTTTCTCTGGGAGTAGAAGTGCTCAACATTCGCTATAGATCAAAACACCCTGTAAAAATACCATAGTCTGGTGCACTTTTACTAGATTCCTCTATAGTGCGGCAACTTCGTTTTACTATAGGGATCAACATGAAAATTCATTCGATTATTTTTGCAGGTCTAATGCTTACTTCTATCTCCGTTTTCTCATCAGAAGTCGATCAGTTTACATTTCGCGGGCAGGAGATGAAAGACAGTTCAGGACTTCTCAATCAAAAAGCAAACGCTGCCGTTCAAAGTGCACTAAAAATTGCCGACTCAAAAGGTGACGGCTGCAACGAAAAAGAATTGTATAAAGCGCTTTCGGCCTATTTCAATAATCACGTTCAAGGCAAGCTGACTAAAGATGTCCTGACAGATGACAACATAGTTAAACGCTCAATCAAACTTCAGGATTCGGTCTATCAAGACTGGGTCATGTGGGACGGAATAGGAATGGGCTCAAAAGGCCTGAGCAAAAAAGCTGCAACAATGTCCGGTGAAATGCGCGTAGGTGATCACTACATCGGGGTCGATAAACTCGAGCACATGTGGGGCCAGGGCAATGCTTACTTCACAAATAATTATTTAAAAGGCAAGAGTGATATCAAGACCGTTAAAATCGGTGTAGGTAAAGAAAAAATTATTCTCGGTGGAAATAAGATCGGAAACGGTGTCTTCAGCTACGGCGATCTTTCTGCCAACTTTAACGGAATGAGATTCTGGAACCACATTCTACTGAAACAGGATGATGTTCTAGGTGCAGACAGGAACCTTGGTCCCTATGTGGCCTGCACGAACGATAAGTGGACACAAGTGGAAGCGATCGATTTCAAAAACTATATTGATGAGTCTATGGATGAAGGAATTAACTGCTCAAAATTTCCTACAGATAAAACAGCAGAGAAATTTTCAAACAGACTTAAGTTGATGGGAAAAACTTGTCCAATGGATGTCCAGAAGCGCGACGATATGATCGTCAAGTACAGACAGATGTCGAAGTGGATTATCAATGAAAAAGGAACGGGAAAAGTCAGCTACACTCACGAATTTAAGAATAAAAAATAATTAGCTTCTGCTTTGCGACCCGGCCGAGAAGAGTTGTATTGAAGTGAGCATAGAAAAGACTTCGTTATAGACCTTGTGATTATGATGCTTTAAATACGCGGGTAAAAGTATTTCACTTTTTTTCAAGAGCACATTTTTAATTTGCTCTTTTTTTTCTGCAGATAAATCATTTGATTGATTCTTATAAAGCTGAACTAGGGATTTAATTCTCCAGTAATCCATTGCCACAAATTTCGTAGAAAGCTGATCATCGTGCCCTCCATTTTTTATGGTCAGCTTTTCATTAGTAAAACCGATGTTTTCTTTAATTAAAATCTTCAGCCATAGATCGTAGTCTTCACAGACAATAAAACTCTCATCAAACATTCCACATTCAACAAACAGGTCTCTTCTCATCATAACAGTCGAGGGAGAAATTAGACAAAAATCCAGAGATCGCTCAAAAATATTCTCATTGCTCTTTGCATGTTTAGCTTTAGGATTCACGCGAACGCCGTTTCTCATCCAGATTTCTTCTCCGTGAAGAAAACGAATTGATGGATTATTTTTTAACCATGCGATTTGCAGTTCCAGTTTATTTGGCAGCCATTCATCGTCAGAATCGAGAAAGCTAATCCATGGAGCGCTAGAATTATTAACAGCAAAGTTTCTCGCTGCACTTACTCCGAAATTTTTCTGTTTCAGAATGTGAACATTGGAATGTGATTTATATATTTCAAGAACTTCAGTTGTATTATCAGTTGAGCCGTCGTCAACCACGTAAAGATTAAAATTTTTATAAGTTTGTTTAAGGACCGACTCAATCGCTTTTGAAACGACCGGCGCGCGGTTGAAAGTAGGTACGATAACATCAATTTGCATGGATGTTATCGTACCACGATAAAACTATTATGCGAATGCTCTAAAGCTGAACATCAATAAAATAATAGCGAGAATAATGGCGCTGATTCTAAAAGCAGTACTTGTGTGATCTATTTTATACATAACACCCTCCTAATTATTAATTGCCGGCCTTGCTTGGGTTCATAGCTGCCATTTGAGCGATATTCCCGAGTCCAACAACACCGTAACGGATTTTTTTTGCTTTGTTTTCTTTTCCATGAAAACTCCTTTTTAAATATAAATAAAGAAAGAACCTTACTTCTAAAAAATTGAAAAGAGATCCATTTATAGTTTCAATTTTTTAAAAAATC
>JACMRM010000150.1 GCA_014376445.1 Bacteriovorax sp. | reverse complement strand
TTTCTTAATTAGTGTCTGGTACTTTGGAGCATCTGTTCTAGCAATGTAAGCTAGAAGTCTTTTTCTTTGTCCGATCATCTTTAATAGACCACGGTTTCCAGAATAGTCGTGCTTGTTAGCTGCAAAGTGAGGAGCAAGGTTGTGGATTCTAGTTGTAAGTAAAGCAACTTGAACTGCAGTACATCCAGAGTCTTCTTCGCTTGATCCGAATTCTTTTCCAAATTCAGCTGAAATTTTTTTTGATTCTTCTAAAGTAATCATTCTTGGGTCTCCTTGCCAGTGTTCGAGCTGACGAGATTTCTCGCAACCTGAATAAAGGTGTTTTTTAATAGTTCCCACGTTTTAGCGAATAAATTCTGACATGTAAACTTTTAAATTACCAATGAGACGCTCCTCAATCTGACGGATTCGCTCACGCGATACGCCATACTGATCAGCGATACTTTGAAGCGATGCAGGAACCTCTGAGAGAAGACGCATTTCAAAAATCTCGCGATCTCGCTCTTTTAGCCCGCTTAAAAAGTCATTGAGCTGCTCTTTTAAAATCTCCACGCCCTGTAAATCCCCAAGGCGCTCATCGATTGAAAGCTCATCCTTGTCTGTCAGGACGTCAGCTAAACTAGGTCCGTTTTCATCGAGACGGGCCTCGAGAGAGAGTTCAGAGCCACCACTTGAAAGCCTGCGGTCCATCACGGCCACTGCCTTTTCTGAAACGCCAAGGGATTCCGAAATCATTTTATTGTCCGGATTAAAACCCAGACCGATTAGTCGCTCTTTTTCTTTCATCAAATTAAAAAATAATTTTTTCTGTTCGTTGGTCGTACCGATTTTTACCAGACGAAAGTTATCGAGAATAAATTTTAGAATGTAAGATCTGATCCACCAACTGGCGTAATAAGAAAGTTTGGCGCCTTTAGTTCCGTCATATTTTGAAACGGCCTTCATTAGACCGATATTTCCTTCCTGAATCAAATCCATCACGTTCTGCCATGCAGATCTGTACTCAATCGCAATTTTTACAACGAGCCTTAAATTCGCAAGCACTAATTTTTTTGCAGTTTCAATGTCGCCGGTTTCCTGAAGCTCTTTTAAAAGATGATTTTCTTCTTCCGGAGTCAGAAGTTTATAACGACTGATCTCGCGCACGTATTGTGTAAGGGGATCAAGAACGACGGGAGCTGAATTATTATTGTGGCTTAAAATATTCTGAACAACAGACATCTCTTTTCCTGTCGATGGCACGACAAGCGAGTGACTGTATTTCGATGAAGCTAAATTTTTAGGAGACACAGTTTTTTTGGCCATGAGGGATTTTAAACTAGATTGGCGACGTTGTCATCGCTTTCGGTACCTTGTTTTTTTCCTGACTTTTCTGCACATTTAATTGATGATTAATGTACTTTAATGCAAAGACTCCATAGTTGATTTCCACTTCAATATTTCTTGAACCAGACTTCGTGAAATCAAGGTACTTCTCTGGAGTGTCAAGAATCTGAGATGTGATTTCAGTGGCAATCAATCCTTCAAGATCTCCTTTCCATGGCGGAATCAGAAATTTTTCACGGGCCGCATTCACATCTTTTGTCAGCTGCATTTTAAAACGGTTCTTAAGACGTGCCTTCTCAGCAGTATCTTTGTAGTCACTGTCTTTTAAGGCCTTTCTGTAAAAATTCATAAAACTGTTCTGTACAGAAATTTTGAAAGCAACTTTTAATTTTCCGGCCCGCTGATTGATACGGTCGAACTCTCCAAGATTTATATCAAAGGCAATTTTTAAATCCGGCGATCTGAAATCGTTGTACTGGCCGCGTTCTACCATCTCAAGCAGTAAAGGCTCTTCAAAAAATAATTCGCGCGTAAAATTATCGCTCATATTTTTCGCCCATTTTGTCCAGGTATAATCAATGCTCGATCTGAAGACGTCTTCACCATTCTTGAATTTTTCTCCGCGAAGAAGAAAATCAGGAACGCCGGTGATAAGAGCGATAAACTGTGAGTTGATGAAATTTTCATCATCTGCTGTAGTACTCTTTATAATCTTAGCAAGACGCGGGTCACTGTCTTTGGGTTTATAATCACTGTTGATAAAATCTTCACAATATAAGCGTTTGTAATCGTCGTTAATGTTTGTCCCGCCGACTGAATAATAAAACTTACTTACAAATTCATCGCGTGATATTTTTCTGCAGATCAGATTTTCACACCATACCTGCACTGTCTGTTTGTCTTCTTTTAAGTAAAGGGTATTTTCAATTTCTCTCCATCCGATGCTTTGATTGCTCATTTGACGGGCGAAAAAAGACATCAGTGCACTATTTTTCAAAATTGGAACCATAAGCCCCGGGTTGCTGGGATTTCCACTCCACGAACACAGTGCCTGAAAAAGTTTTACAGTATAAAGAAACTCCTGCTCTACTGCTTTTTTCGGAGGCAAGTAGCTGTCGAGATTGTCAGGATAGTAAGGATTTCCTGCGACACTTGGAAGTTTGAAATTATTTTCTTTGTCGTACTTTAATATGAAGTTGTTAACCAACTCTCTTTTACTGATGACTGAAAGATTTGTTGAGCAGTAATTCCCTACCAGACCATCGACCATATTAGTGTACTCATCACGTGTAAACTCCAATGCCTTTGCATATTGCGGAAGAGCACGTGTTGTAATATCCAGACCGATATATTGAATCAGCGAAAGCATCGAGCGCTTCACCTGAACTTTTTCCCATTCAGTAGCATAATGAATCGGACGGCTTTCCTTACAATAATTGGCCGTGTTTTTTCCTTCTTCATAAAAACCGCGGTAAACAGCAAGTTCTTTTTTATACTCTAAAGAAGCATTTTTTACAGAGGCATCACGGGAAAAAACATAATTGAGTGGATCACTTTTATTTTCAGAATAATCTTCAGAAAAGTTTCCTAAAACCAGACTTTCCACTGGAGCAAGCGCCATTGCACTGCCGGAAATCAGGAGCACATAAAATATGCATAAAAAGTGAATTAAAGATGACTTCATATTACTTAAGTTATCGGGACAAAGACCCGAAATATTAAGCATGAAACTTCAATGTGTTCTTTTATTCCTGAGTTTATTTGTCGGCATTGGCAGATCTCATGCCAATGAAGACGAATTAAAAGAGATTACTCTTGACTACGAAGAGTACAGTCTCGAGGCCTCAACTGAGGCCAGCATTACTCGCGACAACAACCAACGCCAGATTGATTTATTCAACCTACAGAAAGCAAAATTTAAAATTATCAGTGGTGACCTGACAACTGCTGCTTTTTATCTCAACCGCATTAACGAGAAAGAAAGTGTCGTGGCAGGAATTAAAAAGCGCTACATGGCGATGATCTATTTCATCGAGGGAAAATTTGATCAGTCCATAAAAGAGCTCAATGATAAAAGGGTTAACAATAATCATTATTATACCCAGACTTGTCTCTTAAGAATTATAAATTTCATTGCTGTAAATGATGTCACTTCAATGGAACGTGAGAAAAAAAACTGCCAGTTTTATACTTCAAAGTTTTCAAAAAATGACCAATACTGGCTCGATGCTATGATCACACTTAAAGAGCATGATACGCAGGCAACAAATAAACTTCTTTTAAGTGACAATAATATCGGCGACGACGAGGCCTCAAAGTTGTGGTTAAAAACCGGACTTTATCTAAATAAAGAAAAAAAACTTCTTGATATGCTTGCGACCCTTTCTGAAACTTCTTACCAGTCAAAAAAACTCAGAGAAATTGTGGCCTTCATGTATCTGCGCTCAGGTGAAACAAAAAAAGCTCTCACCTTCGTGGATGATATCGATACGGCAAATGCAGAAAACATTAAAGGGAATGTAAATCTTGCGAATAAAGAATATGAACTGGCATTTGGTCATTTTAGACTCGCCTTGCAGAAAAAGCAGGATTCAACGAATGCTCTAGAGAGGGCAATCCCGCTCGCATGGCTTCTGTCTCAATGGAGCGACGGGCTTTCAATGCTGAGTAACATTTCCAACAAGTCACTCGATCCAAGAAATACTCAGGCAACAAAAATTGCTTTTTTGATCAGGGAAAAAAGATTTATTGAGGCCCAAAGAGAGCTTACTCTGTTAAAAATTGCATTTCAAAACGAGCCACCGTTTGAAGTAAGCGTCATGGATACATATGTAAACCTTATCCTGAGCGACAATGATAAAGCTTATGATAAAAGAAAAATTGAAGAGTCTGCAGAAAAATCATGCAAGGCCTTCGATGGGATCAGCTGCTGGATTTCATTTCAGTACATTCAGTGGGAAAATCTTGGTAAAACAATCAAGCGCGATGACCTGGTTTATTCAGACATCGCACTTACAGTAGAATCATTGAAAGAGAAAAAAATCATCGAGCCGTTGATTGAGAGCAAAAGCATTGATCAGTCAGACATAGAAGAGCTTGATGGTGACACCATCAAAATCACCCCTCAGTAATTTATTGATCTACAGTATATTTAACTTCAACTCCGTGATCATCTCTTTTCTGATCAACTGTTCCGAATGCATTATTGATTTTTGAGCTTTCTTTGGATGCAAAAAATCCCAGACCGACAGATTTCTTCTCGTTAATAGCGTACTGAGGAGTTATTTTTAAAGTGAATCCGGAAACATCTGTCACAGTCAGATTATTGTATTTTTTTCTGAATCCTTTGGTACCGACCAGATTTCCCATCAACGTGAAGCGGTTTGATTTTACAAGCTCAGCATCCACTCCAAGATTTAATTTTGTCATAACAATTCTTTTATACTGATAAACATCGGGAAAGACCCCGGTTTGTCCTGCATAGTGCGCCTGATCCAGTGAAAGAAATGAAAAAAGATCCACACGGTTTGTGAGTGCGTACTTTAATCCTGTTGAAATGGTAAATAGTGAACGTGAATCCTGAATGTCTCCATGGGAAGCAAGCGCGCTGTACCCTACTTTCGAATAAGTTAAACCGAGAATGGGAGAGAATCTGTTCGTCGAAGCAACCTGCCATAATACATTAAACCGGAATGCTCCTGAGTCTTTTACATCATGACTGTTGTTTTTAATTTTTAAATCCTGACTTCCAACCATCAGAGAAAAACTTAAACGGTCGCGGATAAATTTTTCACTCAAAGTTTTAGCAGCAATCTGCACTTCACCATCGAGGTCTCCGACAACTCTATCACGAGCAATTAAGCGGTTCATATCTTCTTTAAGAGCTAGCAGCTCAGGTTTTACATCTGCATTCTGTTCCAACACAAACCCTTTTTTAGCATCGAGAACAAGCCCCTTCGGCGCAAAATAATCCCCGGTGTCGGCATCAAAATTCCCGCTTTTTTCTGCCACATAAACGCCGGTCTTATCATCTAAGCTCGCACTTGCTTCGGGTGCAATATAAAGACCAGTCTTCTGGTCAATAAAGCCTCCGGCCTTCGGAGCAAAGTCACCTGTTTTGGCGTTGTATAAACCTTCTACCGGCGCTTGTTGAACGGCCACCAGAAGATCTAGATTTGGATTCTGAGCATCAACACCAGACTTTAAATTTAAAACATTTTTTTCATTAAACTCAGTATTTTTATAAAGTGCATTCAATTGAACCGGCGAGATCTTTACTGGCAGCGATGACTTTTTTAGAGCGTCGGAAGTAAATGAGTTTTGTCCCGGAGGAACAATAACTGTATTTTTATTATTCAAAACCTCAACCAGTTCTTCCTGTTCGCCCATCTGTTTTCCAGGAATGACTTTTATTTCACGAACCGTGTTGTCACTGTCGCGAATAATTTCTGTATTGCTTTTTTCCAGACGCTGATGAGTTTTTTCATCAATCTTCGCCATCGCTACTGAACCTTTATATGTCAAAAGCGATGTCATGCGGTTATCAGGATTATAGATTGTCTGAAAATCTGTCCCGCGCACGCCCATCGCAGCTGTACGTGTACGGATGTAAAATTTATTTTTTTCTTTTTCAGAAGGCACTGTACTCTTCTGAACTTCAGTTCTGATACGGCCTTTTAAAAGTGAAATGACCCCTACAGAGTCTGTGCTCATTTCAGAGATAACAATCTTGCTGTCAGGGCCCATGTTGAGCTCTGAGTTGTCGATAAATTTAATTTTGATAAAACTTTTAGGGCCGGTCACTAGAGAAGTGTCCTCTGGAAATTTATCATCCATCAGAACAGGTGTTGCCTCAATGGCACCAGGAAGAAGTTTTGTAATTGTCCCGCGCATTTTTACAACAGAAGCAATCGGTGCTCTCGCGGCTAATGCCGTATTTAATAAAAACAAAGTAAAACAAAGAAGACCTGATGAAATTGAAATGCGCATGAAACTCTCAGTGAAAACAAGTTAATATTTTTTATTTATTTTACTCGCTTTCATTGGTAGATCAAGCTTATTTAGTCTGTTTGAATTCTTTGCCGTCAAAACTTAGAGTGATAATTTGCTCCTCCTGCTTTGAAACGATATTCACAGGACGTTTCCAAAGTGCAAATAAGTTTCTTAAGGTATCCGAAGCATAACCAAAATCAAGATCCACTCCGCGGTGAACGTGTCGAAGAAGAAGCTCGCCTCTATTAGCAAAATTTCCGCTTTCTACTTCAATCACAGGCGATCCAAAGTTTGAAAGCTGGTTGAGAAGTTTATTTTTAATGTCCTGAAAATCGCGCGTTTCAATTTCATTTCTTCCCGTTCTCGGGTTGAATTTGTAAGTAAATAGCTGCTGACGTTCACAGAATTCCGGTGTAAAAAATTCATCGATAAAACTTACGTCGTTGTGAGTTTTTCTGACTTCAAAGATTTTTTGTCTTCCAAGTCCAAGCTTTTTATCCCACTTGTATTTTTCATGCATATCTTCACATTCATTGTACTCTTTTCCGAATCGCCCAGTGTTCCAGCGGTACTCGATGTCTCGATACAATTCAATTCCGATTTTATACGGGTTGATGTTTTGTTTGCTCATCGCCATGACGCCAGCGTGGTGATCAGCGTAATCGATGATCTCAGACGCTTTAAGCGCCCTGGTTGTCATGATGTGTGAGTGCCAGTAACTTGCCCAGCCTTCGTTCATAATTTTTGTCAGACGCTGAGGAAGATAATAATAAGCTTCGTCACGAAGAATTCCCAAAATATCTGATTCCCATTCTTCAAGGGGTGCATTTTCTAAAATGTAGTGCATGACATCTCTTGGTGATGTCACTTTTTTATCGCGCAAATCTTCTTTTTCTTCAGGCTCTATCGGCCCGATATTTTTCCTGTCTTTTGATCTCATAAAAGATTTTAAGGCCGATGACCTGTCATCAGTCTGATTGGCAATTTCAGCACGCGCAGTTGTCATGCGCTCTTCAGATTGTCTTTTTGAGTCTTGTGTTTCAAAAAGCATTCCTACATCAATTAAGTTTTCGATTGAATTTACTCTATCGATGAATTCTTCGACTTTATTTTGTCCATATCGTTCCATATAACGGCGGATTTTCGTTCCATGGTTGGCCATAACGGCAAGCATATTTCTGTCAGTATTGGCAAACCATGCATTGTTTTTGAAAAAATCCGCGTGCCCATAAACGTGGGCCATAACAATTTTTTGGTCAACTAGGTGATTGGCATTTAACAGATAAGCGTAACAAGGATTAGTGTTAATGACCATCTCGTAAATTTTTTGTAATCCGTAGGCGTATCCTTTAGACAACTGATCGTAGTCCATTCCAAAACGCCAGTGGGGATAACGAGATGGAAAACCACCTTGAGCTGCAAGGACGTTGATAGTGTCGTAGTCGCACACTTCAAATCTTACTTCGTGAAAGTCTAGACCGAACTCCAGAGCGTAGCCATGGATTTCATCTCTAATTCTTAATAACTCGCCATCAAGTTGTTTGGTTCTTGACATGAATATTTCCTATTTTCCTTTGCCGAGGAAGTCTTTGATCGAATCGAGAATCGCTTCTTTGTTTTTAATTTTTGAAAGGATGACTTTTCCATCATCTTCACCGTATCTTCCTGCCAGGTCTTTATAGAACTGGCCTGAACCATATCTACTTTCAACTTGCCCGTAACAAAATACATTGGATGCTGGAAGTAGATGTTGATCTAATATTTCCAGGCATAATTTTGTATCATCAGCTGACCAGTTATCACCGTCTGAAAAATGAAACGGGTAAATGTTCCATTCAGCAGGATCATAATCTGTATCAATGATTTCTTTGCAAAGTTTCAGTGCACTTGAAATAAGTGTCCCACCTGACTCACGCGTTTTAAAGAACGTATCCTGATCTACTTCTTTCGCAGTTGCATCGTGGATGATGTAGCGGACTTCGATGTCTTTATACTGGGACTTTAACCACAAGTTGATCCAGAAAGATTCTGTACGAACAATTTCTTTCTGTTCGTCACCCATCGATCCGGAAACGTCCATCATATAAATAACAACAGCAGAATTTTCGAATTCTACTTTTGCATCACTTGCTCTGTATCTAAAATCGCGCTTAACTGGAATAACACGCGGGTCATTGAAGTCGTAAGTGCCTGAAGAAATCTGGCGCTTCATTGCTTCTCTGTATGTTCTCTTAAAATGTTTCAGTGAATTGGGGCCTGTCATACCTATCGAAGTATATTTATTCGTCACTGAAGGCATCGCCTTCTTTCCTTTCGGCTCGATTTTAGGAAGAGCAAGCTCTTCACCGAGAATACTTGCGAGTTCATCTAGTGAAAGATCAACCTCAAGTTCTTTCTTTCCGGCAGAGTTTCCGACTTCTTTTCCCTCTCCGGGGCCTTCGCCTTCTTCACCGTCAACTGGATCGCCGGCCTCGCCGTTACCCTGTCCCATACCACCTTGATTTTTTTCTCCGAATTTAAATCTCGGAGTGTCGATCGAGGGCATGGGTATTTTAAATGTCCCATCTCCTTTCGGAGATGGCATTTCACCTTTTGATACGTACTTTCTCAAATTGTCGCGGATTTTTCCTTTGACGATTTTTCTAAAGCGCGCGTGGTCTCTTTTTATTGGATGATCCATCTCAATCCTTAGTCTATGACTTAGCTGAATCACCTTTAGCAAAAATCGAAGCTACGAAATTCAGTGCATCTGTCGCACAAATTTCACAGTAACCGTGATTCTTGATTAAGCGTGACTTAACGACATCAATTTTCTCTTGAGTTTCTTTGTCTACAACTTTAGAAATAATTGTTGTAAGCTTGATTGAATCTTTTTGATCTTCAAAAAGTTTCAACTCAAGAGCTCTATGTAAGCGCTCATTCATCTTGTAATCGAAAATTTTTCCTTCGATTGCAAGAGCTCCGATGTAGTTCATGATCTCTCTTCTGAAATCATCTTTACGAGACTCAGGAATATCAATTTTCTCTTCGATTGATCTCATGAAGCGCTCATCAGCGTCTTCCAGTTTATTAGAGTATTTATTTCTAATTTTTTCTTTTTGTGTGTAGGCCTTAACGTTGTCGATGTAGTTAGCACATAACGTTTGAATCGCTGACTCATCAACTGAGATCGCTTTTTGCACGTCGTTTTTAACTGTATCTTCATACTCTTGACGGGCAATCGCCAGCATTTCTTTATAGTGATCTAGTTGCTCAGGTGAGTTGATTAGACCGTGGTGTTTTAATCCAGATTCAAGTTCATTGAAAACCATGAATGGGTTTAAACATCCTACGTGACCGTTTTTAACAAGTGAGTTAGAAAGTTTATCCTGAATATAACGAGGAGAAATACCTTCCAGACCTTCTCTAATTGCTTCTTTTCGGAGTTCTTTAACGTTGTCTTCATTGTAACCAGGAAGAGTTTTGCCGTTATAAAGTTTTAATTTTTGAAGTTTCGTTAAGTCTGACTTTTTCGGTTCTTCAAGACGAGTTAAGATCGACCAAGTCGCTGCCATCTCAATTGTATGAGGAGCGATGTGCACGTGAGGAATTTTTTCAGAGTTAAAATCTTTTTGATAGATTTTAACTTCCTGATCTAATCTTGTAATGTATGGAACGTCGATTTTTACCGTTCTATCTCTTAGAGCTTCCATGAACTCATTCGATTGAAGTTTTCTAAATTCCGGCTCATTCGTGTGGCCTAAAATAACTTCATCAATATCAGTCTGAGAAAATTTCTTCGGTTTAATGGACTGCTCTTGAGAAGCTCCTAGAAGATCGTATAAGAAAGCTACGTCTAGTTTTAACATCTCGATAAATTCAACGATACCGCGATTAGCGATATTGAACTCTCCATCGAAGTTAAACGCACGTGGATCTGAATCCGATCCGTACTGAGCGATTTTTCTGTAGTTGATATCCCCGGTTAATTCTGTTGAATCCTGATTCTTCTCATCTTTTGGCTGGAACGTACCAATCCCTATTCTGTCTTTTTCCGACAGTAGAAGGCGTTTCACGCGAACGTGATTTAAAACTTTTTTCCAGTCGCCGTTATATTTTTTCAAGTAAGCAGCAAGGATATATCTGTCGGCCGGACAAACTTCAGCTTTAATATTGATTTTATATCCGTCTTTTTTACCTTTATTAACTTCCTCTAAAAATTGCTTACGCACTTCAATTGGAAGAAGTTTTAATGGTTCTTCATGCATTGGCGATGGAAAATTTTTTGCTCCACCAAGAATGTCTGATTCAGTTTCATCAAACCATTCAAATGTATAAAGAGCTCCAAGGTCTGTGCGCGAATAGTGCTCAATCCCTTTTTTAATCATTCTTGAAATTGACGATTTTGCAGATCCAACCGGCCCGTGAAGTAAAAGAACACGTTTTTCAGTTCCGTAACCTGCCGCTGCTGATTTAAAGAAGTTTACTAACTTCATTAAGTGAACATCGATTCCGAATACAGCATCTTTTCCATTTTGAATTGGATCATCAAAGAAATGATATCTTAAAACTTCTTTTTTATATTCTGTGTAATTTGTTGAGCCGTATGACATGATCATATCGTGTACACGTTGAAAGGCATTTCTTGTTACGCGAGGATTTTCTGCAACCAGATCTAAATACTCTTGAAACGTTCCAGTCCAGTGTAAATGAGAAAAGTCTGAAGCTTTATAATTCTCATCCATGAACTTATTGATATCTAATTTCGACATTAGTTCCCCCATCTTTTTTATACGTATTTCACTTTTAATTATGGCATAGATTCAAAATGTTTCCTAAAAATTTAAACCAGATCAAAACGCTCTGGTTTAAAAATGAATTTGACAAAAATAGGTGCCCCTTTAACAATAATCATAGTCACAATAATTTTTACTGGATTGAAGAAACACATGGGATTAATCGCCGCAGGCAATACAGACATTGGTAGAAAACGAAAAACTAATCAAGATTCGTATTATCTGAGTCTGGAAAAAAAACTTTTTGTCGTCGCCGATGGAATGGGTGGGCATAATGGCGGAGATATCGCTTCGCAGATGGCAGTAAAAGCGCTTCCTCAATATGTCATCGAGAATTCTGATATGGAGCCTTCACCACTCGTTGTCGGGTCAATAAAAGAATCAAACCGTGCCATCAAAAATTTTGGAGAAACTCATACTGAACTGGTTGGAATGGGAACGACGATCGTCAGTTTTTATTTCAGAGGTCAGAATATTTACGTAGGAAATGTTGGTGATTCACGGGCCTATCTGGTTAATAATAAAAAAATATTTCAACTGACACGGGATCACTCTCTAGTGCAGGAAAAACTAAATTACGGTGTTTATAACCGTGAACAAGCGGCCCTTGATCCGCAAAAAAACGTGCTGGTAAGAACAGTTGGGTTTGAAGATAATGTCGACGTCGATGTCTTTACTTACAAAGTTGTCAAAAATGATATATTTTTTATTTGCTCAGACGGTCTTCATGGAAAAGTAAGTGACGAAGATATGCTATACATCATAAGCAAATTGATACCTGATCCTTCTGTCGCAACACAAGCAGTGGCCGACAATGTTGTGAAGGCATTAATCGATCAGGCGAATGAAAATGGCGGTCAGGATAACATCACGGCAATATTGGTAATAGCTCAGTAAATTGTTGCCATAACTTCCTATCAAACTTACAATTTATTAGTACAATTTTTCGCTTGCCTTTGAAATGGAGTTTCCATTGGATCGTTATTACACATTGATGATTATTCCGGAAAAAAATAAAGACGTAAGATCTATCAAGATTCCGCGTTTAGTTTTTAAATCTCTGGTTTTTCTTTTTATCACATTCACAATTCTTTTAGGGATTCTGACATACGATTACTGGAATGTTTTAAGTCAGGTTTATGAGAACAAGCATCTGCTTGTTGAAAACCGCCAACTGAAAGAGCAAGTTCAGTTATTCCAGATGAAACTTAACTCAATCACTGACGATCTTGAACGTATCAACGTATTCGAAAGAAAACTTCGTGCAATCACGGGTCTTGAAGCTATTCAGCCTTCGACTGTTGATACCGGATCTTTTAATACGACAAAAGGCACAAGTGACATGATCGGCGAGCCCGACCGCGATTACAATCCGGGCATGATGATTAAAATCTTTAAGTCACGGCCGAAAAAAACGGCACAGAAGCTTGAGCAGTTTGAAGACGATAAAAAATATCAGGAAACGAAAAAAGCATACGAAGAAAAAATTTCTTCAGCCTACATGCAGTACAATGATTTTACTTACTCGAAAGAATGGTCGTTCATGACCCGCCAAAGTCTAAGTATGGCCCCGATGTATGCCGAGTTCGATTATAAGTACGAAGTGGTCACAAGTTTTTTAAGAGAAATTGAAGTGCGCGTTCATCAACTCGATCAGCACCTACTGGATAAAGAATCATTTCTTCGATCGACTCCTACACTTATGCCAACGAATGGACATCTAACGAGCACATATGGACCGAGAATGTCCCCTTACGCCGGTAGAATTAAATTTCACGAAGGCATCGACGTCGGAGCTCCGATTGGAACACCAATCGTGGCACCAGCTGACGGCATTGTAACATTTGCAGGACCGAAACCAGGATTTGGTAACTTTGTTCAGATCGACCACGGTTACGGGGTCGAAACAATTTACGGCCACGCCTCTCAGGTTCTTGCGAAAAAAGGACAAAAAGTCGCGCGTGGCGATCGAATTGCTATCGTCGGGAACACAGGGTACTCGACTGGGCCGCATGTCCACTACGAGGTCCGTGTCAACGGAACGCCCGTTGACCCCCTTTACTACACGTTAAACTAAAACATTTATTTTTTATTTTATAACTTACGGAGCTAGACAATGTTTAATCCATTACAAATTATTTTCGGTACGAAATACGACCGCGACCTAAAAAAACTTAAGCCTCTAGTTGAAGTGATCAATGCATTTGAACCAAAGATGAAACAGATGAGCGATGAAGAACTAAAAGCTCAGACACCAAAACTAAAAGCTCAGCTTGAATCAGGAAAAACTGTTGCAGACATTTTACCTGAAGCTTTTGCAACGATCAGAGAAGCGTCTATGCGTGTACTCGGAATGAGGCACTTCGATGTTCAGATGATGGGAGGTCTTGCTCTTTTCAACGGTGGTATCGCCGAAATGAAAACCGGAGAAGGAAAGACTTTAACAGGAACTCTACCACTCTACGCTGTAGCTCTTGAAGGCAAAGGTGCACACGTTGTAACAGTCAACGACTATCTTGCAAAACGTGATGCTGATGAAATGGGAGTATTATACGAATGGATGGGATTAACAGTCGGATGTATCCTCTCTCAAATGTCAGATGAAGACCGACAAGTTGCTTACAAATGTGACATCACTTACGGAACGAACAACGAATTTGCTTTCGACTACCTTCGCGACAACATGAAATTTTCTCTTGAAGAATATGTTCAAAGAGACCACCACTTCTGTA
>JACMRM010000149.1 GCA_014376445.1 Bacteriovorax sp. | reverse complement strand
TATTTCAGCACCACTTCCTGAAGCGCCTCGTTGACTCGCAAATACGAGCGGATATAGAGAAACAGCGACGTCGCAAGGGCCACAAGCGAAAAAATAAAAACAAATAATGGATGGTAAAACCATCGTGATTTAATCATACTAGAAGTGTCTCATTTAATGATTTGAGAATGCAAGGAGCAACATGGAAACCAATACAATTCTAGACACCATTTCAAGAAGTATTGATCACACTCTTTTGAAGCCCGATGCGACGATTGCGCAAATTCATATGCTGATCGAAGAAGCTAAACAACATCGTTTTTTTTCAGTGTGTGTAAACCCTTCATACGTCGCCACTTGCGCAGAACTTTTAAAAGGTTCGGGCGTTCAGGTATGTACTGTTGTTGGATTTCCATTGGGGGCCAATTCCACGGCAGCAAAAGCTTTTGAAACAGCTCACGCTATTAAAGACGGTGCTGATGAAATTGATATGGTCATTAACATCGGTGCCCTTAAATCACAAAAATTACTTTTAGTAGAAGAAGATATACGCGATGTCGTTTATGCAGCTGAAGGAAAAGTTGTAAAAGTGATTATCGAAACATCTCTCCTTACCAATGAAGAAAAAGTCATGGCCTGTCAGCTTTCTGAAAAGGCGGGTGCAAACTTTGTCAAAACATCTACGGGATTTTCCGGCGGGGGTGCAACTGTCGAGGATATAGTTCTTATGAAAGAAAATGTCTCTACTACTATTGGTATTAAGGCAAGTGGCGGAATCAGAGATCTCGAAAGTGCAAAAAAAATGCTGGCCGCCGGAGCAACAAGACTTGGAACCAGTGCCGGTGTTACAATTGTCAGAGGCCTTGCTTCACAGGATTTTTACTAGCTTTCAGAGTCTACATATTTTCAAAGAAGTTCATGGCAAGCCCGCCCTGACGGTGGAGTTTTTCCATATTTTTAGGTGCCATTCCCTTAAATTCCAGAAAGCCGTCTACACGTTCAGCGATAGTCTGGATAAGCATCGTAGACCCTTCCATTCCGCATACTTCAATAATCTCATTGATTACTCGGTTGCCATCTTTATCGCGGCCTAATTGAATAATAAATTGAACAGCAGAAGTCATCTGGCGTCTGACAACATTTAATGGAATTTCAAAACCAGCAAGCAAAAATAATGTTTCCATTCTTGAAAGGCATTCACTGCCTGAACTGGCATGCACAGAAGTCATACTCCCATCATGGCCAGTATTCATCGCTTGTAATAAATCGAAGAGCTCGCCTCCGCGCGTTTCACCAATGATAATTCTATCAGGTCTCATTCTCAAAGTGTTTTTTACCAGGTCGCGGGTGGTAAGAGTGGACTTCGACTGCATTGCTTTGGCACCGGACTCAAGCCTTACAACGTTTGGTTTATTGATTGAGAGCTCAAGTGTATCTTCAATCGCAATAACTCTTTCATGAGAAGGAATCTCATTGATCATTAAATTAAGGAAAGTTGTTTTACCAACACCTGTTCCTCCGGAGACAACAATATTTAATCTTGCACTAATTATCGCTTTTAAAAATTCGATCCAGTGAGGTGTAAGCCCGAAGATGGCCGGATTATTTTCAAAACTAGAAATGAATTTTAAATATTTTCTAATAGAGATTGCAGGGCTTCCGCTAACAAAAGGTTCATTGATGATATTAATACGTGAGCCGTCTGGAAGATTCCCGTCCATAATCGGATTGTCGCTATCACAATGTTTTTGATTAAGGTCGGCAACCTCTTTGATGAACTGGTGAATATCTGCAGCAGGAAGATTCGCATTGATCTGGATAAACTGTCCTGCTCTTTCAACAAAAACATTTTTAGGTCCGTTTATAAGAATCTCAGTGATACCATTTTTTTTGCCGAGGTCATTTATTAAATTCCAAATACTGTTGGTCATATCTAATCCTATTGAGTGGAAACATCACCGGTAAAAATATCGGTGTCATTAATTGAAGCGCCATAGGCCAGAAAATTATTGATCATCTGCTGCTGCTCTTCGTGAGACAAAAGTGAAAATAAAGATGCGTAGCGGGTTTCAGCTTTAAGCAGATCCCGCATTCTCTCCAATCCCAAAAAGTGCTCGAACTGAATCAGCTGGAGCATCAGCCAGTCGATACGCACTGACTTTGCTTTTGAAAGTTTCATGAACTCGATATGCTCATCTTTGATGATCAATACTGAGTGCTCTCTAGAGTCACTGGTCATCTTTATTTTAATCATCGACATCTTGGCATAAAACGCCAGCATGAAAGCGCGGTTGCCTCCAGGAGGAGTAAAATGTCTTAATTTATTTTCTACATTAACCAGATCAGTGACCAGGCTAAGATTTGCCGTATCCGGAAACTTGCCGGTCATTGCGTGCTCAAGAAAAATAGCAGCGAGGCGATTTCTAATTCCAGTCCATCCTGAGATGGAAAGAATTTTTCCTAAAAATCCATCTGGATCAATATCCTTGAAAATTTTTTTTACGAGAGCATTAAGATCTTTATTCTCATTTATATACAACTCTAGGTTGTTATTAACCTGTGTGCTGTTTTGAATATTGCTCGACAATAACCGAGTGTAGTATTCGGGTAGTGAGACATAGGGAAAATTGATCATGTTGCCCTTATGAAATGGAGATCATTAATAACTTAGTTTATACTGAAGTAGAACTTGTCTCAATAACGAAATGGATGAAGCATGAAAATCCCAATTTTTGAAGAAATACTCTTAAAGGGAATCAATGTTAATGACCTGAAGAATGTGGTGGATGACTCCCGCATTGGAAAAGTTCCCTGTTATGTAAACCTTTCCAATTATGCGGCCGATGACCTTGAAACACTCATCATCAATCTTGAACAGGT
>JACMRM010000148.1 GCA_014376445.1 Bacteriovorax sp. | reverse complement strand
TTTCATCAATACAGCGACTAATGAATGGAAAGCTATTGAAGGAATTGAGCGGGATAAATCAAAACCTAAATCTTACGGTGGAAAAACTTACGGGCCAAAAGTTCAGGCAGAGGTTTCTAATCTTGGGCCATGTCCGGTCTGTAGAGCTGAAATAAAAGATTTTCCTAAATCATACAGCTGTTCGAAATGGAAAGAGGGGTGTGGATTTACAATCTGGAAAGTGGTCGCGAAGAAAAAACTTTCCGAGTCGCAGGTTAAGAAACTAATGACGGATAAAAAAACTGATTTGATTAAAGGATTTAAATCAAAAACAGGTAAGCCTTTTGAAGCCTACCTGACTATGAATAAAGATGGAAAAGTTGAGTTTGAGTTTTTGCCGAGATGATTATGTGTGGGAATAAAATCCTTGATCACTATCATATCGAAAGTATAAAAAGTCTGACTTCTAAAGGAAGATCCAAGGGAAGAAGAACTATTCTGCCTTTTTCACGTGTTGATGAGATCTGCTGATAGGTTCCGATTATTTTATCATGCAGCTTGTAGTTGAAAATACCTTTTGAATTAAAACCCGGCCACATTGATCTTAATACACCATACTTTGCTACATCAAATTCGTGTCGACCAAACCAGTTCGTTTTTTCATACTTTGCAATGATTCCTGAATTAGGCGCAATTAAGACAGCTGTACGATTCCAAGTCATAGGAAATTTAATTAAAAAAGTTCTTTCTTCAATTTTAATTTCTTTTACTCTGCTTCCCATTTGACTTAAAACCTGACCCACGATCTTATCGTTTGAGTCTTTAACTAATAAATTCGTTTTAGTTAAAGAAGCGTCCTGCCAAACACCGAAAAGTATATTAGATTTAAAAAAATTCAAATGGGTAGCACGCTGAGCAAGGCTTGCCCAGGCTTGATCGACAGTGATCTCAAGGTTATCTTTTTGAAAAGATTCTCTATATTTTAGTAGAAAATAAATTAAAACAACAAAGCCAGTTAAAACTAAAAAAAAGAAATAAATTAAGCAATCATTACCATTACACATTTAATATCCACATTTTTTCAAAACAATAATTTCTAATTCTAATACGATAAAAGTTTTAGAAATACTTGTCTACACTCATAAGAATAAATGACAATTCAGACAGAAACCTGCAAGCTTGACAAAAACACTTCCTCGTCCATGCCCAAGAAAATTTCATAAATAAGTTTAATAATTAATGGCATGAAATGCATTTATCTATTTTAAATAATAATTTTTTAGGTATCCTTACATGATAAAAATTAATTTTAATCCTGGAAAAATTTTGAAAAACATTTCAATCAAAACAAAGCTTCTTTCTTTAAGTGGCTTTTTTCTTTTTATCATCCTCATTACAAATTTGTATGGAAATTTTGTTATTCGTGCAATTAGTAATCACATGCAAGATATCAGTAAAGTGCAATTACCAGCAGTCAGGAAAATGACTCTTATTGATATGTATCATGATGGGTTTGTGGGAGTGGTTTATAAGGCCATTCATGCAGCTCAAACCAAAAACGATGAACTCTTGAAAGATGCACAAAAAAGTCTCGAAGAAAATTCTGCTGAAATGAGATCCCTATCAAAAGATATTAATTTGCTACCACTCACCCAATCTACGAAAAATGCAATTGCCGAAGCTCAGCCGGCAATTGAAAATTATCTCAATACGGCCAAAGCAATTGTTGAATTAGTTTCAAAAGGTCAAGAAGCAGAAGCCTTGAATAAGCTGCCTCAATTCAATAATCTTTTTTCAATTTTAGAGAAAAAATTAGAAATTTTGGGTGATCTTATTCAATCTGATTCTGCAAAAAGCCAGCTTGAAGGAGATGAATCTGCAGCAAAAGGTAAAACGATTAATTTAGCACTAACTATTTTAAGTATATTAATAGGAATTATTGCAACATGGATGTTTGTAACAAGCTTAATTAATTCTCTAACTCAGACTGTTGAAGATTTATCAGCAAGTGTTCACAGTGTTCAAAATACCACTCAAGTCATGAATATGGTCAGCAAGCGCCTTACAGAATGTGTCGACACTCAGGCTTCAAACATTACGGAAAGTGTAACGGCGATGGATGAAATTTCATCTATGATCCAAAATAACAATAACTCGGCTCAAAAATCCTTAGAGCTCTCAACACGAACAAAAAGCTCTGCAGAATCTGGAAAAAACACTGTTAACCAGATGAGAGACGAGATGCGCGAAATCTCTGCCAGCTATGACGACATACAAACATGTATTATTAAAAACAAAGAAGATATTTCAAAAATCATTGGGGTTATTAATCAAATAGCAGAAAAAACTAAAGTCATAAATGACATTGTTTTTCAAACGAAACTTCTCTCTTTTAATGCTTCTGTTGAAGCGGCCCGTGCAGGTGAGAGTGGTAAAGGGTTTGCTGTCGTAGCTGAAGAGGTGGGAAACCTGGCAGAGATGTCTGGAAAAGCTTCAAGTGAAATTGAGAAAATGTTAAGTGAGTCTCAACAACAGGTTAAAGTAATTGCAGAGTCTACAACAATTAGTATTAGTAAAATCGTTGAAAAAGGAAAGGTACAGGTTAAAAGAGGAAATGATATTTCTGCTAAATGCTTTGAAGACTTAGAGCAAATATATAGTTATGCAGTTAACCTGAACGTCTCAATGACTGAGATATCTAATGCTATCAAGGAGCAAAGTATCGGAGTTGGTGAAGTCAATATATCACTTAAACAACTTGACGGTGCGACTCAAGAGTCTTCAGAGATGTCGGATAAATCAAAATCATCTTCTGAGAATTTAAAAAATCAAGCTCATGAATTAAGAAAAATTGTACAAGATTTGCGCAAAATTCTTGGAGCAAAGAAAAGTTACAATGTTTTGGCCTCCGATTCACTAGACACCTAACTAAATTTGCTTTTTCATACTCTAGAGGTCTCATCATTCCAGGCCCGAGTGTGGCGTTCTTCCATTTATAAATAGTAATGGGTGAATTCCAAGCTTACGGGCGAGGGGTGATATGGACATACCACCAGAATTAACTTCATTCAAAATTTGAAGTTTTTGAGATTTTGTTCGATATTTTCTAGGTGTAGTTTTCAGTCGCTTGCATAGATCCCCCAGTTTGAGATGTCTATTGGGGTAAGGTTAGAGCACACATAATCTACAATTCTAAAAGGATAAAAATTTGATGTAAAACACCGCAGTCTATATGAATTGCTAGAACGAATAGGTGGGAGTAAAGCGCTATCTCGCACATTGCGGGGCGCATAACTAAGTCATAAAACTTATCATTTGTTATCTGATTTATTGTAAGTATTTTTAATTTAATGTACGATTTTTTAGTCTTTATTTTTAGGAGGAATTTATGAAAGGTATTTCTTTATTGTCGCTTTTGGGCATTTCAATTTTAATGAATTTGATTTCACCTATGGCCTCTGCGAGCTCTAGGGGTGATTTAGTAACTGTCTCTTACGTTGATGTTGGTCGTTACCTGGGAAGTTGGTACCAAGTAGCTAGAAATCCCCTTATTTTTGAAGGCAATTGTGTATGTGCTAGGCAGGTTCTACGCCCAGGCAAGCCGGGGCAAATTGATGTTTATAACTCTTGCAATGAAGGAAGTCCTGCAGGTGAGTTGAGAGAAATAAGAGGATATGCAGTAAGTAATGATCCAATTTCAAATTCTAAATTAACTGTCGATTTCAATTTGCCTCACAAAGGTCAGTATTGGATTATAGCTTTGGACCACGACTATAGATACGCTGTAGTGTCGGACCCAAGCAGACTCTCTCTTTATATTTTATCAAAAACTCCAACGCTTCCAGAAGATCTATACCGAGCTGCTTTGAACGATGCAGCTCTACAAATGGATATTTCTAAACTTATTAAACCGACTCAAGTCGGCTGCACTTATCCTAATTAGTTTTTTTAACTGAGGTTTAAAAATGAGCGGTCTGTTAAAATATTTTTTACTCAGCACTTTTTTATGTTCGGTTGTATTTGCCGAACTTCCCGGTAGTCCTTCTGATGTGGGACATCCTGGAAGTAAAATTTATTCTTATAATTTTAAAAGTGAGCTGATTAGATGTAGTAATAGAGACGTTTTCGTTTTTATTCCTCAGGCAAATATTATGAGTGAAACTTTTCCAGTTGTTATTTACGGCCACGGGCAAGCACTTAAAGTTGAGCATTACCAATCTACGATGGAGCATTTGGCTAAAAAAGGCATCATTGCGATTTTTCCCAATTATGACACTGGTTTTTTTGATCGAGACTGGAGAAGAATGGCACAAGATTATGTAGGTCTTAGTGATTGTGCGCTTAAAAAATTATCTAAAGAAAATAAGGTAAATCCGAATTTCGAAAATATTATTTACTCAGGTCACTCTAAAGGGGCCTATGTAGCAGGTGTGGCGGCGGGTTTATCATTTAGAGAAAAACTATCTCTGCTGCCTCACGGAGTCATGCTCTTTGAACCCGCAGGGCTAGATGAAGAAGCAAATGCCTCTGTTGATAAAGAGGTCCTATATAATGTCGTTTATTCAGATAATGATAAAGTTGTATCAAAAAAAATTAGTCAGGATATTTACAATCAAGTTCCCTCCCTAAAAAAACAGTTTTTACTTGTAAAAAGTTATCCAGAGCTCGAAGCTGGTCATTTCTGGCCTTTAACAAAACCCTCTGCATTTGGAGGCACAGGCGAGAATGCTCTCCATTACTATTCGTCGTGGAAATGGCTTGTTGCTCTAGCCCTCGGAAGAGACCAATATTTATTTGGAAATGAAGCCATTGAAAAGGGAATTTCTGGTATCAGTGATGAAATCATTAGAAATTGGTAGAAACTTTGTCGAGATTTTTTTATTCTTCTGGTGAAAGCTCTTTATATATTCATGAATTATTTATACGCTATAAAATTTTATCATTGAAATAATGTAAAATGATGCTATCAGCTTAAGCATTATTAAAACTGAAACAAGGAAATTATATGAAATCTTCACTATTTGCTTTAACGCTTTTTTTGGGACTTATCACATCTGCAAGTGCCAACAGCATATTTTGTGCTCTAACATCGAATAACGACCCATTTTCGACAGTTGCAGTAGACATCAAACTCGATAGTGTTTTTGAGCAAAACGCAGAAGTGTACGAAGACAATAACTACAAAGTCAGTGCCTATGCTCTAAATGGAGAGCTAGCTGGTTTGGCCATTTCAGATAAAGCTTCGGGAGTTAAATTTTCTTCAGAAGGGTCAATGATTGTTCTTAACAACAATGAAGGAAATGAACTTTTTAGAGCTCAGTGTATTAATCGATAGGAATTTTTTCCAAAGTAATTTTTGAACTTTAGCATGCTTTCTGAGCTTCAAACAACTGGGAGCATGCCACATAAATCACAGACGAAAAGTGCTATAAGAAATCTAACTTTTAATTGCATTTATCAAATATTACTTATCTTCTAAATACCCCTCTATTATGATTTAAAATCAAAAAATGAGGTTAAAATGGATCTAAAACGTCGCAATTTCTTAGGCCTTACACTTTTATTACTTACACCTTTTTCAAGTAAAGCGGCTCTCAAGGATTTAATCGATGTTAAAACTCTCAAAAAAAGATTAACCAGAAAATTAAGTTATCAAGCGTATAAAACCACAACTCATGAAGGTGCATGGTCACTTACTAATATTGATGGGTTCATTCCAGACGATATTCGTGGTCGTTTTATCAAAGTAGGACCAGGTGCAAAGGAGGTTTTTACAACACCGTTGCAGCATTATTTTGATGGCGATGCATATGTTTCGGAATTCAATTTTTCTGAAAATAAAATTATTTTGCGAGCATTTTTTTTAAAGACCCCACAGAGACTAGAAGAAATATCACAAAAAAAAATGCTTTACGATGAGTTTGGGACTCTTTCTCCATACAAGAAAAGTAAAGGCCGAAAAAATCAACCTAATATTAATCTAATAAGGTGGGATGAGTCGTTTTTAGCGCTTTCAGAAGGAGCTCACCCCCTTCAATTAGACAATGATACCTTTGATTACAAATCGACTTATGATTTCAATGTGACTTTACCCGAAAAAGTATCTTTTACAGCCCATCCTAAATTTGATCCAGACACTAAAATTGGATATTGTTATGGAACCTATCAAGGAATTTCTAAAGCGCTAAATATCTTTGAAATGGATCCATCGACAAAAAAACTTAAAGAACTTTATTCTCTAAATCAAAAACATGTGTACATGATTCATGATATGTTGATGACGGAAAATTTTCTTATTTTTATTATTCCACCTGCTTATTTTAAATTAACAGATATCATCTTAGGCAAAATTCCGATGGCCGGAGCTCTTAGATTTGATAAAAATGAAAAAACTAGAATTCTCATTCTTTCTAAAAATAAAAAAATCCCTCCCATCGAATTAACATTTCCAGCACATCTAGTTTTTCACAACGGTAACGCATACGAAGACAATGGTAAGATAAATATTCAAACTTTTTTAACAAAAGATGAGACTCTGCTAAATTTAATAAGTAATTGGCAGTCTAATGAAGAGATCATCGCTGATCTACCAAAATTGCATGAAATAGTGATTGATTTAAATACTAAAAAAATAGATTCAATAGAAGAAATTATTTCTGACCATGATTTTCCAGTGATTAATGAGGTATTTAGATCAAAAAAGAATCAATATCTTTATGCTACAAAAATGGGAAACACCCACGACCCAATGGCCTTCAATGGAATAAGTAAAATTAATCTTTTTAAAAAAGACTCTCTATTTTATCCAATGAAACCGGAAGAAGTTTGTGGTGAAGTTTTCTTTGTAACATCTAATCGTGATGGACAAAATGAAGATAGTGGATACATAGCCTATCAAGGCAATAATGCAAGTTTGGATCAAGGTTTTTTAGAATTTCTAAATGCCAAGGATTTGAGTTTTGTGGGCAGGGTTTGGGCAGATCGTTACTTGCCTTTAGGGTTTCATGGGCATTATTTTTCTAATTAGATGGCCTGCTCGAAAGCAGGCCATATTTAAATTAAATTTTTGTACTTTCAGAGAAGAAGTTCAGCGGCTGACGAACGTCAACTAGGCCGCCTCCTTTTGGTTTTGGAAAGTCGATGATCCTTAGAATGTTCGACATACAAGAAATTCCTTTCGGAGAAAACTGTGTTGCTGCCGTTTTGATATTAACGGTAGAAACTTTTCCATCACCCTCTATTCTGAAATTCAAGTCAATAATTCCTTTAATTTTTTCAGAATTTTCCTGTAACTCTTGTTGATAACAAAATTTAAACTGTGGCAGATATTCCTGAAGAATCTTTCTCAACACCTCAGGTTCAATTGATCCCATAACAACAGTGTCTGCTTGTACGAACGCTGTATCGATCCCTTTTTTGTTTGCTAAACCTCGAGTTGTTGTTGAGCGATCATAATTTCCAACAGCGTCTTTACCACCAAGATGTCCCGATCCATCGCCGATTCCTGCAGGGGCGCGGTAGTCTCCAGTAAGGTTTGATCCTTTATTTCCAATCCCAGTTCCGGCCGTAAGTCCACGGCTGCCTTCAGTACCGGCGCCACTAGGTAAGGTCATCGTCGCACTATTTCCCATCAGCGCTTTCAAACCTTTTCCTTTGAACTCATATCCTTTTGTAACTGAGTCACCAAGGCCAGTTGCTCCTGCCACGTTAGGGCTAGAGAGTGGACCTGCTTTGGCCGAACCAGCTTTTGACTTCTGTACTTTTTGATCGGCTTTTGCTGTCGGATCTCCAGCTACACCGGTCTCATTTGTAGTAACTTTTTTTAATCCTGGATCAGTCATCGTCGCAATTTTTTGCATTTCTTTTTCAGCGATAACTTTTTTCAATTTTTTATACGATTCAGGAGGTGTAATGAAATTCATTTTGATAGCAGCAAGTTTTTCTTTTTCTGGTACTACAAGTTTTGTCTGTGGCAATTGCACAACAAAGATTGCAAGATGCAGGAACAAACTCGCCATGATCGCTTTTTTCGTGAACTCATGATCGGTCTTATCTTTGTGATAAGTACGATTAGGAATCACAAGTTTCGCAGCGACCCTCTGTCGTTCGTGATTTATTTTTATTGGTCGTAGTGTTGGTATCATAGGGCGCACCTGCAATTAATTAGTTTTTAGATGTTCCTTCCTCAGCTGCGATGGAAAAGTTTTTAGCTCCTGCCACTTTTGCCATATCCATCAATTCAACAGCACGTCCCAGATTCGATGCTGTATCACCTTGAAGGATAACCGAGTCAGTCTTCAGCGCTTTTAATTCGCTGGCAATTTTTCTTGTAATGTCTTCTGGCAGTGTTGCTTTCCCCTGGATTGCAACTTTCCCATCTCTACCTAAAGCAATGACTAGTATTTCGGCGTCATCTTTTTTATTTGTTAGTGCAGTCTTTGGAAGTTCGATGTCCATACCTGATTCAATCGCTGCAGTTGATGAAACCATGAAGATAATTAAAAGAACTAACATTACGTCGATAAGTGGAGTCATGTTAATTTCTGCTACAATATCTTCGCCATCATCATCGTTTCCTATTTTCATTGACATATATTGCTCCTGAACAAAATTTTATTTTAAAAAACTAATTACCTTTTAAGTGAATTGAACTGGTCTGCCATATCACCTAAATTATTTTTAAACTCTTTCGCTGTCGCTGAAACTTTTACGTTTAAATAGTTGTAGAACATAACCGCAATAACCGCCACGATGATCCCGGTACCAGTTGCGATTAGTGCTTCTGAAATTGAAACCGCAACAACCGAGAAACCTGCTTTACCAGAAGAGCCTATTTGCTTGAACGATTCCATGATCCCCCAAACAGTACCGAATAGACCTACGAATGGAGCAGAAGAGGCAATAGTACCAAGCATCCACATATTTTTTTTAAGTGCAGAGTTAGTTTCATCTAATCGTCTTGCCAATCTCTGCTCATAATCTTCACGTGAAACTGCTTCATCAAAGATTGCGTAGTGAGCTTTTGCAATTACTTCAGGGCAATTTTTATAAAGATATTCCATTTCGTGCAGCTTTTGAGTCTGAACGATTCTTGTTGCTTCACCTAAATAGTGTTTTGAATCTTTATTAAATTTTATCAGGAACAAGATTTTGTGGATAGTGATAACCCAGATTGCTACTGAAAATGCCATAAGAGGCCACATGATAAATCCACCTTGTTTGAAAATCGTAATAAACTGCATACGTACTCCTTTTAGACATAGTAACTAGAACATGTGCTCTAGATTTGTTGATAATTTAATATGTAGTTTTACTTCTTTTCAGAAATGGACGAGGAAATAGCGACAGGAAAAATGGAACTTATTTAATTTTATTTTCTTTAACAGTTTCTTTTGGCATATCTTTTATTTTTTGATTAACTTCATCAAGGATCAATTCATTTCTTTGGTTGTACTCACTCGCATACAGTCTGTGTTCTAGAATCGTTTTAGCTTCCACTAAGCGGTTCTTCTTCATCAAGTTGTAAGCGTACAACCCAACAATATCTGCACGGTTTAAATAATCGTGTTGAATTTTCGTAATATACTTATACGAACTATCCATATCGTTTTCTTTATAATAAGCGAGCGAAAGAGAGTAGAGAACATCGATATCTTCATTGTTCTTGGCCTCTAATCTTTTTAAGATATCAAGTGCCTTCGCACTTTCGTTAAATTCAATATACAACTGTGCCATATTGAAGTCTGGTGTAAAAAAGTTAGGAACGATTGTATTAGCTTTTTTAAAAGCATCGAACGCTTCGTTATAACGTTTAAACGTCAAATGAATCAGCCCCAGGTTATTCGAGATAACGGCTTCAGCGAGCTTTTTATCAGCATCGTTCAAATCTTTATTACTCGCTCTGGTTGCTTCCATTCCCAGCTCATAATAAAAAATCGCTTTCGGGTATTCTTTTGAAAGAGTGTTGCAAGTCCCTAAAGCGTTCCAATAAAATGGATTCGTTTTATTCTGCTGCATTTTCTCTTCTAAAAGTCCCATGCCTTTCATGATCTTGTCCTGATGACATGCAACCAGCGCCAGAGAGATAAAATCGCGTTTAGGCGACTCCATCGCTTGCAGACGGTTGCTGTTGTATCTCATTAAGGACTCTTCACTCAAAAGGTCGTATTGATCTTTTTGAATCGTATTATTAAAACTTGGTCCACCAGCACAGCTTACTGCAAGAGTTGCGATTGCCAAAGTTGCTATAAAAGATGAAGAAAGTTTTTTAATTATATTTTTTTTCATGCTCATTATTGTCCTGCTACCACTTTATTATTTCCTGTTTTACCAACGTCTAAAGTGTTCGAGAAAAGAATTGCTGAGTGAAAATTCATTGCATTAATTAGTGATTTATTTTTGTCTTGATCGAATATAACATTTTTTTGAACTTCGAAAAAATAATTATTTTTTTCTAAAAACGCTGTTTTTTCTCTATCAACTTGCAACCCCTTAGAGAGAAGCGACTCAGTAATTTGGCGCATTCCCGACTTAAACCCCTCTAAATAACGGTCATCTACGCCTTTTGGGGTATAATTTCTAACTGTTTTTACCAATGAAAAATACGGTTTTGCTAAAATGTTTCTGATCATTATCACTTCCTCAGGTCCTGAAGCTTTTGACAGGGCAATGGCCTCATTATTAAGCTCTCCGATGATCGCGAAATACTGCTCTAATTCCTGGTTGAACTTCTCTTCATTGAATTTCTCCTCTGAAGTGAAGACGAATTTCATTTCATTAATCTTTTTAACAAACCCAGAAACATTCTGGTACTGAGTGATGTTAGCTGACAAATCCATTGCCGACTGAAGGTTTAGAAGTTCTTTTTTCGTAGCCTCAGGATTTTGATAGAATTTATACTTCATATATTTCCCCATTATTTTTTGAAGGGAAACGTTTGTCGAGTTTGTTTTAAAGTAAGAGATCGCATCCTGGTATTTATCTGCAAAAATCAGGCGCTCCATATTCTCAGTCTGGGTTCTTGAAATTAATTTTTCAGAAATATCACATTTTTTGAATTCTTCTTCAACCTTAATCAGATTGCTGATGCTCATTTTATGAATGATGGTGTTCTCGTTTATCAACTGATAAAAATCTTCTTTATTTTTATAAAGCTCTTTACAGAAACGGCGTGCTGTTAAAAGCGCTACTTCATTTGAGATCTCGAAGTTCTGCAGAAGTCTGTAGCCTTTTGCCAGTACATAAAGAGACCCTGTTACTTTAACCAGGTCTTTGTCTTCGTACAGGTCTAAACTTTTCTTAAGCCATTTGTATGATTCTTTCGTTTTATTTTGTTCAAGTGAAAGTGCTGCAATAGCATACGCTGCTTCAGCTTTTGTTCTTTTCGGATATTGTTTTGAATCGTAGATCGACTCATATCCTTTCATTGCTTCTTTGATTTGCCCTTTTTTCTCAAGTGCCTGGTACTTGTTGAATAATAATCCTCCAAGAACAGCGATTGAGTTTTCGATATAATCTTTGTTGAAGTTCAGGTAACCTTTTTCTATTTTACCGATCCAAAAAGCAAGTTTATCCGTATTTTTTTCCTTGATATATGAATCAAGAATTTGTGTTAACATTTCACGGTGAATCTTGTCGTCACCCTGATAGTTCAGTTTATAAACCATTAAAGTGTTCACAGCTTTTTTTATTCTGTTAAGCTCGAAATATTTATTGAACAACTTCTGATAAATTGCCTGAGACTTGTCTGACTTAGGGTAGAAGATAACAAAGTTCTTGAAAGCAAAAATAGTATATTCGTCTTCTTTAGCTTTTGGAAGTTTTGCATACTCCATTGTCGAAAGCATCGCATCCAGCGACTTTCTTGTCGGCTCTCCACCGTCTTTTGTTAGCTTCGAGTTCATTACAGAGCGCACGTAGTATTTAAGAGCTGTCTGATAGTCCTGAGTCGATAATGCCGTTTCCCCCTGATAATAACGATAAAGTTTTTTATTCGGTTTATCCAGACTTGAGAGAATATCAAAATATCTCATGATCTTTTTATAGTCTTCTTTATTAAAAATAACAGGATCTTTCGATTTGTCTTTGATTAAGTTGATCTGCATGAACCCCGAAACTTCTTTAATCTTGTTTTGGGCCATGAAGACGTCGTCTTTATCAAGCTTGTTCTTTTTATGGAGCTCAAGGATGGCGTTTGCTGTTGTAAAGTATTCATCATCTTTTTTACTTTCACGATAAACATCAAGCTGAGTCAAACGCACTTTCATTTCTCCGCTCGGGTCTTTTCTCTTTTTTGTATCTTTCAGTGCGGCCTTTAGGATTTCATCAGTAATGTTAAAATTGCTTTTGTTCAATGACGAAAGGGCCAGACTCAAAAGGTGAGAAGATGAAGGGTTAGTATTAGTTACAAAAAACTCGATTCCTTCGTATGGAACATCAGCTTGTACGAAAAAAATCCCGATGGCCGTAAAAACCTGCTCCTGCATTGAAACATACTTTTTATTTTTTGTAGATTCATGCGCTAGTTTCATAAGCTCTAGAGCTTTTTTGAAATTTCTTTCTTTAAGATGACACCAGGCCGCATTGTATAAATGCTTTCCATGCCATTCATCTTCGTTGTTTTTTAAAACGTCGTTATAATATGCAACGGCCTCATGATAGCGTTTATTGTTATAGTAAAATTCAGCTAAAGCAGTCTTCGCGTTATACATTGTTTTTGATTCAGTTGTACTCGCAGCGATTGCTGACTTCAAAAATCTTTCTGTATCAGAGCTCGTTCCGTAGTCACGAGAGTTGATCGCAAGAGCATAATAAATTTCTGCAATTCTCTGGTATTTTGGGTATTGAGTGATCAGGTTGATCGCATAGTTTTGAGCTGTTTTGTACTGCTCTTGAGATGCCATAAAGAAAGACTCTTTTCCATTTTTTTGAACTGCGCTGGCATCGGCCTTTAACAGATTTAAGTTTTCTTTTTCTTTAATCAATTTTATTTTTTCTGAGTAAAGCTCAAAAAGACGGTGCTTAAGTTCGGGGCCGGAGTAAGTGTTTCCTTTAATTGTTTTAATTTCACTATCGATCAGGACCATCAGTTTCTTCCAACGATCCTGATCGAAGCCTTGTTGATTAGCAGTTGTGACTGCTGTTTTATCGGCGGCAAACGATAAGTTTGCCGTTAAAAAAATGATTAAAAGAAGGAATTTTTTCATTAGAACCTCAGCAGGATGACAACGGATTTAAGTATTATTAATTATCGAAGGTTTTCAATTTCTCTTCTGTTTTCGAAGTCGAAATAGTTTTTTTCCAAAAGTGATCTTTTAAAGGTCTGGCGTTCACGTTCGTTAACAGTCAAATCTCCCGGTGCCATAATCTGCCCTTTAATTTCCAGACTTCCCAGATCGATTATTTCATATTCTTTATACTTGTAGATAACATTCTTTTTTTCTTCCTGCGCGTGCGCAGCGAAAGATAAAAGAGCAGTGATGATGATTAATATTTTCATGCAACTCCCCAAATTATTTTTTAGCTACTGATGAATCTTTACAAGCAGTCTGCAACCCGAATGAATAGTCACCAAGTTCGTCTGCCCAGAAAGATCCATTGAAATCAAAGTAGTACTGGCTTGTTTTTCTCTTAACGTTTACATCGGAGCCGCGATTACGGTCAGTTGCTGCCAGCGCTTTTGCATTATAGATTTCATCACGCTTTTTAGATAGCAGTTCAAGTTTTAAATTGAACATTGAAAAACTGTGCTTATGGATCTCGTTGATGAAAGTAAATATCTCTTTTTTTATGTAGTAGTTAATTTTAGCACTGATAAAACTGATTGTTGAGTCAAGGTTTCCTTCAAGCATTTCGGTAAAATCATTTTTATTCTTCAATTTTTTTAAGAGCTGAAGTTCATCTTTCGCTGCTTTTAGTGAAGCAAGATCCAGGTTAAACTTAACCTGTTTTCTCGTCTGAGTGATCAGGTTTCTGATAAATGGATTTAAGTTTCCACGGGCTTCCGGGTCTGCATAATAAAGATCTAGAAAGTAAGTGTTTGACGTTTTATTTTTTCCTAAAATTTCCTTCAATGCCTGGGCTTTTGACTGATAAACATCATAGAAGTGGTCAACAACTTTTAGCGAGTCATCCCAAAGGCATAAGTTGTAGTAAGACAATGCCATTAATACTTCTGCTTCCGGAAAGAAATAACTTTCAAGAAGGGGAGATTTGTATGTAGTCGTTAAACCAAGTGCTCTGTTATAATCTTTTAAATAATAATGTGCCCATGCCTGATCCATTAAAATATACGGCCATTTGTATGAACGTTTATCGATCTGTTCATAAGTCTCAAGTGCCTCAACGTATTTTTTTTCTTCGATTTTCACACGGGCAGTTCTGATGATGCATGTTTCTTTAAGGTAGTCGTAGTAACGCTTAAGTTTTTCACCTTTTGAACTTTCTTCAAGTGCCGATGCTTTTTTTATGCAAGCATCATAAAGATTGTTTGCTTCAATGTTTTTTCTTTCAAGATTTCTGATTGTTCCCTTGATAAGTGCTGCTTCTGCCGAGAACTGGTGAGTCTCAGGGATACGTGAAAGAATTTCGTAAGCTTTAGCGCTTTGTTCCTTGTTGAAAAGTCTGGTCCCAAGGATCAGTGAGATTGAAGGGATATTAAATCCTTCCAGTCTTTTTTCATCCAGGTTTAATACGGCCATTGTTCCTGTCTTAATGACCAACGTTTCAATGTCAGCTTCTAGTTCTGCATCGATTTCATTATTTTTTTCCAGATAATTATTGATGTAGGGAATGGCGCTGAAATAGTACGAACTTTCGATTAGCTCGTGAGCAATTTTTTTATCACGGGTTTTTGTTTTATCTTTTTGATAAAGCTCATAGGCACCTTTCGCTGAGGCATTAACCTCGAGCGATGTGGCAAGAAGAGCGATTAGTATTACTAAATATTTCATAAAGTCCCTCGATTTGTGAATTAGAACGACACACCAACAGTAAGAATTGCATCCGTATTCGTTCTTTGTTTCGACGACGGAGTTGAGCTGTTAATAGTAGGCCCAGGTGCCTTATAATTGTTCATGATCAAATCGAGACCGATATGAATATTTTTTGTTGCGTGAAAGCTTAGTCCTGTTTTTGCTATAACCGAAGTATACTTCTCATCAGAGTAAGTATTGGCCATCGTTGGAATCGCAACTGACTTGGCATTCGACTTCGTATTCAATTTTCCCAAACCCAGACCAAATGACCAGTCAAAGTAGAAAATTTTATTGAAGGTGTTAATCTTCCCGTAAAAAGGAGACCACTTCGCTAGAAGTCCGTAGTTGCTTTCTGTTGATCTGATAAAAGGAATTGAGCCGTTCAATTTTTTTAAGTTTGCCAGAGCGTCATTGTCTGAGTTGTTGTACTTCGTGAACATCCCTTCAATGGCCCACTCTTCAGTAATATAATAACCAAAGTTAGTGTGGAGCAAAGAAGTATCTTGGAAAGTTGAAGACAATCCTGTCCCATAACCTACGTTCAGATAAACGGTATTCGCTTTCTTGTGAACTTTATTTTGAAGAACATAAACTTTTTTGTCCGGATCAAGCCACATAAAATCGTATAAGTCTTTCTCATCGGCCTTAAGCGCAGGAGCGCTTAAGGTGAATGAAACTAGAGCAAGGCAGAAAATATTTTTGTAATTAATTCCTTTCATTAAATAGCTCCTAATACTGTCGCTTTAACTTTGTAGCGAACTTCAACTTTAGATCCTTCAACAGGTACTGCATTAACCTCGAACTTAACAGTTCTCTGAGTTGCATCGAAAATATATCCCGATGATACTTTTGAGTTGTTGACGTAAACTTCAACTTGGTCATTGTAAGGAGAT
>JACMRM010000002.1 GCA_014376445.1 Bacteriovorax sp. | reverse complement strand
TCATGCTAAGAAAGATGCTAAATGGTATGCTATCTATCACTCAAGAACTAAAAAGTTTAAGAATCAATATGATGGTAAAATTCAGGAACGTTTTAGAATGATCGCTTCAGTTTCTCTATAGTCTCTAATATTGTTTTCGGAGGATGATTAAAAAATTGTTCCCGTAAAGATTTTCTCAACTTGTCCACAAAGATAGATGTCTTTCAAATCCTCAGAAAATTTCACGGCCAGCTTTCCACCTAATGTCTCAAGCACCACCTCATCATTCCAGTTATAAAACGCAGCTGCCGCGAGAGCAGTTGCTGTAGCACCTGTACCACATGAAAGCGTTTCGTTCTCTACACCGCGCTCATACGTTCTTATACGGATATGTTTTGGTGAGATCACTTCAAAGAAGTTAGCGTTTGATCCTTTCGGAAAACGAATATCATATCTCACGGCCTTGCCGTTAGCGAATACGGGATACTCTAATATTTTTTCAATTTCAAACACGGCATGAGGAACACCTGTGTTCATATAAAGAGATTTTTTTGCCTTCATCGGTTGATCTAAATCCTGAAGGTTGATTTTATCCATGTCATAAAGTTCAGTCATCTTTAAACGGTATCCATAAACAGCGTCGATTGCACATTCATAAATTCCATTCATCGTTTCAAACTTATATAATTCCTTTTTTACTTCTAATGTTTCATGAGCAAATGCTGTAATCGCACGCGCACCATTCCCACACATCTCCACTTCGCCGCCGTCTGCATTTATATAACGCATTTTAAAATCAGCTTTCGTACTTTTTTCTAAAAGCAAAACACCATCAGCACCGATACCGGTTTTTAACGAACAAAGCTTTGCCCAACGAGCTTTATCATTCGCATCGAACGCTAAGTTTCTATTATCAATAACGATAAAATCATTTCCTGTTGCATTGAATTTAGTAAATTTGATTTTCATAATCTAATTTTAAATGTGTGTTTAACACTTTGTCCAATATTAAAAATTTGATTCTTCAAACATTATTAACGTAAGATTCGATCCGCTCACCTATTTATAACTTACTTGAGGTTTAAAATGAAATTCTTAATGACGATGATTATGCTTCTTTTAGCGAGCAGCGTTTTCGCAGATATGGTCTTCATGCGCGAATCAGGAAATCAAAAACATATTATGCACATGAATGACAACGGTGCCGTTGATCAGATCACTTCAGGCAATCTTGTACATCTTTATCCAGACATTACTCCAGATGGAAAAAATGTTGTGTACGTTGAAGGATTAATTTCAGATTCAGGCCTACAGGATCTATACCTGGTAACAAAAAACCTGATAACTGGAACATCTGAGAAATGGCTATCGCCAGAATTATCGGGAATGATTCTTCACCCGAAATTTTCTAAGAACGGCCAGTTCATTTTCTTTTCCGCTCCATCACTTAATAATAAAATCTTTTACTTCGAGCCGAATAAATTTCGAAATAAAAAATCTAAAGCAGGTGAAGTGACAACGCTATCTTATAAAGCAGAAGCTCTAGATAAAAACGACGAAGCCTATTTTCCTCGTCCATCAAGCGACGGCAAATTGGTTGTTTACCAAAGAAATACTAAAGGGGTACGTGAAGTTGTTTTGTTCGATCGTTTAGATGATTCAAAAGCAGTTATCGATCAGGGGATGAGCCCATCACTTTCCTTTGATGAACAGAAAATCGCCTATACTTCGAAGAAGGGCGGCTCATGGGATGTTTATGAATACGATCGTCAGACTCAAAAAATTACTCGCAAAACTTTTGATGATAAATCGGATGAAATGGCACCAACATACACGCCAACAAATGATTTAATCTTTGCTTCAAATAAAACAGGAAACTTTCAACTTTATAAATTAAACGAAACAGAGTGGACTCGCTTAACGAACATTGAAGACACTGATGATTACGCTCCTCAATTTTCAGGTGAAACTAATTTCACACAGGGATTACTCGCTTCTTTTATGGCGCCGATGAGATCTTCTTTTGGAACTATTCTTCACGATGGACTTCTTTATATGTGCGGAGGCCACCAAGGTAAGGAGCACACTTATCCGCAGGAATCTTTTACAAACAACTTTAATGTTTATGATAAATTAACAAATACCTGGAAAGAACTTTCTCCTCGTCCGGTTAAAGCTCACGGATACACGCTGGCGGCGAAAGGAAATTACATCTACGCTTTCGGTGGATTCACTTTTGCTGAGCAATACAATCCGCAATGGAAATCGATTTCAACAATTGATCGCTACGACATTCGTACAAATAAATGGTCAACAATTGGAAATTTAAACTCACCGCGCTCATCAAACGTTGCCGTTACTGTCGGAGATAAAGTTTATCTTGTCGGCGGTTGGGACAGTACTCCAAAACATGACAATGATTTAGAAGGAACATTTCAATCAGCAATCGAAGTTTTTGATTTGAATACTGAAACTGTTTCTATTGCTCCATATGCAATGCCGAATCCACTAAGGCGCGCTTTTACTGGCCTTGAGTATCAGGGAAAAATTCTTTTAGTAGGAGGTCTTGGAGTTGGTTCATCTCACTTCGAACTTATCTCTAAAGTAACATTATTAGATCCAATCTCTGGTGTGATCACTGAACTGCCGGAGCTTCCTTTCGGAACATTTGCTCCAGCTGCTGAAACAATAGGTAATGAATTATTTGTGTTCGGTGGAATGTTTAAAACTGGCGACATGAATTACGAGTATGTTTCTCATATCTATGGTTACAACTTTGATAGACAGACATGGAGACACACTGGACGTTTTTTAAAAGAGAGCAAAGGTTTCGCGCAAGTTTTCAAAATGGATAACAAAATGATCGGGATTTTAGGCGGGCATCACACTTATCAGGATGAAGACAGTCCGGTTAACACTTTCGAAATATTTAGAAACTAGACAAAAAAGCCGCATTTTAAAGCGGCTTTTTTTTATATTTTATAGTCCGTATCTTTTGAAAAAATCAATCACAAGCGCAGTAGCATCCGGTCCTTTGGCATCATTGTATGGATACTTAGGATCTCCACCAGACCAAGAGTGAGCAAGATCGTTGATCATGTAACGTTCAATTAAAACCTCTTTCTGTTTATTAATCAAAGTGTATTTGTTATATCCGTAAGTATTATTACCTGGATAGAACACAACGTCTTTCGATCCGAAGTAAGACGTATCTCTCGTTCCGTTATCGAGAAGATCATTAAAAATTTTGAATTCGTTTTCAACCTGGTAAGCATGAGCAGGGCTCATTAATGGGCTGTTCATACCGTGAAAAATAATAATTGGCATTTTCTTAGGGCGATTCGTTGTGTATGCAGAACAAGCGTATCCTGCTTCAGCAGCAGCAGGTGCCGGAACCGAAGCTCCGTAAAGAACGACATCCGCAAAATCCATTCCTGTTTGAGTGGCATAGAACTGAGTTCCATCATGAGAAGCTAATGCCTTAAAACGCTCAGGGTAGCAATTACCAAGAATGTTTACCATTGATGCTCCCGAAGACATTCCGGCCGCATAAACTTTTCCTGAATCACCGTTGTATTTTTTTAGAACCTGATCAAGCATATCGATCAGAACTTGTGTTTCACCAAATTTGCTGTTGTTAACAGGAAGAACCCAGTTCCAGCATCTATAAGGATTGTAATCTTTATTTTGTTCAGGAAGTAATACGATGAATTTTTCTTTGTCGGCCCACTTTACGATTCTTGTTCCGGCAGCAAAATTTTCAGCGTCCTGATCACATCCGTGAATCATCATAACAACTGGAGCTTTTTTTCCTTTTTCTAATCCAGCAGGAACATAAACTTTGAAATTACGTGCACCAAGCATTCCTTGGTAACTTCCGGTTTCAAAATCAGTTGCGTGAACAACATTAAATGTCAGCGATAAAAACAGTGAACTCATTAACATCGCAAATTGTGTTTTCAAAACTACTCTCCGGGATACTCGTATATAATTACTTTAAAAGTTGCCGGATATTATTTGAATTTGACGGATTAGTCGAGAAAATCACAACAATGGTAATGTTTACATTATTACTAGTCGTGTCAGGCTCTTTGAAGGAAACTTAAGACGTGTAATATTTATAAATAGGCATAACAATTCAAAGTTAAGAGTGATACATCCAGTACCGGAATTACAGATTTTAATCTTAAACCAGAGTTTTTATGAAAATCACTTCATTACTAAGCTTACTTTTTCTAGTATTTACCATCTCTGTGCATGCAGAGTCTAAGGTAGAAAATTTTAACTTAAAGATGTCTCCGACTCGTTATATTTCATTTGAACTAGTGCGTGCGAAAAACTCTAAACTCCCAACTCTTCTTTTCATGCCTGGTGTAAACAGAGGTTTGCTTGCAAGTGATGAAGCTCTGGAAAAATTAGCAGCTCAGGGTTTCGGTGTTGTGACAATGAACTTCAGCACGCAGCCATTTTCTGTTTCAGCTCTTCCAAAAAATGCAACACCGGATTTTAGAACTACGACTTATAAACTTGATGATTTAAATACTGAAGTGATCGCATTATCTAATGAATTAAAAACTCATTTCGACGTTAAAACAATTATCCCTGTTTCAATTTCATTTAGCTCAGCAGTTTCTTCAACTCTCCAAACATTTCCGTTAATCATTGATGCAGTTCCCATGACTGCTTCAGCTGCAGTGAATCCTGATCTTGAAGCCTACATTACTTACTTGCACTCAACTGAAATTTTTAATCCGGTTTTCGGACCTGCTATTACACGTTCAATACTAGACCAGTCCTACGCTTCAAAATGGCGTACGCAAGTGGACAGCATCGTCGATGAATTCAAACTAAATGCTGATCGCAAATCAGACATGGTGGAAGGCTATACAGTCTTCAGCCGTGCTTCTGAAGGATTTGTCTGGGACCTGACTAAAACAGCGAAAGAAACAAGACGTGTTTTTATCTTTGCTAGAGACGACTCACCTTCACTATTAAAAAGCCAACTTCAACTTTTCTTAAAAGTGCTGGACACAACTCCAAATGCGTTGGCATTCGTCGTTAATGATTCAGGCCACGTTGTTTCAAATGATCAACCAGAGGCTTACGTCAATATCCTTACTTACCTTCTAACGAAAGACTTTAAAGCCGTTTCTGGTATTTTTGATGTGAAGCCTGGTTCTGATAAAAATAAAATTCATACTGGAGCTGCTGCCAAGAAATACATACAGGATATTCTAGATACTTTATAAGACCTGAACACTCGTGGAGTCTGTAATTTTTACCAGACTCCCTCAATCCTTTCGCATTTTCAGTACGCTAATAAAAGAATTCTGATTGATGCTGCTAACAGAGTTGATGATCTTTCTTTTTTAATGCCGAAGACGGCCATTATCATCGATGGTGATAACATTATTGAGGTGAACATAACTGAGAAAACTGAACCTGATTACGAAGGCTCACTTGACTCTCATTATGTTGGAGCTTTCAAGCTCACTAAGGCCGTCGGAAAAGTTATTAAAGGAAAATTGATCTGTTCTGTTAACCGATAGTTTTACTTAATACCTTTTCGGGCTTCAGTCTCGATTTTTTTACAAAGCTCTTTTTTATTGCGCGGGCAGATCTTCATTGAATTATCTACAACTTTCACCAGATAAGCTTTATCGGCGATGGCAGCAATGTGACTCAGAACAAAGTCAGTCGCTGATTGTGTCTTACCTGCAACCTTTAATGTTCTAACATAATCCATGACTAGGGCCTGAACAACAATATTTGACATACCCTCAGCATAGGCGCCATCACACTTTAATGTGCGGTTTAAATTATAAATTTTGTTAACTGAAGAGAAGTTATATCTTTTTTTACTGCTAATTTTTCTGATTAATTCATCAAGTGTTTTGCATTTGCCAGCTGTCTGGGAAAAAGCTAAAGGACTAAGTGTCAAGGCAAAAAAGATGAGAATGCCTTTCATTAATAGGTCTCCGTCTTAGTGGCAGTAAACTGAGTGCTCATGCTACTTTTAAATTCTATAGTTAAAGTTGTCAGAGTATCCAAATTTCCTTTGTTTGTTTTTTCCTGCATTTCATATCTGTACTCAATCCTATCAGCAGTCTGCTTGCTTGGCTTGCCTGTCAATCTCTTCACGATGTCTGGCGACATTCCAAGACTGGTTTTATGAAGAGTCATCTTTTCTTTAATTGCGGAAGTTTTTTCACAGATGTTATTCAAACGATACGGTGACTGCGGACTGTTTACTGAAATAGAAATCACTTTGTGTTCAGCTCCTCCTAATTCTCCTGATTCAAAAGCAATCGTTGATCCGTTTGAGATCTTCAAACAGACTACATATAAAGATTCGCCTGCGTCGCCTTCATGATAAATCTCTTTCGTTTTAAATTTAACCTTCACTTCATTCAAAGTAGTTTTTCCGATCGTCACACCTAAAATTGTCAGCTCACTGTCAGGCTGTTTTCTAGCAATTGAATCTTTTGCATCTTCTGCCTTTGCCAGATTCATAAAAAAACTGAGTGTAAGAATCATTATTATTTTATTCATAAGTGTATCCCTGAAGCGCAATTGTTAGAGGCCGTAAGTTCCTAAAATACTAAACTGTCCCTGCTAAAAAAGCCAGAACGACACCATCACTTTTAAAATCCCGATCAAAAGTGTCAGATCGCTTCCAAATTTGATCAAAACGGTTGGCATCGTGCTTGCTCTACAGATTATGCCGGTGTTCACTGGCTTTTTTCTGAGGGGGAAAAATGAATTTTCAAAAGCTGATGCTTTCTACACTTATCGTTGTAACTTCTGTTTCAACTTCATTACATGCACAAGATAGTATTGGATGGGGCCCTGGCTCACGTCCCGGAAATCAAAATCAACCTCGAGATCCGCGAGATCAATCTCGCGATCAGCAAGCTCAAGAACAAAGAGATCCATGGGGTAACGATAGAGATGATTCCAGCGACGTTGAACTTCAAGTAAATTCTTATTTTCAAAACCAAGCTCGTCTCGATTTAATTAGAGACTCATATATCCGCTCTCAGCTTCAAGGAAAATTAATTCAGTCAGTGGTGATCACTGCTTCAACTCAAGATGGAAATGGACAAGCACGTTTACTCGTTAATGGTCAGTCTGCTGATCAAGGGCAAAGAGTGGCACGTCAGATGATGCAATACACTTTTAGAGTTGATCCTTTTTCAAATTCTGTAAGTCAGAATTTAAGAAATCTGGAACTTGATATGAGAGGGAGTTTTTATGTTGAGAAAGTTGTCTTTAATGTGCTTCAAAATTCTGGTCCTACTTGGCCTGGCCCAGGGACTCCAACTCAGCCATCACAAGCTGATGTTGTCAGACAACAAGTTAACCAAAGTATTCAAGGTGAAGGTGGTTTGCAGCTTTATAGATTGTTTAGTCTTGGGACAGACAGACAAGGCCAAGCTTTAAGAAGAGTTTCTGTTCGTGCACATGCACTTAGAGGATTTTCTCAAGTGTCATTAATAAAAAATGCTGAGCAGTCAGCAAGCATGCAATCAATCGGTGGAGCCTCAGCACTTATTTCAATTGAAGTTGGTGGTTTAAGAATCGGCCAGGATATTCGTGACCTGAGATTATACTTCAGAGGCGATGTTGTTGTAGAAGAAGTGAGCCTTGAATTTGATAGAGCAGGAAATATTCCAGGGCCAGGGCCGATTTTAGAAAATAGAATCGAGCAGATCGTTAACCAAAGATTATACGAAACTTCAGGAGTAGCACTTAAACAATTACTAAGAATTGATCCAAGACAAAATAATAGAATTGTTAATTCGGTAGAAATCACGATGAGAGGATCAGACTACGGGACAAGATTGAGCTTATGTCAGCTTGTTCAAGGCCAGTTGAACATGAATTGTGGAGCACAACAAATTATGCAACCGGGAGTTCAAAGAATTATTTTATCATCAGTGAATTTTGCAAGACTTTCAGAACTTAATCTATCAGTTAGAATGGGAATGATCGACATTGAAAGAATAGTAATCAACCTTAGATAATCATTTCCTTTTATCTCCACACACGTCTTCAAGGGCCCCGCATCACAGGGGTCCTTGTCTTTTTTAAAAGCGTACATTAATTCCAAGAGTCGGTTGCAGTTCATAATCTTTTAAGTTTGGTTTGTCTGTTGGTGTATAAGTCGCAAGTATTTCTGCTGTTAAAGCAAAAAATTGCGAGACGTGGATCGTAAGACCTGTACCCACATAAGGCTGAACTTTACTGCTATTGGAAGTTGTTGAAGCTGCACTTCCTACAGTTTTTGTCTGTTCATTTTTTCTGCACTGAGCACCGCCGCGAAGATACACACTTGAAAAACTTGTAAGAGCTCCTTCTCCGCGAAGACCTAAGCGAAGTTTGTCTTCACTGTCTTTATAAGAAGTATTGGAGGCTACATCGTTGTTTGTATCCTGCGCATGAGTGTATTCAACTTCCAATGCAGAAATCGGAAATTTATATACTAATCTTGCGCCGTAAATCACCCTAGTTTTCATATAAGGCGTCGGCTGAAATTTTTGAACGCGCTCTAATCCGACAATTGGAGTAATGCTCAGCTTTCCTTTCATATCATCAGCAAAAGATGTTAAAGACAGTAGAGCCATGGCCATACATAATAATTTTTTCATAAGGTCTCCTACAGTTTGAAATTCAAGTGGATCTGATCAACAACCTGGTTCATTTCTCCCCACTCCCGCACTTCATCCAGGAAATAATACTTGATCAGACCTTCCGGAGAAAAAACCACTCGCTGCGGTCTATAACGAAAATAATCATAATTCGGCCAGTCCGCCTTAGAATCTAAAAAAGAAATACTGTCTACGCCGATATAATTACAGATACCTTCGGCCCAAAGATTATTAACAATGATACCTTTCATTTTTGAGAAAAGATAAATCATCTCCTTGCTGTCTGATCCTCTTTGCATATATAAATCATTGTGGCCTAGATCGATACTGGCAAATAAATCAGAAATTCCTCCTTCATCTTCCATCGACCAGATAGCAAATTTTTGCTTCTGAAAACTATCAAAGAATTTTTTCCACATCTCAATCTGCTTTGAAACGTTGGCAAAGTTATCAAGCATAATCATGATAAATTTCGGTTGCTCCGGTTCCTGGAATAATTTTTCGATATTCGCAACTGGCTGACCTGTTTCGCGGGTTTTTGAAATCCTCACATCACTCAAATTTTTATTAAGATAAAGTTCAAGTAGCTTCATTGCCTTTTTTTCCACTGACAGATTCGGTTGATCAGGGAATTTTTTTGTCAGCAGATACTTATTCCATTTAACTTCATACCCCACTCTTTCTTTCGCGCGAAAATTGAATCCCATAAAAGCAGAGTTCAATGTATTTTCCAGATCGAAATAAAGATCGATATTAAAAATGTCATGCATATTTGCACAGTAATGATGAGTTTCAATTAATGTAAGTTTAGTCTTCGGTCTTTCATAAACTTTTATTTTAAAGGGAATGTAATTAAGTGCCAGCGAGCATCCTTCTTCGACAATGATATTGATTTCCGATTTCGGAAACTCTTCACTCAGTGTCACGATAAAAGGAAAGCAGTTGATTACATCATTCATTGCTCTCGGGAATTTAACCAGAATTTTTCTTACTTCTTCCATTTCCATAAACTTGGATCCTTAAAACGAAATTCATATAATTTTGCAAAGTCTTCTAATTTAGATTCTTCGGTCGGAGGCACTGCTCTTACCATTTTTTTCAGTTCATCCCATTGAAGTTCAGAACGCAGAAGATCGCTTTCAATCTTGAACTGTTCACAGCGGTCAAACTTCTGCTTGGCCTTGAAAATTAAACCGCGCGCACCTGTAAGATTACTTTCACGATAATGAATCATCGCGGCCGCAACCTGAATCACTGCCCAATAAACATTTCGAAGCGGTCCTGGCTCTTCTAACCAATGGTGTTCTAAGTCTTCATGGCATTCCCAATATTTCTGAGCGTTAAAACAGAGAATTCCCTGCTCCATGACTGCCAAGTGGGATTGATCGAATTGACTCATTTTTTGCCTGTGTGAGAGAAACTTGGTATCTTCATAATCTACAGCCTATTCTACATTTTTTTATGGAAATATTGTTATGTCGGAAATTTCTGATCAAATTCAAACGCTAGTACCCGACTATGTTCGTAGTCTACAGGTTTATCAGGCAGGTAAGCCGATTGATGAACTTATTCGTGAAAAAGGTCTGACAAGAATCTCGAAACTGGCGAGCAACGAAAATCCTCTAGGTCCTTCTCCGTATGCCATCAAAACTATGACGAATGCGCTTTGGGATGTTCACCGCTATCCTGACATGAACGCTTACATGGTTAAAAAAGCTCTCTCGAAATTATATAAATTAAAAAACGAAAATATTATTTTAGGAAATGGCTCTGAAGGAATCATGGCCTATATTGCACGCGCTTTTATTTCTCCAGGGCAGGAAGTACTTACAAGCCAGAATACTTTTATCGGGTTTAGCATTATCATGCGAAGTGTGGGAGCAAATTTAAAAACTACTCCTTTGACAAAAGATTATCGCTTTGATGTTGAAGCTCTTGCTAAAAGCATTACGAAAAAAACTAAAGTCATTTATATTTGCAATCCGAATAATCCGACAGGAACTTATATCAATAAAACTGAATTTGATTTTTTAATGTCGAAAGTTCCAAATCATGTTCTGGTGATTTTAGATGAAGCCTATTTTGAATTTGCAAATGGACATGATGATTATCCCAACTCAATGGACTATCGTTATGACAATGTTTTAACGCTTAGAACTTTTTCTAAAGCGTATGGTCTCTCAGGAATTCGTATTGGTTATGGATTCGGACACGAAGACTTAATCAGCAACCTTTCAAAAGTAAAACTTCCTTTTGAACCAGGACTGATTGCTCAAATGGGAGCCGCTGGTGCAATTCACGATAAACCGCATTTAAGAAGAACAATTGTTAACAATGACAGACGCTATAAAGAAACTTTTGCTTTTTTAACAAAGCATGAATTTAATCCAATCAAGTCTGTTGCAAACTTTATTGCATTCAAGACAGGATCAGATGCAGCTTCCGGCCATATGTATGAAGCTTTACTTAATCATGGTGTCATCATCCGTCAGCTGAAGGCCAATGAAATGCCTGAATATGTTCGCGTGTCTCTTGGAACAAAAAGAGAAATGAGTCACTTCTTTAGAGCGATGGAAGAGATACTTCCTGAATACAATAATCGCTTCGGGAGACCATAACATGAAAATCGTAACCTATTTACACCGTCACCCTCTTGGAACTGAAAAACGCCTGGGAATCCTGATCGACAATAAAACAATTCTTGATCCTAACCTTGCTTATGCTTGCAACTTCGAGAGAGAAAATCGTTTTAACCCGCGTGAACGTGCCAATACTCACTGCCCTTCTTCACTTAACCAGCTTCTACGCCTGAGAGAAAATCCGCTTGAAATTCTTCATGAAGCCTTCGGACTGATGCTGTTTTTTGAGAAGTGCGGAACAACCGAAATGAAAGACGGAACGAAATTTCTTATTGATCTTTCAAAAAATGTTTCACTTACAACTCCGATTGATAAAATTGAAACATACCGTGATTTTTTTGCTCATGAAAAACATGTGGCCACTGGATTCAAAAAAAGAAACGAACCTATTCCTCCAGCGTGGTTTGAACTTCCTGTTTATTACAAGGGTGCCACAGCAGGATTCATTGGCAATGGAGAAGAAATTCTCTGGCCTTCATATACAGATCAACTCGACTACGAGCTTGAACTGGGAATGGTCATTGGTCTTGATGGCTACAACATTAAAGAGAAAGATGCTCTTAAACATATTTTTGGGTTTACGATCCTGAACGATGTTTCTGCACGTGATATTCAACGAAAAGAAATGACAGTAAGACTTGGGCCGGCAAAAGCAAAAGATTTTTGTTCAGTCATCGGGCCTGTGATCGTGACAGTTGATGAACTTGGATCATCTGAACCAAATCTTCTCATGACGGCAAAGATCAACGGCAAGGAATGGTCGAGAGGTCAGTCAGGAGATTCCCATTTTACATGGGCGCAAATGCTTGAGCATGCTTCCCGTGATGAATGGATTCTCGCTGGAGATTTTTTCGGCTCAGGAACCGTAGGAACAGGATGCGGACTTGAACTTGATCAATGGATCAAATCAGGTGATGTTATCGAGCTGGAAATTGAAAAGATCGGAAAATTAATTAATAAAGTTGGAAATAAAGTTAAGTAAAAGGATCTTATATGGAAAATTTTAAGTCATCAGGTCTTGTTACAAAACAAGCTCACGTAAAAATTCCTGAAGGGCACTTCGAAGAAGAGCATGGAAGAAACGGATTTTTCGGAAGAGTTTCTCATTTGTATCATTCTAAAGCACCGGTTGCATGGACAAATATTGAAGGTGATCTTAAGCCTCAGTCACAACCGCCGATGTTTAATGATGGTCTCAAAAAAAATCAGTTTCAGACTATTCTTTTAAATGAAGATGTTGTGATCAATATTGGCCACTACAATAAGTCATTTGAAAATTTTTATCGTAGTGCTGACTTTGATGAAATGTATTTCATTCACGATGGAACCGGAAGGCTTGAAACAAGCTATGGTGCTCTAGATTATATCAAGGGTGATTATATCGTTATCCCCCGTGGAACAACTTATAAATTATACCTTACAACGGAAACGAAAATATTAAAAGTTGAGTCTAGATCAGAATTTGAACAACCTGACCGCGGCATGCTGGGACCGAATGCTCTTTATGATCAGACTGCGATTATGACTCCATCTGCAGCTCATGGAACTGAGCAGGATAAAAAAGAATACAAAATAGAAATCAAGCGTCTGGGAAAAATTACGACTGTAACTTACCCGCACAATCCGCTGACTGTTTCAGGCTGGAAAGGCTCAGTTTACCCGTTCAAACTTTCAATTTATGATTTCTGTCCGGTAACAAGCCACCGCTACCACATGCCTCCAAGTGTTCACACGACATTTGTAGCGAAAAATTTTGTTGTGTGCTCATTCGTTGAAAGACCGCTTGAAGAAACTGAGTCGGGTGCTTTAAAAGTTCCTTTCTATCATTCAAATATCGATTTTGATGAAGTACTTTTTTATCATCAGGGAGATTTTTTCTCACGCGATAATATTGATGCCGGCGCTTTAACATTTCACCCTCAAGGGATTCACCACGGGCCACATCCCAAGGCCTTTAAAAATAGCGTGGCCAAAACACGTACTGATGAATTTGCAGTGATGATTGATGCAAAAAAACCGCTGATTCCGAGTGAATGGTTCAGCAATAATGAAAATAAAAATTACTGGAAATCATGGCTATAAATTAATGAACGTGAGTAATGAGTTCAAACTCGTTGCTTACGATTTCATAGGACTTATCCGCCAGTTCATTTTTATCTGCAAACTCTGAAGTATTTAAACTTTTCATCACAGACAATTCCGCCACGATTTTTTTATGTGAAAATAAATTGAGGGCATGATTTAAAAAAGGCATGTCTCCATACCAGAAAACTGAGTCGCGGTTTCTCAGAGAGATTTTTTCACCATCAAGCGTCCTGTAATTCAGACAAATCGGAAGAACATTTTTTTGTGAGATAATAGCTGATTGAAAAAGAGGTCTTCTGAAGCGTAGAACCTGTTCACCATTATTGCTTTTGGCTTCAGGAAAAACGACAACATTGAGTCCACTGGCCAGTGCACCACCGAGCTCTGCAATTTCTCCGGTAATTCCGGATCTTTTCCTTCTTTCAACAAAAAGACATCCGCCCAGCAGGCACAACTGGCCTAAAAGTGGAGTTTCTTTCATTTCATTTGAAGTTACAAAGCAGGTTGGAAAAAATGAGCTGATAATCATAATGTCGAGGTATGAAAGATGATTGGAAACGATGAGATAATTTTTTTCCATTCTTTGAGCATCAAAATTTTTTCGGACTTCAACTCCAAACAGAATAAGTCCGGCCTTGCTGGTAACCGATATGAGCATGATTAAAACAGGTCTGGCCTTTGAGAAGCTGAAGCCATGGAATGCAAGTATAATAGCCGCTACTGCCAGATAAAGCATCACAGCTGGTATAAAAATAAGCGATTTAAACACAACTCTAAAAAAGGACATGATTCTCCCGGATCTTTCTTGTTAAAGTATAGTCAAAAAAATCATACTCTGATAGAACTTTATTAGAGACTTTGGAGGTTTAAAGTGGCCATGAAATCATTTGATACAGACGGTGCGTTTACAGATAATTATAAATTCCTGATCGGGTCAATTCTTCCGCGTCCTATCGCGGTTGTATCAACTCTTAATGAAGACGGAACAAATAACCTGGCACCATTTTCATTCTTCACCGCAGTTTCGGCAAAACCGATGATCATTGCTTTTTCTCCCATGATTAAATCAAGTACCGGCACTATGAAGGACACTCCACGAAATATTTTTCGTGAAAAAGAATTTGTTATTAATATCCTGAGTGAAAGCATCGTTGAGAAAGTTAATAAGACCTCAATGGAGTTGCCATATGGCGATGATGAGTTTCTTTTTGCAGGACTCACGCCTATTGCTTCGGAAAAAATCAAAGCACGTAGAATGAAGGAAAGCCTGATTCACTTTGAATGTATTTACCGCGATCATTTAAGTTATGGAGATCAGCCTGGATGTGGCTCCATCATTACCGGTGAAGTGGTAAAAGTGCATATCGCTGAAGAAATACTGGAAGATGGAAAAATTGTGACTCAAAAACTTCGCCCAATCGGACGTGGTGTGGGGAATGACTACTTCAGATGCACTGATGTATTCGAGCTTGCACGTTTAATGAAAGCTCAAATACAAAAATAATTTTATTCTCCGAAAGTACTGCCGCTGTATAAATCCTTTACTTCAAGATAAACGCCAAGGTTACAACCTTCTTCAAGCTGGATTCCAACTTCTACGTCCCAATCCTGCCCTGGAACTTCAACGATAGATATATCAGCTGTCTGATCTGGTGTTGTACAGTTTTTTTTATGGAATCCGTAAAGCATCATCGGGTAGCCAGGAATGCTGAGCGCTTCGATTTCATTCAATTCATAAACATCGCCAGCTGGAAGTGTTACACCGTTTTCAAAAACAAGCTTTTGCGTAATTTTGTATCCATTATATTGCTCAAGATCGCTCCACTGTACGCTGGCCGCGAAAATTGATGATGAAAATGAAATTGCAGCTAATAGGATAATTTTTTTCATAATAAACCTCTTGATAGTTCTTTGGTTTATTCTAGCAACGTTAAAAAGCCAGGGAAAGATTTTTCTACACAGTCGACTTCATAAAGTTCTCCGCCAGAATTCTTCGCCATGAAAAGTGCTGCTGACATCACAATGCGATGATCTCTCGCAGGATGAATGACTGCCGCTTTATATTTAAAATTTGCTTTGCCGATAATTTTTAAAATATTACTATCCTGGTCATAAAACAACTGGACACCCAAAGCTTTTAGAATGCTGATCATTTGCATCAGTCTGTTACTTTCTTTAAACTGCAGAACACTTAAATCTGAAAAACTGCTTTCGCCTTCAATGTGAGCAGCAAGAAAAACTAGAGTGGGAAATAAATCAGGGGCATTTGAAACATTAAATGTGAGAGGCTTCAGCTCTGTACCTTTTTTTATTTCAAGTCCATTATTAGAAAGTGATCTATGAGCGCCGCTATTTTTTAGCATTTCAATCAGTATGGAATCAGCCTGCAATAAATCGATCTCAGTACAATTTTTAATCAAAACACGGCCCATAAGTGCTGCCAGTGCTGCCGGATACCCCAACGAACTAAAATCTACAGGCACAGTGTAGCTATTGCTTTCAAGCGATTTTTTAATCACCTGAGTAGTCATTTTTAAATAAGATTCAGAAGAATGAAGATTTATGAATTCAAATTGGAGCGGACGATTGGAAAAGGCCAGCATCAAGGCTGTCGCAAACTGTGTGCTCTTCTCACAGTCAATTTCCAGTTTAGTTGTATTGTAAAGTGAAGCCGGCCCCCTCAAGACGATCCAGGCTTTTTTATCCTGTTCGCTTTCCGGATTGAAGTTGATGTACACACTTAATTTTTTAAGCGGATTAATGAGATCCTCAATCGGTCTCTCACTCATTTTTTCAGTCGGAAACAAGTGATATTCTTTTTTTCCACGCGATAAAAGTGCAATCAAAAATCTATTAGTTGTTCCGCCATCTCCCGTATGCAGATTGATGACTTCACATGCTGAATCTTTTTCGCATTCAGGAAATGAATTTTCAAAAATAATAGTCGTTCCATTGATCTTCATTTTGAGACCAATTTTCTTGAAGACCGTCACCATATTTGTAACGTCCGTAGAACTTGAAACATTATGGATTTTGAACCCCTCCCCCCTGATCGCTCCTAAAATTAAAGCGCGATTAGAGTGGGACTTACTTGATGGCAAAGCAATTTCTTTATCAAAAGATTTGAGCAATTCAATAATATAAGGTTTATAGAGTGAATTTTTTGAGCTCATCTTTATTTGCTTCCATGACTTCTTGAATTTTTTCGAAAGAGATTGTTTCAACTTCAGCATTGCCGATGTCTTTAATCAGGACCAGATCAATGGAGCTCAGGGCACTGATCTTTTTATCTTTTGAAAGATACATCATGATTTTATCAATCGGAAATTCTTTATTGAACCATGGTGACTGTTCTCCCGGAATTTCCAGAGATTTTTTAAGAGCTGTAATGTCGTTAATATTTTTCTCAGTTCCAAACAATTTAAAGATCAACGCCATTCCCCACATGACAGCTTCGCCGTGAGGGATATTGTAAATGAACTCAATTGCATGTCCGAAAGAGTGTCCAAGATTCAAGATTCTTCTCACTCCTGTTTCTTTTAAATCTTCTTTCGTCAGTTTCTCTTTGAATTTAGCACAGGCATCGATGATCTCAGACATTTCACACTTTCTGATAACCATGTCGTAAATTGTGTAATCAAGAAAACAGTATTTTAAAACTTCACCCATACCACTGCTTTTTTCCACAGATGGAAGAGTTTCTAAAAACTTAGAGCAGATCCATACATTGGCGGGCAAATGGAAAGCACCAAGAAGGTTTTTTCCAGACTTTGAGTTGATCGCTACTTTACCGCCGATACTTGCATCGACCATTGATAAAAGAGTTGTTGGAACAACACTCCACTGGATCCCGCGAAGAATTGTCGCTGCTACAAATCCACCGAAGTCAGAGGTAGCTCCGCCGCCAATAACGACAAGATGAGCATTTCTATGAATTCCTTTTTCAAGGAAAAATTCCACTGCATTCTGGAAGTCAGTAATATTTTTTACTTTCTCACCATCAGACGCTTTCCAGAAAAGAACTTTTTTATTTTCAATTTTTTCCAGATTTAAATCTTTAGAGTAGAGACTCCAAACCTGATGATCAGCAATAATCAAAACAGTATCTGTTTGCAGCTTGTTGATTTCATCTACAATGGTTTCGAATTCAATTTTTTTAATTTCTGTCTTCATCAATTCTCTTTTATAAATATCTATTTAACCAGATAAGCATTTTGTCTTAAATAATGATCGGCCAGTACAACTTTCACCATCGCCTCAACTACGGGAATGGCCCTGGGAATTATACAAGGATCATGACGTCCTTCTTTAGCCTTATCACCGATCGTTGATGTCGGTTTAAAAGTTATAGTCATCAACATTTTTTCACCATTAGAAATTCCGCCTTCCATTCCTCCGAATGCATTTTCATAACTTGAAACAGCAGAACCTTTCATCAAGGCCATCTCTTCGCCGAGACCGTAGGAAAAAGAAACCACGGCACCAATTGAAAGAAGCGCTTTCGCAAAATCAGCTTTTAATTTATCAAAGGCCGGCTCGCCCAGACCAACGGGAGAATTCTCCACAATGATTCTGACTCTTCCTCCAACTGACTCTCCTTGAGATTTCAATTCCTCAAGGTATTTTTTGATCTCATCATTTTTCGATGTATCAGGAAACGAGTAAGGAGAAAGATCCAAATAAAGATCTTTTAAAATTTCTGTATGTTCAAATGGTCCTAATAAGCTGACGTATGCTCTAACTTTTACCTGAGGAATAATTAAACCTGCAAAATAACCGGCAACCACACGGGAAAGGGTTTCTCTACCTGAAGAGCGTCCGCCACCTCGGTGATCGCGTACACCGTACTTCATGATTGTCGTCTTATCGGCATGCCCCGGGCGATGTTCACTCTTTAGTTTATCGTAGTCAGTACTTTTTTGATTGGTATTATTAACAATTACAGCGACAGGTGTTCCTAAACTTACACCCTCAAAAACACCGGAAAGAATAATCGCTTTATCATCTTCAAGTCTTGAAGTTGTTCCTGCAATTTTTCCAGGTGCTCTGCGATCGAGCTCTCGTTGAAGATCATCCAGAGAAACGTTTAATCCCGCAGGCAATCCATCAATCACAACTCCCATAGCTGTGCCATGAGACTCACCAAAGCTCGTCAAAGAAAACAATTTACCGAAGGTATTTCCACGCATATGATGATCATTATACTCAAATGCCGATGGCATTAACAAGGAAGGATCGGTCATGTTCCTCGAGAGCTTTAGGCATTTAATTGAAATTGAGGCACTAAAGAAGCAAAATCAGCAAAATGCTGATGTGATCGCCAGTGAAAACAAGAGAATATCCGACTTAGAAGAGCGTCGTAAAAAATCGCAAACTCAAAATGAAAATTTTAAAATTGATGAAAAAAACCTTAAGCTGACTGATTCACAAAATCAGATTGAAGATTTGCAGGGAAGATTGACCAAACTGACTGCACAACTTGCCATGGCCACGACTCTCCCTCAGGAAACTGCTTTTAAAAATCAAATCCAGACAATTCAAAATGAAATAGAAAAGCTTGAAAAAACTTATTTTGAAAATCTCGAAAAAAGTGAAAAAATTTTAAATACTATAAAAGAAAATAATGATTTTTTTGCAGGCTCGCTTGCAACTTTAGACGACATCAAAAATGAAGTTGCAAAAACTGTTGCGGGTGAAGAAGTGATCATCGCAAACAGAACAAAACGAATTGATGCTTTAATGGATCTTTGTCATCCCTCCATGAAATCCCTTTATCTCGACATGGAAAAAAGATTTAAACCAAAAAGTTGTGTCGCTTATTTAATCGATAAAAAATGCTCTGCCTGCCATATGGCCACAGATGCAACTCTGAAAAGCACTCTCGAAGAAGGAAGAGGCCTAGAATGTTGTCCTAACTGCAGCAGACTGCTCATTCCTGAGACCGCTAAGATTTATTAGCCCTTTTCAGCAGGTTACCGTGGGAAAATATTATACGTTAGCTTGGCATTTTCATTCTCATTGGGTAAATCACTTCTATGGTGAACCTTAGAATCTTCCTATTTATCCTTTCCTTAATTGTCTTGAATACCATGGCCTCTGGTGAATTGCTGGACAGTAGCCTAACCGAAAAAGGATTTCGCCTTCCGAATGATTCAGTTTCAAAAAACTTTTTCATGATGAAGCGCAGTCCAGAAATAAATTATTTAGTTAAGTACATCATCAAAACAAATTACAAAATTTCCAAAGAAGACGCCTTCGATATAGCCACTAATGTTGTTAAAGTTTCTAATTGTTTTAAAGTAGACCCATGGGTATTAACCGGCCTTATTCAAAAAGAATCTTCATTTACAAGAGACGCTGTCAGCCCGACAAATGCAGCAGGGCTCACTCAATTCACTTCTTCAGGATTCAAAGAAGTCAACGATCAGCTGGGCTTTCGGGGAAATGACTCTGCTACTGACGCTGCTATTTTATTCTTCAATACTCAAATTCTGGAATGTGTAGACCCAAACTGGGTAAACCTCTGGGTAAAGGTAGGCGTGCCTGAATCAGACGAAGACTTTTATAATTTATCAAAAGAAGAGATCAAAAAAGATGTTCAGACGGCCGTGGTTTACGGCGCTATTTTACTTAAGACCTATGTAGCCTATGCTGATATTAAAGCTTCTAAACTGGAAAAGCATCCTTCTATGAGTGAGACTTATTTCCAGGCACTGCAGATCTATAATGGTGAAGAAGGCGACGCTAAAGTTAAATATGCTAAAGGCATCTTCTTAAATTTAAAATCACTCTATCCAGTCCCTGTAAACTTCTCTTTCCTCGACTAAACCTGTTGACGAAATTCACCCAAAAGCCGATAACCCCTCTACCGAGAAGAGGGAATCATCGCTGGTTTTTTTAGCAATAAAAAAACGGGAGGAAAGTCCGGACACCACATGGCAACGTAGCGGGTAACGCCCGTCCATCGCGAGGTGAGGACAAGTGCAACAGAAAGTATGTACAGGTAATGCTGTAGTGAAAACAGGTAAACTCTACGTGGTGCAAGCTCAAATAGGCAAAGTTGTTTTTTCAGCAATGAGGAAACTAGGAAGGGCCACTTCCGAAGGTTGCGGGTAGAGTGCTCGAGGTCTAAGGCAACTTAGATCCTAGATGAATGATGGTTGAAAACAGGATCCGGCTTATCCCTTCTCTCGGTTCTTTTTTTCAACTTACTTCTTTTTATTCTGAATCATATTTTGAATGGCCGTTAAGGTCTGGCCGTAAGTCGACTTTGTATACTTCAGTTGCAGTTTTGTAAAAATCACTTTTAAATCTTCGCTCTTTGGAACCCCTTCAATCTTTAAAAATTCATCAACGAAATTTTCAGTCACAATAAACATCATACTCAAAGGCAAAAGTGCAAGACTTGGATTTTCAGCAAACCCAACTCCACTTTTATTTCCATGATGCTCTTTAATGACAGCTCCAACACCAGTTGGAATTTTCGAAAACTTTTCAACGATAGCGGCTGATTGCAAAGCATGATTTGTCACTGCATTTTTATCTTCAGTACATAATCCGCTGTCATCCAACTCCTGCTGTGAATTAATTTCAGTCAGAGAATTTTTTGGCAGTGAAATATCGTGAAAGTAAGCAATGTATGTAAGCTTCTCTTTAATCTGAGGTGACTGCCAATCAAATGAGTTGATGACTTTATGAAGAATCAGGCAGCAAAGATAAGTATGAGCGTAGGCAAACGAACAATCATTGGCCTTCATTGATTTAAGAAACATCACAAGACTATTTTGTTCTTTCAAAAGAGTTGTCATTGAAGCGATACTTTCGTCAACCAACTCGACTGTATATTCATCAATACCTATGCTTTGAATTCTTTCTGTTGTAATTTTGTAACTATCAGAAGACAATGTGACACGCTGTGAACCGCTAATATCTTTACTCTCAAGTTTTTTTACCAACTCTTCCGTTACAAAATTTACAAACTGAGAAAAACTATCTCTGGGAATATAAAATTCTCTCAGACCACTCTCCTGGTATTTCAAAATACCTTCACGAGTAAATGTATCTCCGGCATGAAGACGTTTGACGTATTGAAATTCAGACTCACTTTTTTTAACTCTGATATAAACATCGCATCCGGTAATAGTGTTAATATTCAAAAAATAATGAATACTAACAGGGACAAATTCCCTTGTGTCTACTTTAGCTTCTACAGCACTTGGCGGGTTGATTATTTTAAAGGCCAGCTCTACAATGCTTTTCCAAGGGGCATTGGCTCCAATTGAATAGAGATGAGTATAATCAGAATTTTTAACTCCAATAACCAATACAGGTGTCTTTAAATTTTCTTTCTTGAGATAGTTAGCGACATTAGCGCCGGCATTTTCTGTTTTGATAGCATCTTTACAGATAATCAAGTCCAGTTCCGGAAGAATTTTCATCAGATCAAGCGCTTCACTTGAAGAGGCCATTTCGATCACATCACATCCAATATTTTTCATCATATTGAGCTTGATTATTTTTCTTAATGTCTCGTCATTTTCAATAATTAAAATCTGCTTCATATTCACTTATCGGCAGAAGAAGGAAACTCATAAACTAACATACCTGACTATTTTTTGCCAGTGTCTTAAAGACTTTCTGTGTGGCCGTAGACATGTTCAACTTCATATCATTTGTCTTGAATATATAGTCAACATCAATTCTCTTTGTCAGTTTTTCGAATTCTTCCAGTGACATTTCAAGAATATAATTATGAATGTCATACTTAGTAATTCCAGTTTTTAGATAAGGTAGCTTCTCGAAATTTTGTTTAATTTTTATGGTCGGATACTGCTTCAATTTTTGATCGTTCGTTTCCAGGACAAATGTTGGCAATTCCCACTGGCCAGCAAGCCATTCTTTAGCACTTTTCTGGTAAACAAGAATTTTCTTTTTATTAGTAACGACAACACGTAAGAGTTTAATAAACAAATTTTCTGAAATTTTATTTTTACTTTCAACCGGAAACTGAAGCGGGTCACCGCTCTGAAAAGCTTTGCACCCGGGTTTAAGTGGACAAAGTGTGCAGCTTGCTTTCCTTGACTGACAGACAATTCGCCCCAGATCCATCATAGCTTCATTGAGTGCACGTGCACTCATTCCATCCATCTCTGCCATGATTTTTTTATGTTCAAAATCATTCCATAATTTCTTCTGCAACTTGGGACCTTTTTCTACATCAACTCCATAAAAGCGCGACAGCACTCTCTCAAGGTTGGCATCAACAGCAAGTGCCTTTTTATCTGCACCTATCGAAACGATTGCATTTGCCGTATACGGTCCGATTCCTTTAAGTTTTAAAAGATCATTAAGATTTGTTGGTATTTTACCTTCAAATTCTTCTACAACCTGAATAGCGACGCTACGAAGACTCCTCGCACGCCGATAGTAACCAAGCCCTTTCCATGAAATACAAACTTGCTCTTCACTCGCTTGTGCCAGATCAAAAATTGTTGGGTACTCGACGAGAAATCTTTCAAAGTGATTTAACACTGTTCCGACAGTCGTCTGTTGAAGCATGATTTCCGAAACTAATGTTTTATAAAGAGTACGCTTCTCACGCCATGGAAGGTGTGAGTATTGGGATTCTGACCATATGACGAGATTAGAAAAAAGTTTATGCATTATCTGCACATTTTAGTAAATTCCTTTGCATAGTCAATTAGATCTTTCGAAGTAAAAGCTTTGGTGCCATCACCTGTCATTTTTGCGCCGTTGCTAGATAAAAAATCGCGCATCTCAACTGACATCTCATCAATATCTGTCACAAGCAGTAAATGTCTTGCCTTTGAATCCTTCATCCATTTCACAAGCTTCGCTTCATCATTCATTCCATAGGCCATACAAACATTCGAGTGATCACCAATTTGTTTAAGAGAGGTATTGTATATTGAAACATTCACTTTGCTTTTACAGGACGCCATGACTTTTTCCATAAAGCTCCTTCTCGCGCACTGATCTGGATCTTTATTATAATCGACGGTTCTTAACGATGAAGAGATATCAAACCAGATTTCTAATTCTGAAGGAGCCGCATTAGCAGTCTCTTTCCCACAGAAAATATCAAAGTAATTATTTTTATCACAATTGATCATGCTGGTATCAACGGCATTAAAAGTTTTAAGCTCAAATTTTTTATCTTCAAGCACAGTTGCTTCATTTTTGGGTGCTTCAAATTTCTTTTCAATATACCCATACTGAGGATTAAAACATCCATCCCCCATCGGCAGGCAATTATCCATATCATTCTGTGATAAATGAGAAGACATCTTCATGACCTGATATTTATCCAACAGCTCAATAATCATTGAAACTTTTTCAGGAGACAAAAAAACCATTTCGATTTTCTGCGGAGTTGCACTCGCCACAACCGGTAGCATACATATTGTAATTAAAGCTGTGCGAATGTTTTTCATAAATCCATACCTTTCATTTTAAAATAGTGAAACATGTTGTTTCCGAGATCCACAATCAAATCTCTTTCTTCTAATTTCAAATTCAAGAACTCAGTCATGAAAGCTCTCTGTCTGGGAGTTAAGCTTTCCAGTTTTTCCCTGATACTTTTATCTGATCTATCTTTCGCAGTTGTTGGCTTCACTTCTTCTATTTTTATATCTACAGTTTTATCTCTTCTCTCTTCAGTAGTTCTTCGCTCACCTGTATTTTCATTTTTCTGAGTGGCCGCATCCGGTGCAGAGTCTTTTAATTCTGTGGCATCTATATCTTCTTCTTTAAGCTCATCTTTATAAAACTTCACAAGTCTTATAAATCTGTCTGCAAAGTCCTCTTCGACAAAATCAATCATCTCATGGAGAGGAATATTCAATTTAGCTGTTATTTTAGCAATGAGCTGAGGATTTAACTCCGTACTCTTCTGAGAGAGAAAACGACTCATTGTAGAAATACCTACATCCGTCTGCTCTGCGAGCTCTTTTTGGCTCATAGCACCGCGTACTTGCATGTACTTTCTCGTAACCCCTAGAAACATTTCAACTTTATTTTTCTTGAATTCTGCCATGCAATTTTTCTCCTGCCCTAAACCACTAAAAGCATTATCGGATTGCAAGATAATTACTTGATGCAATTATATTACTTGACGCAATAGGTCTAATTTGATATTCTGAGGGCAGGAAACGCGGCCAGGAAGCTTTAAAAGGGGATCTGATATGCAAACGTTAACTTATTTTATCGAAGACTTATACCTAGAAAAAAAGTTAACTCTTGGGGAAGAATCATATCAAACATTTGAAAATATGGATGTTAATTCAGTGACTTACGAAGGAGTTACGGTATCAGGAAGCAAGCTATCGGAAATGGTATATGAGGATGTAATCTTTTATAATTGCACGTTTTTTGGTTCAACAGTCGAAAATTGCATCTTCATTAACTGTCTGTTTATTAATTGCAAGTTCCAATTCTCTAAATTTACTGACTGCAATTTTGAATCAACGTCTTGGGAAAATTGCATGTGGGGATTATCTAGCATGAAGGACTCTGAGCTGACTTCATCGGACCACAAGGACAGTAAATCATACGAGTCCTCAGGCACTGGAAGCCACACGATTACATGTTTAGCTGAATTTCTAACTCTCTCAGAATCAGCACGAGCATTAATGTAATCACTTAAACTATCTTTTTAATTTTGATTTTAAAATATGAGAGGCATCACGTACATCCCTCAAGGATCTCTCCATCTCTTTTCACAGAAACGCAGAGGGAATTATCTATAACTTAAACTTGATGAAGGATTATTAGGTTTAAGGGTCACACTCTATCACTGAGCTCCAATACTTTTGGAGCTCATTCTTTTTCAACTATGACTTACGATAAAAGCATCCAACAGATTGGGTATTTCTTTTTGATGCTAAAAGAACCTGTTGTCCGACTTCAACGGCATTTCTTAGACCAATTAAATTATCAACCAGACATGCGTCTTTATAAAAACGATTGATTTCATCAGAGAGTTCGTTGAACATGGCCTCTGCACGAGACAGACGATCTTTTGATCTTGTTAGACCAACATAGTTCCACATTGTTTGTTTTAACGTCATCCAATCCTGATGAATAAGAGCTGTATCAACTTCTTCAGTTCCATCAACCCAGTTCTTAATCATGTCGCTCGAATATATTACTTCTTTATCAACATTTTTTAAAATATCGAGAGCTGCAAAATGCCCAAATGTCATTCCTTCAAGAAGTGATGTCGAAGCTAAACGGTTTGCACCGTGAAGACCAGTACAAGCAACTTCACCAACAGCATATAAATTTTTAAGAGTTGTTTGCCCTTTAAGATCTGTCTTCACTCCACCACAAGTATAGTGAGCAGCTGGGACGACAGGAATACGCTCCGTGCACATATCAACTCCATGCTCCAGGCAATGTTTGTAGATTGTAGGAAAACGATTTTTAATCCATTCAGGATCTTTGTGAGTAATATCTAAATACACGCAGTCACTTTGTGTTTCAATAATTTCTTCAGCGATCGCACGAGCAACAACATCACGTGGAGCAAGCTCCATGTCTGGATGGTATTTGGCCATGAAACGTTTGCCTAAAGAGTTGATAAGAAGTCCACCCTCTCCACGGACAGCTTCACTCACAAGAAATCTTCTCTGAGTGGCTCCACCGTAAAAACTTGTTGGATGAAATTGAATAAATTCTAAATCAGTTAAAACTGCACCAGCTCTTTTGGCCATTGCATGTCCGTCACCACGAGCACCTTCTGAATTAGTATGGTGAAGGTAAAGTGCACCGATACCACCAGTCGCAAGAACTGTGTATTTTGCCAGTATCTTTTCAACTTGTTTTGTCTCTTGATTGAAAATGTATGCACCCAATACTTTATTTTCTTCATAGCGCTGCTGAATTTTCACACCATGATGAAGAGCAGTGAGAAGATCGATTGCTGTATGTGAAGTAAGAAAATTTACATTCCCAAAATTATCTCTTAAATAATTTAATAGAGTAATTTGAATATCTTTTCCAGTGTAGTCACCACGGTAAAGAATTCTTGGTTGCGAGTGGGCCGCTTCTTTCGTAAATAAAAGCTCACCACTTTCGTCGCGTTCAAAATTTGAATGCGCTTTATGAATTAAAAGGTCTTCTAAAATCTCACTCGATTCATAAGCAACAAGCCTGGCCGCTTCAAGAGAAGAAGTCCCAGAGCTTGCTTTCATAATGTCTTCAACTAGAGACTCTTCTGACCCTTTAGCGTAAATGATTCCACCTTGTGCCCACACTGTGTTGGTGATTGCTGGATCCTTCTCACGAGTCACAATCGCCACTTTTAGTCCGCGTTCAGCTAATCCTGCTGCTGCAGAAAGTCCTGCGATCCCCGTTCCGATAATTAAAACATCAAATTCAAAATTCATTTGAGCCAGCTTGTATTTTTGTTAGGTGGCACAATCTTCATCGATAAGTCGATATGAGGAGCACTATGAGTAAGAGCACCGATGCTGATTGCATCGACTCCTTCAATTAAAAAATCTTTTATGTTGTCGAGTTTTACTCCACCAGAAACTTCATATGTAACTCCAGCTTTTTTTATCGCTATAGCAGTGACGATATCGGCCGGAGAAAAATTATCGAGCATCATGTGCTTAACACCTAACTCGAATGCTTGTTTTAATTCATCTAGAGAATGAATTTCAACAATTGTGTTTTGATAAAATGTCTGCATTGACTGAAAATATTTCCATGCTGGTTCTAATCCACCGAAAAAAGTTTTATGATTATCTTTAATCATCCATACATCGGCCTGCGAGAAACGATGATTATGTGCTCCCCCCACTCGCACTGCATATTTCTCCAGTATTCTTAAACCAGGAGTTGTTTTTCTCGTATCAAGAATTTTTGTATTTGATCCTTCGGCAGCTTTTACAAACTGTTGGGTAAAAGTCGAAATCCGTGTGGACTGTTGAAGAAGATTAAGTGCAACTCTCTCACCGCTTAAAGCAAGGGCGAAAGGCAAGTTGAAAGAAATCGTGTGCCCTTTTTTAAAGTTCACACCTTCATTTGCAGATAATTCTTTGTAGTCTAATTTTGATCCGAGATAGTTAAAGGCACCGACAAAATATGGAAGACCTGAAAGCAACACATTGCTTTTGATTTTTAAAATGCATTCCACTTGAGTTATTGGAAGTTGATTTAAGTAAAACGCATTTCCCTGCAAATCGTCTTCTGCAAAAAATCTTGCGTAATCCTGTTCATATCCTTTGGTCTGTAAACTCATATTAAACCTGATGAAAAACTGACGATGAAGACGTCATATATCTAGCATTGCTAAGTATTTAACCCTTAACTCTCGAAGAGTTAAGTCTTTTGTGAAGCATGGCCTTTTTCAATGAGTTAGCTATGAAATTTTTCATATTAATAAGTCTTCTGAGCGCCCTTTTACTTGGAATCACCATCCAGGAAGGCCGGCAGAAGATCAGGCCGGCAACTAAAAGAATACCCGACTTCCTCATATCTTACAGACAAAAGATCAGAGATCGTTTTGACAGACCGGAAAATGCAGCGATACTTTTCAGTTTTATAACCGGGGATAAGAATGGAATTTCTCCTTATACAAAAAATGCCTTCAAAAAAGATAATCTTTCTTTTCTTTTATCTCCATCGGGTATTCATTTGTCAGGAATACTTCTTTTCATAGGTTTTTTTCTGAAGAGGATTAAATCAAAACGCCTCAAACGACTCTCCAACATTGCATTTTTGTCCATAGCCTTTTTCTTACCATCATTTGATGCTATTAAACGGCTTTCAATATTGAGAATATTTTCCCAGTTCAAATTCCTTTCAAAACTTAAACTCTCCGTCGAACACATTTTCATGCTGACTTTTTTTATCTCGATTCTTATTGGTGGATTCTCACGATCTCCCTTAGGTTTTATCTATAGTTTTATTTTTCTAGGAACATTTTTTTCATTGAGGAATTTCTCTAAAATTATTTTAATCTTAGGATTATTTTCAACTCACCTCATCCTCGCACTTTTTATGGGTGAGAAAGTGTCTTTGATCTCAATTCCTGTCGGTCTTCTTTTAAGTTTTCTTTTCACTTTCATCTTTCCAGTGCTACTTTTATTTCTGGCCACATTCTGGTTGATTCCATTAAATTGGGCAGAACCAATCATAAGAATATTTGTACTCATAATTCATTACAGTGCTAAATTTCTCAACGGAAGCTTTACCAGCTCATCTCTGTTTTTGATTGCGGCCATCTGGTGCTTGATGATGCTCAAACATTCAAAAAGTAAATGTGCAGCTGTCTTGATCCTGATTTTTCTCCATACGAATACTGCCATGACTCCAGTACAATTCCCTCCGAATCTCAATCTGAAAGAGAAAAAAACTTAACCGGTAACTTTAAAGTCTGTATAAAAATCAAAAATGTAGAAGAAGTTGAAACTGACAACAAGGAATTTAGATTAATGAAGGCTAAAGTAAATCTACAAAATGTTTACAACAAAAGGGTTACAGGCCAGACCTGCCTTGTGACCTTCGTTAATGATAATTATGAATTTTATGCAATCAACTGCTTTTAATATTTAATTTCGAATCTAGCACCGTTTGGAATTTTTTTAATCACAAATTTTCCACCTTGATACTCTACAAGTTTTTTTATCAACAAAATGCCTAATCCATTTTTTTCATGGCCGGGATACGGCTGGATTTCTTTTTGACTAAAGAATTTAAACTGCTCTTCTGTAAAGCCTCCGGCATTATCTTCGTAAACAAAGCCATTGTTCGTAACATGAATAAGCATTTTTAAATCTATTATGTGAAGTAAAGCCGCTTTTTTTGAATTGATCATCAGGTTACTTAAAATTGTCTGCAGGTCCATCTGATCGATGAAGAAGTCATTTGTCCCTGTTAATTCGACAATGCCTTCAATTTTAAATTTTGTTTTGGTGTGATCAACAATCTGGTCGAAAGTGACTTCATGATTTTCATGAAATGAATTGAACGATTGGATTGTTTTTAAAATATCCTGGAAGCGATAATCCTGAGAGTATTCAAAAATTAAAGGCTGAAGCTGGTTCTTTACATCATGAAGCAATAAATCAGTCTTAATACCTTTATAGCGCAATTTACGGTCGAGAAAGCCCTGCTTATGCTTTACTCTGCTTACATGGCGCTCAAGAAAGATACTGATGAGCCATGAAAACAAAAGAGCATTCAGAATAATGAAATGATAATAGGGATTGATTGCTATCACACTGCCCAGAGAATAAAAATAATACTCAAGAATATATAAAACCATAAGCCATGTGGACATGAAGGAAAAACCTTCAAAAGTAATGGCACAAATAAACATGAACTCGATAACTGCGAAATGGTAACCGAAGTGAAAAAACTGGCCGGACAAAACAAAACTATAACTGCCTATATAAAACAGAGGAATCCAGGCCTTAGGGTAACGTCGAAAATGAAGCATGGATAAGAAAAATAAAAAGTAAGTAATGAGAACAAATTTTGTAATGACATATGATTGAAATATTCCCGGCCTAAGCGCCACGACTTCAAAAAATGGCAGAACTATCAACTGGGTAATAATACCGCATACAATAATGATTAATGCTTTTTTGTATTTGAGATTGCCTTCCATTATTTAAGCTTGAAGCCAACTCTTGGAATTGTATGTAAATGTTTTTTAATAAACGGAAGTTTATTTTTCAGATTAGTTAAGTGTGTATCAAGTTTATTTCTGGAAAATTTTGAATTGCCCCACAGATATTGAATCAGCTCCTGACGGTCAATAACCTGGTTTTCACGCTCTAAAAGATAACGAAGGATCTTAAACTCTGTTTCAGTCAACTCAGTAAGGTTGTCGTCGACTTTAACACTCCAGTCGTCCTGAAATAAAATCAACTTCGCTCCATTGATGACGAAATCTGGATTGAAAGTGTAGAATGTTTCAATTTTTCTTTTCAGCTTTTTGATGTCGACTGGTTTTTCAATGAAGGCATATACTTTTTCTTCGATTGCCTGTGTAAGCATTTCAACTGAGGGTCTTCCGGAAATTAAAATTAGAGGCACTGGCCCTAATTGATATCTGTAATCAGAAAGAATCTGAAAACAGTTCTTATCTTTTAAATAAAAATCAGCAATGATCAGATCATATTTATGTTTAAGAATATGCGTGTCCATTTCATCAAGTGCACCGACAGACGATACGTTGCCGTAACATGAAATACTTTCATGCAGAAATTTTCTAGAATTTTCTTCATCTTCAATGAGTAATATGTTGGCCAAATCAACCTCAAAATCTCTTAAATAGTAAACAAACATAGCGTATTCTCTGGGGAATATAAATTTAAGATTAGCTTAAGGATACTTTTCTTCCATTGCAAATTCTTACTGAATCCTGATGAACCTGCACCTGTACATAGTTTAGTTTTTTTTTATTTAATTGCATGCTGCTTAATAATACAAGCATTGAGAAGTGCCTTTTGGGAAAAGGTAAAAAAGAGCTCGCTAATGATACTCAGACTGTTAGCTTAACGCTTTGAGTGGTTCATGAAATCATTTCTAGCAACAGTCTCTATGAGCTCTCAAACTTAGTTTTGTCATTAGAATTTTTAGGAACTAAATAGATCTTTACTAAAGGGCACATTAACTGTGCCCTTTAATTTTTTAATTTTCTTTTTGAATCCAATTCAATACAACTTCAGCATTTTTATCAGGCGGGAAAACTGGGTAAAAAACTTTCATGATTTTTCCGTGATTTAATATCATGGCCATTCTTTTAATCAGCCTTTGGTTATTAAATTCGAAAGTCGGAAGGATCAGTTTGTCTGTCATAAGAAATTTTTCGTCGCTTATGATTTCAAATGGAATGTGGTTTCTTTCAACGAATTCCTGCTGGTATTCTGTCGTCTGCGTGCTCGCTCCATAAACATTAAATCCAAGCTCCTTAAATTCGCTGTAAAGGTCTCTGAAGCCGCAGGACTGGGGCGTACAGCCTCTCGCTCCCGGAATTAAATTCCAGCCGTCTGCCGTTGGATCAGTCAGTGTTCCAGTGCGCGGGTAGAAGAAAATAACAGTTGGTGTCTGTGCGAGTTCGTGAAGATTTATTTCGCAGTTATTTGTTGTTATCAAATTAATTGATGGTACGGCGATATTTTGAAGATGGTTACAGCCACCATCATCTAAGGGAACTGGTAAATTTTCTGGGAGCTTAAATAAATCTTTCACGATTACCTCAAAAAAAGCCCTCTTAAAGAGGGCCTAAAGTTTAGTATTTTAAAAGTTTCGTCAGTACTTCTTCTACATGACTAACCTGAGGTAAAATCAAATCTTCAAGTGCTGGGTTGTACGCACAGTGAACATCAAGAGCACCAACTCTTAAAATAGGTGCATCTAAAAGTTCAAAACATTCTTCGTTAACTCTCGCTGCGATTTCTCCGGCGAACCCAGACGTTTTATGTTCTTCGTGAGCAATCATTAAGCGTGAAGTTTTTGTGATTGATTTTTTAATCGCTTCGAAATCGTACGGAGCAAGTGTACGAAGATCGATAACTTCAACAGACTTTCCAGTTGCAGCTTCTAATTTTTTTGCAGCTTCAATTGATTTCTGAACAAGCGCACCCCATGCAACAATCGTCGCATCTTTTCCTTCGCGTGCAATACGTGCTTTACCGAAAGGAATCATGAACTCCTCTCCCGGATCAGCTGTGCGGTTATAACCTTGATAGTATAAATGTTTGTGTTCTAAAAACATAACCGGATCGTCACCTTTAATTGCTGTTCGGAGTAAACCAGCAGCATCAGCAGCATTCGATGGGAAGGCCACCCGAATTCCAGGGATATGGGTGAAAAGTGATTCACCTGATTGAGAGTGATAAATCGCTCCACCTTTTAGATATCCTCCGATTGGAACACGAACGACCATTGGACATTTAAAGTCACCACCAGAGCGGTATCGAAGTGTCGACATCTCGTTTTTTAATTGCATGTAAGCAGTCCAGATGTAATCGAAGAACTGGATTTCAACAACCGGCTTGATTCCACGAATGGCCATACCGATAGCGCGGCCGATAATGTTTGCTTCAGCAAGTGGTGAGTTGAAAACCTGGCCGTCTCTTGATTCACGTTGAACGTTAGCAGTAAGTTTAAAAACCCCGCCCTTCCCTTTTAGTTCTGGGTTATCCAGTCTTTCTTTTTCAAAAAAGTCTGCCACATCTTCTCCCCACATTCTCAGCATTGGGTTTTTAGTAAATTCAGTGCGAAGAACTTTATTAATTGAAGCGGCCATCGGCACATCATCTTTTCCAGAGAATTTCGCTGGAGAATCAAATTGCGGCCCGGTCATATCTACAGTTTCTGAATAAAGGTGATCCATCACTGTTTCAGCTTTTGGCCATTCAGTTGTGATCGCTTTATCCATCGCCGCTCTGACATCAGCAGATACTTTCTTTAAAACTTCTTCTCTTTCGCTTGAAGTAATAATTCCTGTTTCAACTAAGAATTTTGGAAATGCATGGAATACATCTCTCAATCCTTCTTCAGCAAGCTCTGCTTTCGTTCTGTACATACCGTGGTCGTCAGAGAGAGAGTGAGAGTATGGTCTTGTTACAGTTGCATGAACAAGCGCTGGTTTTCTATTACTTCTTATAAACTTTACCGCTTCAGTCATTGTTGCGAATGAATCGATCGGGCAACATCCATCGCAGTTAAAGATTTTAATTCCCGGGAAATTATCCAACGTTTTTGAAATTGAGCCTTCAGGGTATTGAACGTGAGTTGGAGTTGAAATCGCAAATCCATTATCTTCAACCATGAATAGAACCGGAAGATTATTTACACATGCAGTAGTTAATCCTTCCCAGAATTCACCTTGAGCAATTGTTCCGTCTCCAGTTGAAACGTAAACGATTTCGTCATCGTGAAAGTCCATTCCTTTCGTATCTACTTTGTGCTCGTCTCTTAATTTTTTAAACCATAATCCTGCTTCAGCAAGACCACATGCCTGGAGGAACTGAGTTCCTGTACATGATGATTTGTTAACAATATTTAATTTTTTATTTCCCCAGTGAGCTGGCATCATACGCCCGTAAGATGCTGTGTCTCCAAGATTTCCATTGGCCTGACATAACATTTCGTACGGAGTGACTCCAAGACCTATACATAGAGCGCGGTCGCGGTAGTAGCCTAAAAACCAGTCGTACTTTGGTTTCATCGTCATTGCTGCTGCAGTTAGAATTCCTTCGTGACCTGCTCCAGAAATCTGGAAGAATGCTTTTGATTGCTTCTTCATTGAGATTTCTGCATCGTCCACTTTTCTTGAAGTGTAGATGTTCGTCAGCATTTGAAGCATTTCTTTTTTGCCAAGATTGTATTTTTTAGCAAGCTCAAGTTTTTTTGCATGGGGGTTTTTAGTCCCTTCAATTTTACTCGGCGCTGCTTTAGTTTTAGATGTCTTTCCCAACATAAAGTCCTTTCATAAAAGTAATTAATCAAAGTAAATCGACTCTACCTAAAACCTTCTTAATTGTCTAAATTTGGGCGGGGGAAAACGCTATGCAGAATGCATATTTAAGTGACTAAAATATGGATTAGAAACCGCTTGAGAGTGAAAGTGCGAAGCGACGATCCTCGTGGCCTCTGAAGCTCGCTGAGGTGGTATCGACAGCGTAAGTAGTAATGTCGAATTCTATTTTTTGAGATTTCACACCCAGACCGAAAGATCCAAATCCATCTCCATAACCTGCACGAATGAAAAAGATTCGCGATAAATCGAGCTCCATTCCCAGCAAGAGTTTTCTAGAAGCTGCCACATCAGAGAATTGATTTGATAGATCTTTGTAATCCACTTCGAAGTGAATACGGCTTGAATTTCCAATTTGAGGTGTAACTGAAAAACCAACATCTATTGATTGTTTAATTGCAGCAGGAACACCTACAGAACCACCATTTTTAAAATCCTGCTTAAGAGCATTGTGAAGAGTCGCAGAAAAAGTTGGAAGGAAAACAATTGGCAGAGTAATTTTACCGCCGGCAGTACTGATGAATGCATTTCCTTTTTGATATGAGTTGCTTCCTACAGATAAAGTTGCTGCTGGATCAGCTTTTCCGATGAGCTCTTTTCTATTCAAAAAAATTGTTGAAATACCGGCCTTGAAAATACCACCAAATAATGAAATGTTTAAAGCAGCATAAGGCCCATGATCGAACCTATCTGCATATTCAAAACCAGTAGAGAGAAGCGGGTCTGTTACAACTGCGCGTGTTCGCTTAGCAAGCAGGTATCCAAAACTAAAATAGCGTGAAGTAAAATTCGGTAGCATATGAAAACGAGAGTGGGCAATTTTTCCAACATTGTTTTTTAGAACTTGTCTTGTTCCATCGAGTGAAAACATTTTCGTGACATTTTTTGAAGCATTACTGATTGCTCCGCCTGTCCCTGAAGATAATAATCCTTTGTTCACTTCAAAATGAAAATTTGAGAGGTGAAAATGTGTATTGCGGATAGTTCCAAGGCCTGCTGGATTATAAAAAACAGATGAAGCATCATCAGCTTTTGAAACATACGCATTACCCATCGCAAGCGCACGTCCGCTCGTCGCCAGTTCTGGAAAGATAGCATCTTCGAAATCAATCGCAAAAGCACTTTGTGTGATTGAAAAAATGAAAATTGTGAGTAAAAGAACGCTCTTTTTCATAGGATAATTTTATCTTATTAAGAAATTTATTCCTACGCGGTAAGGAAAGCCTGTAGCGGAATTGTAAATTAGTCAGGTATTATGGTGGTGTTGTTAAAAATGGATGTTTGGAATTGTTCCGACAACCGGAGCATCATTCACGGCCGAAACGTTCGGTGCAAAAGTTGTAGTGGCTGTCTTTGCCGGCAATGGTATTCTATTATTCGTAACCGTAAGTGTAACGTTGGTAATTCTCGCTTGTAAATGCGATGGCTGACTATCATTGGACCTCAGTCTATATTACAAGGGGGTTTTCGGGGTATTCTCAAAGATTCGGAATAAAAGGAAAAAGGGGATACTAAACAAATGTCGAGTACCCCTAAAGGTGAGCATTGATTAACGGGTTTTACGGCCTGGAAATCTGTGAGCTAGATTTCCCAGGTACTTGCCTCTGATGTTCTTCATCGATGCGATTCTTTTTTCGGCCATTAAATCTGTAGCTTTATACACCGGAATATTTTGTTCATCTGCCAATTTATAAATTTGAAGAGTCGTTTCAAAAATTTTATCTACCATCTTCGTTGCTTTCTCAGCTGACCAACCTTCGAATTCGATAGAAACGTTCATTACTCCACCAGCATTGATCAGATAATCTGGAGCATATAAAACACCTTTTTCTTTTAACATGTCACCGTGACGACTTTCTGCAAGTTGGTTGTTGGCAGCACCACAGATAATTTTTGCTTTGATACGATCGATCGTTAGATCGTTAACAGTTGCTCCCAGTGCGCATGGAGCGTAGATATCACATTTAACATCGTAAATATCATTTAATCCCACGAACTCTGCATTGGGAACTGCTTCTTTAAAACGAGCGATGTTTGCTTCGTTCATATCAGTGAAAATTACTTTTGCACCTGATTCATATAAGTGTCTTCCTAAGTGAGTTCCAACTGAACCTGCACCTTGAAGTGCAACGACTTTTCCTTTCAATGAACGATCACCGTAAACTTTTACAGCTGATGCTTCCATTCCACGGAATACTCCACGAGCAGTCCAAGGAGACGGGTTTCCAGATCCACCGTTGATTTCAGCAACACCAGTTACATTAGATGTTTCAGCGAAAATATATTCCATGTCATCAACAGTTGTGTTCACATCTTCAGCAGTAATATATCTGCCGTTAAGCGATTCAACGAATCTTCCGTATGACCTGAATAATGCTTCTGATTTATCTTTTGTAGGATCTCCCATGATAACAGCTT
>JACMRM010000147.1 GCA_014376445.1 Bacteriovorax sp. | reverse complement strand
TCTTCAATCGAGAATTCCAACCTACGTAAATTATGTAAACTTTAAGACGACTGGTAAAAAGTCCGCTTAGGATTTATACTCGTATCAACTACTCCTGCTAACAAGTTGGATTTTTGATACGAGAAGTTCTTACTTATTTATTTGAAAGACCAATGCTTCCGGAAGCAAAAAGTTTCGGACATCTTGCTGAGAGCATCTCGCTTATCTCCCGTGAAAAGCGCTGTAAGCTAGCGTGGCTTTCTCACAGAATTCAGTGCAAGGAATTTATCACCACTGGCCTTTCACAAGCAAAAAATTTTGAGAGTATTCTCGTTTTAGGTTCAGGACCTTTGCATGAAATCCCTATTGAAAATTTATCCCGCACTTTTAAAAAAGTGGTCCTTGTCGATATAGTTCACCTGAAAGCGACTCGCGAAAGTGTGGCCCATTTAACCAACATCGAATTTGTTGAACACGAAATCTCTGAAATCGAAAGTTCATTGAAAAATGAAAAAGCATTGATCGAAAAAATTCCGGGCGCTTTTCAAAATATTGACTGGGGTCTGGTTTTATCCGTCAACGTAATGTCACAGCTTCCCTTGCATCTGGCTTCTTATATTAAAAAGAAATTAAAAAATAAATTCAGTGATGAAGAAGTTCAGAAATTTTTAGAGCGTGTGACGGTCAATCACCTCCTCTTTCTCAATGCCTTTCGATGCCCTGTTATTCTCATTACTGATGTGGAAACGACTTATACAGATAAAAACGAAGCAATCCTGCAAAATGACATTAATTATACTCATCTTACTTTCCCGAAGACCACTGAGCAGTGGATATGGAATGTGGCGCCCATTCCGGAGTTTGATAAGAACATTGGAATGAAAATGCTAGTCAGTGCTTTTGTTTTAAATTCTATAAAATAGTCATTGATCTTTCTCATAAGAGAATCTTTAATTAAGTAACTATGAAAAAAAATGATAATAAAAAAAGTGGTGCTTTGTTTGTCGGTCTCGGAATTTTTCTCAGTAGAATAGCTGGTTTATTACGAGAAAGGGTCTTCGCTCACTATTTTGGTAACTCTGATGCCGGTGACGCATTTAAAGCGGCACTTAAAATTCCAAATTTCCTGCAGAATCTTTTTGGTGAAGGTGTTCTTTCAGCTTCATTCATTCCGGTCTACGCCGGTCTGCTTGCCCGTGAGCATAACGATAATACTCCCAACCATGAACATCATCTTGAAGCTTCCAAAGTAGCAATGACAATCGGAACGCTAATGTTCTTGATGACCTCTTTTCTTGTGGTCGGAGGAATTGTTGCGACTCCATTTTTAATTGATACAATTGCGCCGGGTTTCGTTGGTGAAAAAAGACAGTTGACAATTAAGCTTGTTCAGATCTTTTTTCCGGGAACCGGTTTGGTTGTTATGTCGGCATGGTGTTTAGGAATTCTAAATAGTCATCGCCGTTTCTTTTTATCCTATGCTGCTCCCATTGTCTGGAACGCTGCCATTCTCGCAACTCTTATTATGTATGGGAAAGGAACTTCACAATACGATCTGGCCATCATTGCAGGATGGGGACTTGTCGTTGGTAGTTTTCTTCAGGTGGCGATTCAGATTCCAACGACGATCAGACTTTTAAAATATTTCAGACCGAGATTAGATACAAAAGTCATCCACGTTAAAATTATTTTAAAGAACTTTGTTCCAAGTATTATTTCTCGAGGTGTAGTTCAGGTAAGTTCATACATCGACAACGTTCTTGCCAGTTTACTGCAATCCGGTGCCGTTTCAAATTTATCATATGCCCAGCTACTCTATACTCTTCCTATTTCACTTTTCGGCATGAGTATTTCTGCCAGTGAGCTTCCGGAGATGAGCTCAATTGTCGGGTCTCCTCAAGAAATTTATGCAAAACTCCGCACGCGACTCCAGGGTGGAATCCAGAAAATCAGTTTTTTTATTGTTCCGTCGATCTGTGCTTTTCTAATTTTGGGCGATATTGTCGTGGCCGCTTTATTTCAAACCGGAAAATTTACAGATAAAGATACGCACGTAGTCTGGATCGTCCTTATCGGTTCAAGCGTAGGCCTTCTCGCTTCGACTATTGGCCGTCTTTACTCCTCTACTTTTTTTTCTTTAAAAGATACAAGAACAACACTTAACTTTGCTGTCGTTAGAATTTTCTTCACGACTATTTTGGGTTACCTGTTTGCTTTTAAATTTGCACCGATGATCAGCACTGATCCTGCTTATGCGACAGCAGGCCTCACTTCATCAGCTGGACTCAGCGGATGGATTGAATTCATGCTACTAAAAAATAAACTTAATTCAATCATCGGGAAAACCGGAGTGGACTGGAGATACCAGTCGAAACTTTGGGGATGCGCACTTATCTCTGCAGCGGTCGGTCTTTTTTTTAAGTGGTTCGTTATAACCGGATTTTTAACTCACCCTATTCCACGAGCAGTTGTTGTCCTGGGAATTTTTGGAGTGCTTTACTTCGCACTTACATACATGATTAAAATTGAAGCATCTGAAGCAATCGTTAATAAAATACTGTCTAAAATCGGAAGAAAAAAATAATGGAAATGAATCCAGCGATGAGTGACATTTTAAAATTTTCAATTACGCTGATTTCCATCATCAACCCCCTTGGTGCACTTCCTGTTTTTTTAGGTTATACAAAACATCACAAGAACTTAAATAAAACAAATGTAATCAACACCTGCTCTGTGGCCGTAGGTGTAACTATTTTAGTGAGTTTAGTCTGTGGCCAAGCGCTTTTAAATTTTTTTGGAATTTCTGTAGCATCTTTTACGATCGGCGGTGGATTATTATTATTCACGATTGCCTTTAGTATGATTTCGGGTCATCAATCGACAACAAAAATTAACAGCGAAGAAATAAAATCTCTCGATTTTGAAAGAGAAATCGCAATTATCCCGCTGGCCATTCCACTTCTATCAGGTCCTGGCGCCATATCAACATCTATCATTCATGCAAAAAATTTTACGACTCCCACCCACTGGATTGGCGGCCTTGTTGTGGTCATTCTCATCAGTCTCATTATAAAAATAACTTTAAGTTATGCAGAAAAAATCGGCGAGAAACTGGGCCAGATCGGTCTTAACGTCATGACTCGAATCATGGGTCTTATTCTTTTATCAATGTCGATCGAAATGATTGCCTTTGGTATTAAAGAAATTCTTCCGGCACTAAAAGGTTCTTTGTAAGTTTTTAATTCCCCAATCAAACATTAACCAATTCCTAACTGGTGATGTTTCATTACTGCCATTATAAATAATCCACATCACTTTTTCCATGGAGGAATACATGTGGACAAAGCTTTCCAATCTTCTGGCAATTATATTTACGTATATCTCGAGACGAGACAATAAGGAAACATGGACGCATCTTGAAGCGCGTCGTGGCATCAATCTCGAGAACTTAGAATATCTAAAAAAGCTTCGTATCAAGAATTTTTGAGAGTATACTGAACTATCACTTTTAAGGAAGGTAGTTTTTATGGAAAGAAATCAATACGGAAGCTTAGATGTCGGTTCCCGCTCAGAAACAACAGCTGGATTCATGACGAGAGTTTATCAATGGATGGCCATTGGTGTTCTACTTACAGCAGGTATTTCAACTTATATTGGAACGAATGAAGAACTAGCAATGTCGATCGCTGCTAACAAAGGTTTATTCTGGGGTGTAATCATCGCCCAGTTCGGTGTAGTTATCGGTTTATCAGCAATGATCAACAGAATGACAGCTGCAATGGCACTGGGATTATTTTTACTCTACTCTTGTTTAACAGGCGTAACATTTTCAACAATCTTTTTAATCTACACCCAAGCTAGTATTCAATCAGCATTCTTTACAACAGCTGTTGGATTCGGTGGTCTTTCTGCTTTCGGATTTTTCACGAAAAAAGATTTGGGCCCTATTGGAACTTTTTGTACTATGGGGTTATTCGGCGTGATCGGTTATTCAATTCTTGCTATGTTCTTCCCTGCTATGATGGGTGGAGCTGCTGGATTAGTTTTCAGCTTGGTAGGACTTTTAATTTTCGCGGGCCTTACAGCTTACGACACACAAAAAATTAAATTAATGGGTCAGCATGCAGTAAGTGCAGAAGAGAGATCTAAGTACACTGTGCTTGGTGCTCTTACGCTTTACCTGGACTTCATTAACTTGTTCTTGATTATTTTAAGATTTACAGGTGATCGTCGTAGATAATAATAAAGTAATTTTAAAAAATGTCTCAGTTGCTTATGACTTTTGGAGTTGGCCATCTGGCCTTTAATTTTGCTGCTCTAACAATGTAAATCGTGAATTCTTGTTTGAGCTTCTTTAATCGCATGAAGTACTTCATCCATTTCCATTGGTTTATCAATGACAGCTGAACAGCAATCTTCAAGAGCAATACGTTCTTTAGGCAATAATTCAGCATTCGCCGAAATAAAAATAACTGGTAAATGAATTTTTGATTGTCTACACCAATCAAGTAACTGTACACCATCCATTTCGGGCATTCTAAAATCTGTAATTAATAGATCGAATTTTTCTTTTTCAAGTATTTGCTTGGCCATTAAACCATTAGATGCCAGTACACATTCATAACCTTCATCAGTAATTATTTCGAAAAGTATGTCTCGAATGTCTTTTTCGTCATCAGCTATTAGGATTCTATAGTTTTTTTTCATAAATTACTCAATAATCAGGATACTTAATAGGTAATACTTATCATTATTTTGAAAAATAAAAAACCCTAATGAAAAAATTACAGCAATCTTAAGGTAAGTTTCCAAAGTTATGTGAAATAAACGAGACTGGCGGGTGATTGATCGGCCTCATTATTGAAAATTTGATCTCATGGGGGTGTCCGTTTTTACTGGAAAATATCAGTTTTAAATAAACGATTCCAAAATAGATTTAATTTTTTCCAAATTAGTAGTCGCTTCAACTGAAGTCATAAGCGGTGAAAACGAAAATCGCAATGACGATCTCGAATCTTCGTAACTATACCCCATATTCATCAATATTCGGTTTTCTTTAATTATCCCAGACGAGCAAGCAGAACCCGTAGATAAATCCACACCCATCATATCAAACTTCGCTGATAAAATTTCTGCCTTTTGCCCGTACAACACTAAAAAAATCGTATTCAAATTTCTAACTGGAGCGGCACGTGAAACGACTTCGCCTTTGTCACCGATAAATTCAACCAAACCTTCTTCGATTTCTCTTTTTAATTTTTCTAATACAATTGAATCAAAATTTTCTTTCAAATCATGAAGAGCTAACTTTAACGAATGCACACCTAACGCGTTTTCTGTTCCTGCTCGCTGCCCGTCCTGCTGAGTCCCACCCACAATAAGAGGAGAATACTCTACATCTTTATTGATAAATGAAAATCCAATCCCTTTAAGCGCACCAAACTTGTGCCCTGAAAAAGTATAAGCATCAATCTTATCCGATAACATATCCCAGTTGGAAATTTTTCCAGCTGCCTGAACCGCGTCCACGTGAATGAATACGTTGGTTTCTTTTTTTATTTCTTCGGCCCATTGAAGAGGCCACACCACACCTGTTTCGTTATTTACGAAAGTATAGTTCATGAAAGACTCACGCCCTTCACTTGTTTCATGAAGGATACTTTTTATAAGTTTCAACTGATCGAACAATCCATTTTTATCCACTGGAAAAAAATGAACATGATGACCAAGCAACTCGAGATCTTCCTTCAACTGAACCACGCAAGCATGATCAACAGTCGAAAAGAAAAAACTCACTTTCTTTTTTTCTTTAAAATATTTATAGGCCAGACCTTTAAAAACTGAATTGATTCCTTCAGATGCTCCCGAGTGAAACATCAACCGATGAGTTTCAGGTTTCAAATTGAATAAATGGTAGATAAAATCAGTGGCTTCGTTGATGAATTTTTTAGAACGCTTTCCCGACTGATGAAGGGATGCCGGATTCCCAAAAAGAAAATCCCCGCTATGAAGAAAGTCTATGACTCTATTCGATAGCGGGGATGTTGCATTGTAATCAAAATAGAAACGATTACTGATTGATCTCTCCAATCGGGTTTCTGATTGCAGAAGTCATGATTCCTGCAGCTTCATTCGATGCCGAAGAACCGATTCCAGCTTCTGTTTCAGTTTCTTTAGTCTTGCGAACTAAATCACCAAGTGAAGTCGTTGCAAGATATTCTTTCATGATAACACCAAGGTTCATGAAATAGTTTTTTGAAAGGTGAAACTCAAGTGAGTTTGCAGCTTCTGCTTCTGATCCTACGATATCTCTAGCTGGGTTGATGTTTTCACCAACACAATCAAGGACGTCTTTAATAGTGATTTGGTCCATGTTGCGAGCTAGTACATAGCCGCCGCCTGGTCCACGAACTGACTTAACTGCCTGACCATTTCTTAGCTTTCTAAAAAGTTGTTCTAAGTAATGAAGACTAATGTTTTGTCTTGTTGAAATTTCTTGTAGTCTTACCGGATTCCCATTTGAATGAGTAGTAAGGTCTAACATTGCTCTAACTGCGTAACGCCCTTTTGATGTAAGTCTCATTGGTCTTCCTCCATAAAAAATCCAATTGATC
>JACMRM010000146.1 GCA_014376445.1 Bacteriovorax sp. | reverse complement strand
TTGTTCGGTATTGTCTTGTTGTAGTTCCAGTCGTTTGCATAGATCCTCCAGAATGGAGGTGTCTAGTTCAATTGGGGGTTAAGAACAAAGGTGAAGTCATGACTTTCGTTTTTCTTCCGGACGGAGTTCTTCTCACTGTAGCTGGTAAAACATTTCCAAAGGCCGGAGACGCAAATTTTGCAAAAGCTTTGCTCAATATGTGGTTTGTAAATCCATTAGATGAAGGTCTAACTAAGGGTCTACTTGGTCAACAAGCTCAATAAATAAAGAGATATCGAGCCCTTATCCTTTGGGCGGAATGCAAATCTGGTCACTTCTGACAAAATATCCCTATAAACATTTTCTCTTGACACAATAATAACAAAGAGATATGAAAATTACCTTAAGATCTTAGCAAATTCGTTTAAACTTAAACGATTAGAGTTGTTGTAAACTACACTCTAGAGGGGCAACAGATATATGGAGAGGAAAATGCACGTAACGATAGTCGACGACGTAAAAGATAACTTAAAAAGTTACAACGAACTTCTTTCACCGACATTTAATTTGGAGCTTATTCAAAACCCTCTCGATCTAATTAGTTTTTTAGGTAAAACAGAAACAGATTTAATTATTCTCGATCTCCATATGCCTACCATGAATGGTTTTGAATTATACGAAAAATTTAAAATCTCTCATCCAGATCTTCCGGTTATCTTTTTAAGCGGAGACCCGTCCGAAGAATCGATCATTAAAGGTTTAAATCTTGGAGCTGACGACTTTATTGTTAAGCCAGTATCATTGAGAGAACTAGTTGCTCGTATTAAAAATAAAATTAGTACGAAACAAGAAGCTAATAAATCTGAAATCATTACATTTGACGGATTTAAGCTTCATTGCGAAATGCAGATGGCAGAAATTGGCGAAGAAAGAATTCAATTAACTCCAATCGAGTTTAAATTGATTCATCTTCTAGCAAAAAATCCGAATAAAGTTTTCAGCCGTGACTACATTACAAATCTTCTATGGCCGAACATTCATGTTCAAAACCAGAACATAGATACTCACCTTTCTAATCTTAGAAAGAAGTTAATGCCTTTTTCAAAGTTTATTAGAACAATTAAATCTCGTGGATATATTCTACGTATTGGTTAGTCTGACATGTAAAGCTCCAGTGAAGCTTTACATCGGCGTTTAAAAAATTAATAAATCATATTTGTAATTGTATTGACCGGACATCAGAATTTTAAACTAGTGCCTGTTCAATCTCTTCAACTAAAAACTGCAGCCCATTTTGTTTCTGAATCTTAGTCATTGGATTAATTTTCCCAATATCATGAATTGCCTTTAAAAAAGTCTCATCTGTTAATTCTTTCTCTTCAATAATAATCGATCCTAATTTCTTATGAGCTTCCAGCGCATTAAAAAATTGTTCATTCTTTTGAGCGATCTTTAAAGGCACGTAAATCGATTTTTTCCCAACGGCTATTAATTCGCAAACAGTTCCTGCTCCAGATCGGGATACAGTCACTGTTGCGAGCTTAAAGAGGTCGATCATCTCAGTTCCGACAAAGGCTAAAGGAAAATAGTCAGGATGCTTTAGTTTATCGAAGTCAGCAAAAAACTGCTTTCCGGTCTGATGAACAATCAGATATCTCTCAGTAAGGATCTTGAAGTTTTTTTCAATTAATTTATTAATTAACTGTGCTCCATTTCCCCCCCCCGTAATAAACATAATGGGCTTTTGCGAGTCATTGATTAAACGCCCATAGATCGTTACAGGATTGATGTCATCAGTGTAACATTCCTGACGAAGCGGATACCCTGAAAAATATGTTTTCGTGTCGTCAAAATATTTAAAGGAATCTTCAAAACTAATAAAAATTTTTGTCGCAAAGTATGAGCAAATTTTATTCGCAAGTCCTACCCTACTGGTCTGTTCATGAATAAAAATTTTTTTGCCCTGAAGTTTTGCGGCCATGACAACTGGAACGCAGACGAATCCACCTGTCGAAAAAATCAGTGTTTCTTTTTTATTAAATTTCCAGAGTACTTTAAAAGCATCAACCAGACCGACAAAAATACGGGCCACATCTTTTAAATTTTCCAGTGAAATATATCTTCTTAGTTTACCGGTATGAATCGGATGATAAGTTAACTGATAGTCTTTAACCAGTTCGCGCTCAATGCTTGCGATACCGCCGATGTAATGAACATCGTATTTTGAATCCTGATTTATTTTTTTAATAATTGTAAGACCTGGCATGACATGCCCGCCAGAACCGCCACCTGTAAAAACTAAAACTTTTTTCGACATTTGGAGCCTTAAAATAAAAGACGCTCCCAAAAGGGAGCGTCTATTTAATAGTGCTTCAATTATAAGTTGAAAAAACTAAGAACGGAAAGATCTTTCAGTACGTGGTGCCCCACCTTCTGATCTACCTTCTCCACCTCTGTTATATCCACCACCATTTGAGTTTCTGTTAGCAGATCCGCTTCTGAAACTTGGACGACGATCTCTATCTCCACCACCGTACGACGGGCGACTCATTGGAGCTGAACGAGTTAATTCAAAACGAACATTACGGTCAATGATCATAGGGTTGTTTACTTTTAGAAGTACTTCACCAAATTGCTCTGGGACTTCTAAGAAAGAGAAAGTTTCTTTCATATCAACGTTTCTAATCATACGTTCATCAACGTTCACCATAGTAGCAATTCCGTCAAGAAGTGATTTCAGATTTAAACCATGGTCTTTACCGATGTTAACAAAGAATCTCATGTTTCCAGTTGATGTTCCTGTTCCACGCGCTGATGGAGCAGAATCTCTTGAACCACGGTTATCTCTTGAGTCTCCTCGTGAATCGTTTGAGCGATTGTCACGAGAATCATTTGAACGTGAATCTCTTGAATCTGGTCGTCTCTCTGCAACTTCTAACGAAGGTGCGTGATCGTAACGAGTGATTTGAGAAGCAAATAAATGGTTGTACATAACTTTTAAAAGATCTGCTTTATCCATTGATTCGAATTTTTCAGCAAAAACTGTATCAGTCTCTAGCCTGTCTAATTTTTCAATTAGAGTATCGAATTTTTTGATCTCTTTTCTTACTAGAACTTGTTTTAGTTCAGTAGGAGTTGGAAGAGTTGCTTGAACGATACGAGCTTTCGTATTGTTTTCAACCATGCGAAGTCTGTATCTTTCTGATGGCTCAACTAACGTTATCGCTGTTCCTTTAAGACCAGCACGTCCAGTTCTACCGATACGGTGAACATAAGACTCGATATCTTGAGGAAGACCGTAGTTAATTACGTGAGTAAGGTTATCAACGTCAATTCCACGAGCAGCTACGTCTGTACAAACAAGCATGTTAATTTTCTTTTGCTTGAAGTTTTTCATAGTGATGTCACGTTGTTGTTGTGACATATCTCCGTGCATAGAATCTGATGGATATCCACGAGCATTTAATTCGTCTGCTAGAGTTTTTGCATCAATTTTTGTACGACAGAAAATCATTCCGTAATAATCGTCTAGAGAATCAAGGATCCTGCAAATAGCTTCGCTCATATGAGAGTGGCGAACTACGTAATGTTTTTGGTCGATTGATTCGTTTGATAAAGTTGTTTTCTTAACTTTAACAACCAAAGGATCTTTTAAGTAAGTTTTAATTAAAGATAAAATTGGAGCTGGCATTGTTGCCGAGAACATCCAAGTTTTTCTATCTTCACCAAGGTTAGAAAGAATTTGTTTTACGTCGTCGATAAATCCCATGTCTAACATTTCATCTGCTTCGTCTAGAACAGCAAATTTAGCGTTATCAAGAATTAAAACACCACGGTCGATAAGGTCCAGAACACGTCCTGGAGTTCCTACTACGATTTGTGGGCGATCTTTTCTAAGGCCTCTGATTTGTGCTTCAGTTGAAACACCACCGTAAACGGCAAGAGTTTTAGTTTTTTCGTATTTTGCGAATTTTTTGATTTCTTCTGTAATCTGGTTAGCTAACTCACGTGTTGGTGTTAAGATTAGCGCTTGAACGTCACGGTTGTTAGCATCCACTTTGTGTAAAAGTGGAAGAACGAACGCTGCTGTTTTTCCTGTACCTGTTTGTGCTTGTCCTACAAAGTCTGTGTCTGTAGTTGCTAGAGCTGGAATAGCTTCTGCTTGAATGTCTGTGGGTTCTACGTAGCCTCTTTCAGTGATCGCGCGGATCAATGATTCACGTAGTGGC
>JACMRM010000145.1 GCA_014376445.1 Bacteriovorax sp. | reverse complement strand
AGATGCCCGAGAAAACTCTTGGTGAGGTTTTAGGCGGACAAAGAGCTAGAAAGATGGCACAAGGCTTTGCGCAACGAAAACTGGTCGAAGACCTCTGCCAGCGCTGTACCTTTATAAAGAGATTTCAGACAGTTAAAGAACAACAGGCCGTCATTTAAGCTTTCCCATATAATATCCGATAAGAATCATAGTCTATTTAACTTAGGATTTTATGACAGAAGACGAACTCCAACGAAAACGCGCCGAGTACCGCGACCAGGAAGTGAATAATAAGATTTCACAGTACAGTCAGGTTGCGGAATATCGTCAGCAAGTTATCAAAAGCAATTACACTCATAAAACTGTTGATAGGAGTCTTACAAAAATGGGCTGGTTCCTGGTTCTTACTCATGTCGTATTTCTGGTTTTCTTCTGCACACTTTTCGCCTTCAGTTACATCCCGCACACTAAGAAAATCGTCGCAATGGTCCTTCCATAAACATAGCTTTTATGGAATATTTCTCCAATGAGAATATTACTAGGTGTAAGTGGATCAATCTCCGCATATAAAGCAATCGACATTGCACGCGAGCTCTTCAAAAAAGACCATGAAGTTAAAGTTATTTTAACTGACGGTGCTTTGAAATTTGTGGTGCCCGAAGTGTTTACTTATCTCGGTGTTCAAAACGTTTATAAATCTCAGGATGATTTTTTAAATAAAAATGTTCTGCACATTGATCTCGCAAGATGGTGTGATGTTTTCGTTATTGCTCCCGCTTCGGCCAGTACAATTTCACGTTTAGCTCAGGGTCAGGCTTCCGATTTACTCTCTTCCGTTTTTTTAGCGATAGAACCTCATAAAAATGTTCTGATGTTTCCGGCAATGAACAGCAACATGCTTGCTCATCCGTTTACTCAGCAGAACGTTGCCGAACTTAAAAAATTAAAAACACTTTCAAATTTTTTTGTCTCTCCTACTGATGCAGGGATTTTAGCTTGTGAAGAAGTGGGTCTTGGAAAACTTCCTAGTGTAAATGAAATTGTTGAAATGATTCCAACGATGGTGGCACCTTTAAACAGTCCCGCTCAAAAAAATATCTTAATCACGACAGGAGCAACTATTGTTCCCCTGGACCCTGTTCGCTATTTAACGAATTCTTCTTCCGGCATAACTGGCTTCTATCTGGCAGAAGCGTCGTTGAAACAAGGTCACAGAGTTATTGTGATTGCAGGGCTCAATGCTACCGAAAAATTAAATTTTTTTTCAAAGCATCCTAATTTTTCAATGACGAGAGTTTCAACAGTTGAAGAAATGAAAAATGCAGTTCATGCAAATCTTGCTTCTTCTGATTTATATATCAGCTCTGCTGCTATCTCTGATATTGAATTCGATACATCACCTGAAAAAATTAAAAAAGATTCAATGGGTGACAGTTTGAAAATTAAAAAATCGACGGACATTTTAAAAACTGTTATCGACGCTAAATCTTCAAAATTAAAAATTGTAGGTTTTGCAGCAGAGACGGAATTAAGTGATGCTGTTTTGCATTCCAAAATGCAGTCGAAACCGGTTGATCTTCTGGTGGGAACGAAAGTTCACAATGGATTTGTGAGCAATGAAAAAATCGCAGGCTTCAATATTGATTACGCTGACTACCGCTTGTTATCCGACAAAGGTTTCACTTTCGAAGGCCAGTTAACAAAAAAAGAACTTGCCCATAAAATTATCCTTCAATTTTTTCAACCCAATTAATTATGATTAAAGTATTCACTACACGAAAAGATTTCGATCACTATAGAAGCACGCTTACAACACAAGCGATTGGACTTGTTCCGACGATGGGAAATCTGCATAAGGGACATATTTCATTAATTGAAAAAGCTGCTGAAGAAAATGATGTAACCATCGTTACGATTTTCGTGAACCCTAAACAATTCGGGCCGAATGAAGATTTTGATAAATATCCGCGCACACTTGATGAAGACTTAGCAAGGATTTCAGCAATAGCTCTTCTTATCAATGCAAAAAAAGATTTGGTTGTTTTCGCTCCCAGATCGGAAGAGATTATTTATCCAAAAGGATACTCAACGATGATTTCGGTCGGCCCGATGACCCAGAAGTTTGAAGGTTCAGTACGCCCCACTCATTTCGATGGTGTGACGACTGTTGTTTATCAGCTAATTTCAATTACAAAAGCTCATACTGCATACTTCGGGCAAAAAGATGTTCAGCAATGTCTGATCATTAAAAAAATGATAAAGGATTTAGAAATCCCGATCAATATTTATATTATGCCGATCGTGAGAAACTCTGAAGGGCTGGCTCTCTCTTCACGCAATCAGTATCTTTCTGACAGTGAACGAGTTGAGGCCATGGTTCTTCCTCATACTTTGCAGAAAGTGGAAAAACTTATCCGTACAAAACAAGATTATAAAACATTTGTAGTCGAAACTTTAAAAGCTGATAATAAATGGGACTACCTGGAAGTTTTGGATTCATCGAATTTTGAAACTACGACTGATTTGACAACTGAACTGGTCATTGTTGCAGCTTACAGGGCCGGCGCTACGCGACTCCTTGACAATATTTTAGTTCCAATGAACTTAGGAAAATAATTTTTTATGATGGACAACGAATTTAACATTGACCCAGATTACCGCGCAACACTGGTCTCGATCGTATGCCCGAGCTTTCCAAACCATCAGACAGAAAGTGAATCAAGAAGATCAATTAATGAGCTCAGAGAGCTTTTGAGAACGCTTGGATTGAAAACCGGCGAAGCTCATATTCAAAATAAAAAAGAAATCGATCCTGCCAGTATTTTGGGATCGGGAAAATTAAAAGAGATTGCTGAAGCGGCCGTTGCAGATGGCTCTAAACTTTTAGTTTTCGACTTCGAGTTAACGGCACGTCAGATTACCAACATAAGAAACCTTACAGGACTTTCTGTTGTCGACCGCGTCCACGTCATTCTGGAAATTTTCGCAAAACATGCCCGTACAAAAGAAGCAAAAATTCAAATCGAAATTGCACGTCTGCAGTACATGCTCCCTCGTCTTGCGGGGTTCTGGACTCACTTAAACCGCCAGCGCGGTGGGGTCGGAGTTCTCGGTGGTGAAGGTGAGAAGCAGATTGAGTTAGATAGACGTATCATCAGGGACCGCATTGAGTTTTATAAAGAAGAGCTTGTGACGCTCGCTAAACAAAGAGAAGTTAGAAAAAAACGCCGCGAGAATCAAGCAGTGACTGCTGCACTTGTCGGTTATACCAACGCTGGAAAATCTTCGATCATGAATCGTTTGTGTAAAGTGGAAATCCTTGAAGAGAACAAACTGTTTGCGACTCTCGATTCAACTTATCGTATGCTGAATCCAGATACAAAACCGCCGATGATTATGATTGATACAGTAGGATTTATTTCCAATCTTCCCAATACATTGATCGACGGCTTCAAGACTACTCTCGAGTCTGCACTTGAAGCTGACCTTCTGATTATCGTTTGCGATATCTCTGACACACATTATGAAAAACAGCTTGAAGTGACCTATGACGTTTTGAAAGAACTAAACGTGACGGACAAAGAAACGATTATCGTCTTCAATAAAAAAGATCAGCTTGATGATGACCTGTTAAAGAAAATCGTTTTAAGAAAATACCCGAATAGTTTTTTAGTTTCGAGTTATGATCCAGAAGATATGGCCGGGCTTAGAAAACATATTGTTGAGTATTTTTTATCCAAACAAGATCACTACGATTTATTTATTCCTTACGAAGATGGCGCTTCACACTCAGCAGTTATGTCAAAAACCAACGTTGTGAATACCAGCAACCACGAAAAAGGAATCTTTTATCGCATTCGTGTGCCGGATTTTATTTTTGGAAACTTAGGTGTGCAGAAATATATTCTGGGGCCGAATGATCAGTTGCCTGAGGAGCTGGACTGGACTACTTCTTGAGAGCGAGAAAAACAGAACCTGCAAAAATGATGAACGTTAAAACGATGCCGGCAACTACAATTTTTGTATCTTTATCCATATGATATCCTTTATTTAAGTTCTTAAATCAATAATTCGTTTTAGTTTTCCAGTGCGTGTGTTCGCTTCAAGCTTGCTTTGTGCGACCACTTCTATCTTTAGCGGATGAATAAGATTCTTTTTTAGAATATCCATGTAGCTTTCTTTCTCATTCACGAAAGCATCAACAATTTTCTGTTTTGTTTTTTCAAGGTTTGCAATATCAGCACCTGAGATTTTAAACGTTAGTTCATCCTTGTGATCAAAATGCTTCAGGATCATCTGGAACTGGATTCCTTTGGAATCGCTCAATGCTTTAATGATCATGTCTCGTGTGTCTTCGAAATAAACACTCAAAGTTCCAAGGCGCGCAGCTTCTTCAGAGCGGCCTTGTAGTTTAAATTTTCTATTGGTAGCTCCCTCGTCTTCGATCCATACAGCGAGATCTCCTGCCGGATAACGAATGATTGGCATTAGTTTGCGGGTAAGATTTGTTAAGAGAACTTTTCCTACTTTGTTTTTTTCAGTGATCACTTCCATTGTATCAGGATCGACAATTTCGATGATGCTTACATCTTCAGAAACTCTGTGCTCGTTATTTTTACAGTCGCGGCTTGAATAACCGATCAGACCGCCGTCAACGCTTGCACATCCAATGGATGAAATTTTAATATCAGGAAAAATTTCGAGCAAGGCCTTATGTTGATCATCGTATAAAGCTTCACCACCGAAAAGAATCTTTTCAAGTTTGAGTTTGGGATATTGGGATTTATTTGATGAGTATTTTTCCAGCAATGTCAGGATGGCCGACGGCACTCCGACAATCGTGTTGATTTCAAACTCTTCGATAATTTTCAGGATTTGAATATGATCCGTCTGTCCAGCTATAGGGTATTGAATGAATTTTTTCTTTGATGTTGGAATAGACTGGAGAGAATCCTTAATAAATAAGAATGAAGCATACAAATCTCCAACATAAAAAAGATTTCCGACCCTATCTCCGTGATCGATAATCCCTTCGCTCATTCCCCAGCCGAAAGACTCTGTATATGCCATCCATTCAAGGTGAGTAAAATATGAATATTTTGGGGCACCAGTACTTCCGCCACTTTTGAAAACAATTCCATCGGGAGATATATCTGTTACCACTTCTGAGTTCCAGAAAATTGCCTGATCTATGATCGGCAGGTCTGAAAGTTTGTCAGTCTCCAGATCTTTATACAATTCACGATAAAAAGGTGAATGTTTTTTTGCATGCTCAATAATTTCTTTCAAAGGCCATTTCTGCATATTAAATCCTGTGGTCAACGACACTTCTTAATTTTCCAGTACTCAGGTTATGAGTCATGTCTTTTTTATCTACGATCGTCACATCAAATTCCATAACAAGGTCAAGGTTCACAACTAAATTTAAATCAGGGTACTCGGCAAGGAACATTTTTCTTAAAAGTTCAGGAGTCTGCGCATCGTTAAAATAATTCTCAATTTTGATTTCGACCTTTTCTTTTTTCAATTCTACACCTGCAAAAAGATGCAGCTGGATTGAGCCTTCAAATTCAATTTTATCAATGAGAATTTTTTGAAATTTTTGGTAACTTAAAAAAGTTGTGCCGATTCTAAAAACATCGCCATGACGTCCCAGCAGATCGAAGCGTGTTCCTCTTCGTCCACACGGACAAACACTTTCAAGTTTTTTTCCGACGTCCCCAATCGCGTAACGCTCAATCCCCTGACCGTGGCGCACTTTCGAAGTGAAGAGCAATCTTCCGATTTCACCATCTTTTACGGGCTCGTCTTTTTCCAAATTCACAATTTCAAGGTCGTGAAGCTTTTCATGCAAATGATGAATTCCTCCAGTGGAAAATTCACATTGATAAGCAAGCGGTCCGGCATCAACGGAGCCATAGCTTGCAGATCTCACAATCTCAACACTGTACTCTCGTTTTAAATAACTTATTTGTGCTTCGCTAAAGTGTTCGCCGCCGTAGAAAATTTTCTTGATTCCGCGGTATTTTTTCATCTCAACGTGATTTTCTTTAAAAAGCTGAATGAGATATGAAGGCATGCCTAAAAGTGTATTAACTCTATTTTTAATAATTGTTTTACCAACCAGGCTAAAATCAGTACTTGCTCCCATCGGAAAATGAACAGCATTTAACTTTTCAAGAATAGTGAAAAAACTTATAAAACCGCCATAAAGAGATCCGGCGTAAAAAAGATTCATACAACGATCAGTGACTGGACTTAGTCCGGCCGCATAGAGACCTTCACCGGCGATTTCCATCTGGCGATTGTAATCTTGATAAGTAAATACTGAAAGTTTTGGTTCACCAGAACTTCCACCGCTATAGAAAAATAAATCCGAGTATTCATCTTTAATAATCTGACTTTGAAAATCAGCTTTCTCCATAATCGGAGTCAGTCTTACCGGTGCAGATAATTTTGCATCTTCAAATGAGCATTTATTTTTCATCATGCTTGATTTTTTTGAATCGTGAAAATTTATGCGCTGGCAATATCTCTCTAAAGCATACACACCATCGTGAGGCTCACCAATATAGCTGTCAGTCATCTCACCGATCGCCCTTACCCTTTGAACTCCGGCCATAAAAAGATCAGTTGTAAGCGCCTCTACTTCCATTGCACTGGCAGCGATCCCAGCCGTCTGCAGATACATTTTTAACGGACGAAGAAGACTAATCATTTTCGTGCGAGGCATCGGCTTCAGCCAAATAGTTCTAAAAAGCGGCGATGAACTTAATGCAGAAGTATCTTCAACGTATATACGCCAATCATTTTGCGGGGACACAACAAGATGACTTCCACCTAAAATAGATTTTAATCTAACCTGCTCGCGTGTCACCGTGAGTTCTGCTGTTTCCTGAACTCCTGGTATAACTCTTTTCATTGTCGGTGAGACAAGACTCAATGCTTTCGATAATTGCTCTGCAATTTTTTTCAGTTCTTCAAAACTTGCATCTTCGATAAAAACTGTCTGCGGACTTGAGCAGGCCATCTGTTCATTCAAACAGATTTCATAGGCCATTTTTTTATAAACTTCAAAATCATTTTTTTGTGACTGGGAAATATAAGAAAAAGAAATCTTATGCCCCCACTCTACAATACGCGCACCACGTGGAGCTATCTCGCGAATACTCTGCACACTTTCTTCTCCACCCCATGCAGAGATAACGTCAGCAATTCCCAGAAATCTTTTTATATACTCTTTTTGTTTTGAGCTGATCTTCGCTATATAAACATAATCTTTAATTGTATTAGTTGTATCTAGTCTGCACATCTCTTCATAGAAAATTCCGGCAAATTGGCTGTCCTTGTGAGCAAGTTTTAAAACGTTTACATTGCCGCTTAAAAGACCTTCCATCACTCCTAAAACTGCCAGCAGTGGTGAGTTATTCGGAGTTACATGTACAAGTGTCCCAAGTGGATGCCATGCTTCAAAATGATTTGCGCGAGCATCTGGTCTCTTTAACTCAAACGGATGCTCACTTCCCAATTCTCTTTTTAATTTCGAGCGAAGATGATCGATTGTTAAAAAATCGACAAGGCCCTGCATATTGATATCAACTTCATCGCTTGCAACATCTTCCCTGCTTTTTAAGTCGGCTTCAAGGGCCTTATAGAATTTATCTTTCTTTAAAAGTTCGGTCTTAATTTTCCCGACAACATCAAAAAGCAAACAATGACTTAGCGGCGGCTTCGCCCACCAAAGTGCATTGTCAGCATTACTCATGAATAAGTTTTTAAACTCATCATTCGTTACCATTTTTCCCTGCCATAAATTATTTGTCATTATGAAGCCTTCCCTTTTAGAAGCTCTGAAGCAGCAAGCGCACAACTCTTATTTTTCGACAATCCGGCACGGCCATGAATTCTAAAATAAGGAGTGTTCATTCCGCATTTGCAGTTTTCATGAAGAGAAGCTAAGTCCCCCATGATCACCGAGTGAGCAGGCATACTTGTTATGTAAGGTGATACGAAATGCAAAAATCCCTGCTTATCAAAACCCAGCGGTTTTAATGTATCTAAATCGCGGATAAAAACACGCGACCATACTGGAACATGAAACTCATGGTTCGAGCACTCAACATAAGGAATACAGTGTTCAACTGAACCGAATCCGTCACGAAGTCTGGCATTGGAAATGCCCAACATTTCTTCGGCCAGTTTATAGAGATCATTTTTTTCAATCGCTTTATCAGCATTACCTTTCCATCCACCACCTAAAAAAACCAGCGAGTCTTTATGAAATTGAAGTGGAGGTAGTCCAAGTTTTTTCATTCTCTCTAATGCAAAATAAAAAAAGGCCGGAAATCCTAAGAGTCTAACCGGAAGACCCTGACTAGCAAAACGTTTAAAGGCTTCAATCGTTCCAAAAATATCAAACTCATGCCCACCACTTCCGGTAAATTTTAAAGCAGTAAACACTTCATTCACAGGTGCATACTTGCAAAGAAAATTATCTGTATAAGATGTTCCCAGCTTTGAGCTCTCCTCCGTCTGATAACTGAAAAGAATGTAATTGCATTTTTGCTCAGGTGTGACCCATTCATATTTTTCAAAAATTGCGTCGATCATCGCCTGCGCTGATCTGATGGTCCATTCATCAAAAAATATCTGTGATTTCTGTCCGGTTGTTCCTGAAGAAGTTAAATGTAAAAAAATTTCTGCAGGAGGAATGGATAGTATTTCGTTGCCTTTAAAAAAATGCGCCCATAGGTGGGGAATTTTCAGACAGTCTTCCATTGTATTTACATCAGAAGCGACGAAGTTCTGTGACTTTGATAAGTTTCTGTAAAATTCACTTTTTTCAATATGCCATGAACTGATTTCTTTCATCGCTTTTAAAAAAAGATCATCGTTTTTTTTAAAATCAGCATAAGGTTCCCTTTGATCACAAAGCTCCTGCACATGACTTAATTTTTTTGAATCAGGAACGACTAGCTTATTTGTTGCCATAGATCACCTCAATCGAATCAAGGTTGATTTGCTTCCAGGTATCGACATACTGGTCAATGAACGGTTTAAACTGAGAAATAACCGACATTCCTCTGAAGTTCAACGGCTCCATTGTTCTGCTTAAAACAATATAGTCTTCAAACTTGCCATCTATTTCTCTCATTGCCGGATAAATTGCTGATGGAACAAACTGACCAACCAGAAGCGGTTCAATAAACTGAGTGAGCTTAACATTTAATAAAACTTCGATATAAGACACCCCGATATCATCGAGCTGCATGTATAAACTGGTTAAACTTCCGCTCAATTCTGCAATAGGTTTTGTTGTTTTAATCAGAGTACAGTAACCATCACGTTTGCTAAAATACGCAAAAATTTCCATTCGTCCTTGCTTATCTGCTATAAGCATATTGGGTGTATGAAAAGGAAAAAAACGGTCGCGTGGATCAGGAAATGTCTCCAGAAATTTTCTTAAAACATAATTTGGAGCGCGAATAATTTCAAATTCCCAAGCTTCATTCGTTGGCAGTGTCACCGGCACTGCTACTGGAACTGGTTTGGGAATTGAAAGATCAGGAACCAAATTCTGTAGAATCTGATACATAGGAATTAATGAGGCAGATACTTCTTTTACCGGAACTCTTTTTTCAAGAAGTCCGGATCTGAATTTTGCAAACAGCGTGACAGTTTCATACTGACTTAATCTGTGAGCATTGGGAAAAATCCCCAAAGGAAGGTATTGATTTTTAATAAAAACTCTCTGGGGACCGGCCGTTATAGTTCTAGTAGTTGCATATAGAGAATTGAGTTCTGTGCCTTTCTCCAGAAAATGCTCGCCGACATAAACAACAAGATGATTTCCAATTTTATTTTTCTGAAAAGTAGGATGCACAACTAGCCCTATTAGCTTTCCAATTTTATTTTCCTTATCAATTTCTGTAATTAATGCACCGGTGATCACTTTTTGATTCATATCACGGGCGACTAGTATTAAATGTGATTCCTGATCTAAGATTGCGCGCGATAATAAATCCGGATCTGTCCCATAGGAAATAGGATATTTTCTTCCGTAAACCAGTCGATAGAGATTGATAATCTCATCAACATCACTGACGGTTGCTTTATCAATGATTTCGTTGTTTCCAAATTTCATATATTATCCTTCCTGAGGTTTTGTTCTTAAAAAGCTGGGCATGAAAAAAGCACTTACCATTGTGAGCATTCCGCAAATCAAAGCAAAGCGTGGAATATCTACTACTGGAAATAAAAGACCTGAGATCGCAAACGAAACAGGCATTGAAGCAGCAGAAATAATATTTACAGCAACCATGATCGCCGGAACTTCGTGTTCTTTAAGTGCAGTTTGAAAATATGTTAGTACCTGAACATTTAAAAATGTACTTAAAATTCCTATTAAAAATAACAACAGCGAAGCTTCACTTGTAGATTTTGAAAATGAAAAAACCTGAAAGAATAGCCCGAATAAAAAACATACAATTGCAATCATTCCGATTCTTTTTTCTTCACGAACTTGTATCGCTGTCAGTGACAGAAACATTCCTGTAATGAAAGCTCCCAGCCCCATTGCTCCTTCAATCGCTGCAAGATCACTTCCTGATCCCTTGAAAATATTTTTAACATACCAGGGAATCATGACCAGGATTGGATTAAAAATTAAATTAATGAAAAGAAAACTCATGAGCATTCTTTTGATTGCCGGATATCGCTTTAAAACAATCATCGGCCCTTCAGCTTCCTGCCCTTGTGGAATCGGCTCTTCTGCATGTTTGATTTCCACTTTAGCTTGTAGTAAGGCTGCAAAAATAAAACTGCTGGCATTGATCAGCACCAGAATTTTAATATCAAAAACATTAAGAAGAAAAATTGAGCAGGCTGCACCCAGAATATTTGAAATAGAAAAGCTTGTATCTAAAAGTGCATTCAAGGCAGGTACTTGTTCTGTCTCAACAAGCACAGGTGGAAGCGATAAAATTGCCGGGTTAAAAACACTTGATCCAATCCCCACTAAAAAAGCGGCGCTGAATAAGAATGCCAAAAATAATGAACTCTTTTCCTGAACAAAAAACATCGACACAAATAAAACTAGAAGAACTGCGCCCCTAAAATATTCTGTTGAGACAACTGTTTTTAAAATTCCCAGTCGCCCGATAATTTTTGAAGAATAAAAAGACATGAAGATATGAGGAAGAAAACTAACGGCGAGAAACCATGGAACAATGTTAATAGAATAATTTGTTGTGAGATACCACACCAAACCGATGGACATCATCTTGTCACATACTGTGGATAAGAGTTGTGAGACGAACACGATAAACGCATTCCTGTCCTGAAGAATACCTAGTTTTGAATTTGTCATATCTCTATTTTAAGAGGGTTTAAAATTCCATCAAAGCCTCATTAAAATGTGACAATTATTGCTCATTATTTGCTGGAAAGTATTTTACTCAATTAACGAAAGCACTCTTTCAGCGAGATTATGGGCGATAATTGGTTTTGGAAGGAATCCTTTCACTCTCGAATCGAGTGAATCCTCATAACCAGCAGGCCCGGTGGCCACTAGGCGGGTCTGTTTTGAGTATTCATACAGCTTGAGAAGATCTGCCGAATTCTGGTCTAAATCGAAAATAATCAGATCTGGTTTAAGGTCATCAATCAAATAAAAATTTTCGCATAAAGTTTCAACAGTATAGATTTCCGCTTTCTTGGCACGAAGGGCTAATTCCATCATAGACCGCAAAAACTTTTCTTTTTCTACATAAAAAACTTTCTTTACCATGAGAGCATTCTCTTGTTAGTCTTAGAAAATGTCAAACCAAGTTCGCGTTATAGATTCACTCTCAAAAACTGTTCTTTTTGAAACAACAATGGATAAAATTTCTGACGCTTATTCTTTTGCTACTCAAATGGAAGAAGCAGGATTAGATATTGAAGTTGTGGCCCCAAGCCTTGCTGAAACTCTAATCACCTCCCTTGGTGCAGACGAAAAAGATATCGCTAAATTTAAAGAAGGCCTGCAGGAAGAAATCGATGAACACGATGAATCTGATTTCGGATGCGCTGTCTGTGTTGCTCCAGGTCCTCATCGATGAGCATAAGCCCTCACGAATTTACTGGTGAACAGTTTAATTTAGAGGACTACCTGCGTGCTCAGGAAAAAACCAAACAAGTCGTTTTAGAATTCTCAACAAAACTTTACCCTGGCATGACTGAAAAAGAAGCGCGCGCACTTTTAGAAAAGTTACTGGATGATTCCGGCCTTGAAAAAAGATGGCATCCTACCAAAATGCGTATGGGCGTGAACACTGTAAGAAGTTTCCGCGATGAATCTGTCGATTATACATTAACTGAAGAAGATATTTTTTTCGTTGACGCAGGCCCAGTTTACTACAATCACGAAGGGGATTACGGTGAAACGTTCGTGATCGGAAATAACCCGCGATTAAAAAAGCTTGCTGATGCGACTAAAAGTATTTTTCTTGCTACCCAAAAAGTTTGGAAAGAAAAAAAGCTTACCGGAAAAGCATTATATGAATTTGCTTCAAGTGAAGCAGAGAAATTGAACCTTAAACTTAATTCAAATATGTATGGTCATCGTGTGGGAGATTTTCCTCATGCGGTTCATACAAAAGCAAAGCTAGGCGATATTCCTTTTACTCCCTCACCCAATTTATGGATTTTAGAAATTCATCTAATTGGTGAAGAAATCGCCCGCGGTGCTTTTTTCGAAGATGTTTTAATCTAAGAAAATTTTTCTAACTTACAAGAATATGCATTATGCATTTCT
>JACMRM010000144.1 GCA_014376445.1 Bacteriovorax sp. | reverse complement strand
TCCCTGCCGTCATCATGAGAATGACTAAAGCTGCGCAGGAGAATCAGGAAAGTGTAGTTATCTGGGGAGATGGCTCTGCCAGAAGAGAATTTATGTACTCAGAAGATTTAGCTGATGCTATCTTTTTTGCTGTTAAAAATTTTTCGAAACTTCCACAGAATACCAATGTGGGACTGGGTTTTGATTACTCGATCAAGGAATACTACGAAACTATTGCTGAGGTAGTTGGTTTCAAGGGCCGATTTGATTTTGATGTGACAAAACCAAAAGGGATGCAACAGAAATTATTAAACATCGACAAGATGAAAGAGCTAGGCTGGAAATCACAGACAGATTTAAAAACCGGCCTTAAACGTTCACATGATTTTTACTTAAATACTTTGAGAGGATGATATGAGTAATGTTTTTTATCCATTAGCAACTTCAAGCTGGGACGAAGCTGAATACGAAGCTATGCAGAGAGTAATCAAGTCCGGACAGTTCACAATGGGACAAAATGTTTTTGACTACGAAAAAGATTTCGCAAAGTATTTAAACACTCCTTACTGTGTAATGGTGAGTTCTGGATCGACAGCAAACCTGATTATGATCGCAGCTCTATTTTATAAAAAAAATAATCCTCTTAAACGTGGCGATGAAGTTATTGTTCCAGCCGTCTCATGGTCGACAACTTATTACCCACTTTATCAATACGGTTTGAAGTTAAAGTTCGTTGATGTCGATAAAGAAACATTAAATTTTAATCTTGAAGATTTAAAAACGGCAGTGACAGATAAAACACGCGCCATCTTAACAGTTAACCTTCTTGGTAACTCAAATAACTTTAAAGCGATTAAAGATATCATTGGATCAAAGGATATTTATCTTCTTGAAGATAACTGTGAATCTCTCGGGGCAACTTTCGAAGGAAAACAAGCTGGGACATTTGGTGTGATGGGAACTTTCAGTAGTTTCTTCAGTCACCATATTTCTACAATGGAAGGTGGAATCGTTTGTACTGACGATGAAGAACTTCACCACATTCTAATATGTCTTCGTGCTCACGGCTGGACACGCAACCTACCTAAGTTCAATCATGTAGTCGGTGAAAAAAGTGATGATCCTTTTGAAGAATCATTCCGTTTCGTACTTCCTGGTTATAACGTAAGACCACTTGAAATGAGTGGTGCGATTGGAAGAGAGCAAATCAAGAAGCTTGCTGAATTCGTTCGCTGGAGACGCGTAAACGCAGCTCACTTTCAGGAAATTTTCCAGGGGCAGAATAAATACATTATTCAAAAAGAAATCGGCGACAGTAGCTGGTTTGGATATAGTTTTGTCATCAATGAGCAGACGAATGGACTCCCTAGAAAAAAAATTGTCGATCAATTATCGGCTCAAGGTGTAGAAGTGCGACCAATCGTCGCTGGTAACTTTGCTAAAAACGAAGTTATGAAATGGTTTGACCGCGAAATTCACGGCAACCTGAAAAATGCAGACCTTATAGATAAAAATGGATTCTTCATTGGGAATCACCATTACGACATGAGAAAAGAACTCGATCGTGTTCGCCAGTTAATGATGTCACTATGAGGCTTTTTTTTATAGATCCGCCCTCAGAAGCTTTTGATGAGGGAAGATTTTTTGATATCCAGAATCCATTGTTGAACAGAGATGATGGATTACTTCCTTTTTATAACTTAAAAAAGAGTTTAGAGAGTGAAGGCTATACGGTTATGACATTTGATGGTCATGATAAGTATAAACCTGAAGAACTGGCCGGTGCGCTTTACCTGAGCTTCAGCCGCAAAAGAGATTTAAATACGCTGAAGACACTTAAGCTCAGGCTGTTTTCTTATTTTCTGCTGGAACCCCCTCTAGTTGATAAAAAAATGTACGACTCACTTCCAGAGTTAACAAAAAATTTCGAAAATGTTTTCATCCATAATTTAACAGGTGACTGTTACAGTCTTAAGAATGTAGACGTAAAAAAATTAAGAAAACTTTACTGGCCTCAGCCCCATGGATTTGTTTCGGAAAAACACTGGAACAATGAGGAGCGCATGCACAAAGTTGTTCTGATCAACGGACATCACAAACCACATTCATTCCCCGGCAGAGAACTTTATTCTCAAAGAATCATCTGGGCCACAAAACTAAGCCACCTGATGGATGTCGACTTATACGGACGTGCATGGCTGAAGAAACTGACACGCTCGAGCCTGTGGCTGGTCTATATAAAAAATTATCAGCGAATCAAGGAAATCTACAAAGGACCTTGCAGCTCGAAGCTTGATGTAATTTCAAAGTATAAATTTTATCTATGTTTTGAAAACCTGCGT
>JACMRM010000143.1 GCA_014376445.1 Bacteriovorax sp. | reverse complement strand
GAGCTTCAGGGTCGCGTATATTCCACAAACTACGTCCCGACTTTAAACTCTCAAGGCGAGGTCGTTGGTATCTCTGCTGTCTCGACAGATATTACGGACATTAAGCAAACCGAGCGGGCACTGGCAGAGAGTGAAGCAAAGTTCCGAACAATAGCCGATGCGATGCCTCAGATGGTTTGGTCGACTCTTCCCGACGGCTTTCATGATTACTACAATAAGCGATGGTATGAATTTACAGGTGTTCCAGATGGCTCAACTGATGGTGAAAAATGGAACGGGATGTTTCATCCTGAAGACCAAGAGCGGGCTTCGAAGACTTGGAAAAAGAGCCTTGAAACGGGTGAACCTTACGAGATTGAGTACCGATTGCGGCATCACTCTGGTGTATATCGCTGGACCTTAGGTAGAGCTTTGGCCATCAGAAACGAAACCGGCGAAATCATCCGCTGGATGGGAACCTGCACAGATATTCACGAACAAAAAATTTATGAACACAAAATTTTAGAAATTATCGAGACGATGGGCGATGCCTTTTTTTCTGTCGATAAAGACTGGCTCATCACTCAAGTAAATCACAATCATGAAATTATATCTAAAATCCCGAGAGCAGAATCGCTTGGTAAAAATTTTTGGGAACTTTTTCCAACAGCCAAAGACCCAAATTCACTTTACTCAATAAATTTTCAACGGGTCATGAATGAACGAGTGGCCGTTGAATTCGAGGATTACTACGAGCCTTTGAATATTTGGACGGCCGTAAATGCCTATCCGACTTCAAATGATGGGATGGCAGTTTTCTATAGAGATATAAGTATTAAAAGAACTGCCAACAATTTAATCGAAAAAGAGAAAAAGAAGTTTGAAGCCATTTTCGTGGATTCGCCTGCGTTAATGGCACTTCTGAAAGGGCCTACTTTCATTTTTGAAAAGGTAAACCGAAAATATCAAGAGCTTTTCGGAGAGCGACAACTCATAGGAAAAACCTTTAAGGATGCTCTGCAGGAGCTAGAGGATGAGTTTTTTAATAATTTGCTGACGAATGTCTTTATAACTGGAGAGGCTTTCTCAGCGACGGATATGCTCGTTAGAATTGCTCGTGGTCCAGGAGGAGAGCTTGAAGATGTCTACTTTGACTTCAGTTATACTCAGGTTTTAGACGGCGATAGCAAACCCTACGGAATTTACATTCATGCAGTCGATGTGACTGAAAAAGTCATGGCACGAAGAAGTCTGGAGAAAAGTTCTTCAGATCTTAGGGAAGCTATTAGGGCGAGAGATGAGTTTCTGTCTATCGCCTCTCACGAACTCAAAACTCCGCTCACGTCTTTGAAGCTTCAAGCCCAGCTTTTTCAGAGAGCTGTGAAGAGAGGCGATGAAAGTGTTTTTGCAAAAGAGCGAGTGACCGAAATTGTTGTGAAGACTGATAAGCAGACTACCCGACTTACCAGACTCGTAGATGACATGCTGGATGTAGCTCGTATCCGTTCAGGAAAGCTAAATGTTGAACGAGAAGAATTTGACCTTTGTGAATTGGTTATCGAAAGCATCGAAAGGCTTAAGTCCCAATTTTCAGAAAAAGAAATTCCGAAATTGAGCGGAGAAACCGAAGTCATCGGTTGCTGGGACAAGCTTCGTATCGAGCAAGTTGTAACGAACCTTTTTACGAATGCGATCAGGTACGGTGATGGAAAACCTGTAAAAGTAGAAATCAAAAATCTTGAAGACTCAATTATACTTACGGTAACAGACCAGGGTGTTGGGATTGCGAAAGAATCTCATACGAAAATTTTTGATCGCTTTGAGAGGGCCATAAATGCAAATGAAGTCTCGGGTCTTGGGCTTGGGTTATTCATTACAAAGCAAATTGTCGTAGCTCACGGTGGTAAAATCTGGGTTGAGAGCGAAGTAGGTTTAGGTTCCACATTCTTTGTCGAACTCCCTAAGAAAGCGACTGATTCATCAACAGAGGTCGTCAATGTCTTGTAGGTCAATTTGGGTCGTCCAAGATGACGAAGACATCGGAAGACATCAGAAGACAAGTCATGCAAGCTCTCGAAGCTGAAGACCATTTTGGGATTACTTCATTTTACCAGATTCAAACATTCCTTAGACAGCTTCCGCAGCGACATGAAATTTTGTTATTTCGCAATTATTTTATATTAAGATATCGAAATGATCCGAAAACTTTTCCTCACCATACTGTTAATATTTGCCGGCTTAATTCATATTTTAAGGCCGGAAGTTTTTACCAATGCTGTCCCCGATTTTTTAATTTATAAAAAAGAAATAATTTCACTGACCGGTTTTTTTGAAATTTTTCTTGCGATAGGAATATTGATAAAAAAAACTCAAAGCTTAAGCGCCCGTTTGACGGCTTACTATTTTATCCTACTCATCCCGATTCATGCGTATGTTGCGATAAATGGTATTGAAATGTTTGGAGTGAGCAATAAACTGGCATTATGGATAAGAACATTGCTTCAATACCCTCTTATTCTCCTGGCCGATTCTTTTACGAAAGACGCATGGGTTATTGAACAGATCTGGCGCCACGTTTTTTTCATTCACTATAAAGTTGATCCTCAATTAATAGAAAAAGAAATACCGTTTAAGCTTGATTTACACGAGGGTAGTGCAGTTATTTCAATTGTCCCATTTTTTATGGAAAGAATAAGATTTCCTTACCTGCCACCTTTTCCGATGATTTCATCACTTTGGGAAATCAACCTACGTACTTATGTTGAAATAGACGGTATTAAAGGTATTTATTTTTTTACCCTTGATACAGATTCTGCATTGGCAGAAATTATAGCTACGAAATTTTTTTATCTCCCATACCGGCTTTCAAAAATCAAAGCTATTGTCATAGATGGAGTTTATAATTTTTTCCATCAGCGCGGTGTTCATAATTTTGAATTGATCGCTAACATTGGAGACAATGACATCAAGATGACTAGTTTTGATCTCTGGTGCTCTGAACGTTATTGCTTATTTACTCTGCGAAAAAACCAAATCTACCAGGGAATTGTACGTCATTCACCATGGAGAATGCGATCAGTAAAAATAAATATGCTGAAAAATAATTTCACATCAATACTTTTAACCAAAAACCTAGAACCAATAAACAGTATGTATTCAACATTTTTAAAAGTACGATTCATTCCTTTTAAAAAACTGGGGAAATTATGAATTCAGAATTATTTATTATCTTTGGGGATCATTTATTTCCCATTAACTTCTTTAAAGATTTCAAATCTCATAAATTTCTAATGATTGAATCATATAGTATTTGTGAACATTTTAAATATCACAAGCTGCGTTTAGCTTTTATATTATCTGCTGCAAGACATAAGTATCTCGAGCTTAAAAATTCGGGTTACAAGATTGACTACATTCACTTGCAAGACCATAGCAGGTCAAAAAGCTACATTGATCGCTTAAAGCAATACTGTCTTAGTAATAAAATAACTAAAATACACGCTTTCGAAAAAGAAGATAAATTCTTTCACAAGATGCTCAACCAATTTGCAACCGATAATGCGATCGAACTTGTGCTTTACAGAAGTCCTGCGTTTCTTAATGATCGTGACAGTTTTAAAACGTACTTGAGTAAACATAAAAGACCATTCATGAAAAATTTCTATGAAGATTCAAGGAAAAAATTTAATATATTAATCGATAAAAATCGTAATCCCGTTGGTGAAAAATGGAGTTTTGATGATGAAAATCGAAGTAAGTTAAAAAAAACGACAATCGTTCCAGATATTAAAATTAAGCAGCCAGATAAAATCACTTTGGACGTTATAGCTCTTATTAATAAAGATTTTCCTGGCCATCCAGGTGAGCTTTTATCTGATGGTTCAAACTTCATTTTCCCAGTCTCACGAGATGAAGCACTTTTGTGGCTCGAGCAATTTTTGATTAAGCGCTTTAAGGATTTTGGTGAATTTGAAGACGCAATATCTTCGCAGCATGATTTTTTATTTCATTCTCTCTTAAGCCCGTTATTAAATTTTGGTATTCTGACTCCTAAAGAAGTCGTTGCAAGAAGTCTTTCTTTTGCTGAAGAAAACAATACTCCAATCAACTCGCTTGAGGGATTGATAAGACAAATTATAGGCTGGAGAGAATTTGTACGTGGGATCTATCATGAGTTTAGTGATATTCAAGATGAACGAAATTTTTTCAATCATAAAAGAAAATTGAATGCTTCCTGGTATGATGCGACTACTGGCATTGACCCCGTCGATTGTGCCATCAAAAAAGTTACCAAATATGCCTACCTCCACCACATTGAGCGCTTAATGGTTATGAGCAACGTTATGCTTTTGTGTGAAGTAGATCCTCGGGAAGTTCACCGCTGGTTCAATGAAATGTTTGTCGATAGCCTGGACTGGGTCATGGGGCCTAATGTTTATGGTATGGGACAATTTAGCGATGGTGGAATTTTTGCAACAAAGCCATACATCTGTGGATCAAATTACATAATCAAAATGAGTGATTATAAAAAAGGTGAATGGAGTGAAGAGATGGATGCTCTTTACTGGAGCTTTATTGATAAGAATCGTGAATTCTTTAATAAAAATCCGAGACTCTCAATGATGGTAAATTTATTTGATAAAATGAGTGATGAAAAAAAGAAAAACCATCTCATGCTTGCAGAGTTAGTTAAGTGTAGATTAACTAACTTATAACACTTTATTATTCTCGATTAAAAAATTACATAGGGCCTGTGAGGACCTGAGTGCACCAAGCAGACTACTTCCTCCAAAAGCATCTCCAATTAAATATAACTTTGGAGCTATTTCTGAAAAAAGATTTTTAAATTGAGATTCTGATTTGCAGTAGCGCCATTTTTTTAATTCTGCTTTTTTGATTTTTGCTTGGGGATAATCAGTAACAAAAAGCTTTAGTATTTTCTCTAAAATAAATTCATCTGATTGTTCAAATTCAAGCTCTGAAAATGATGCTGACATGGTGATCGTTAAAGCAGGAATATCGCTAACCCCCTTTTTTCTTTGATCACTGATAGAAAAAAAACAACCTGTTTGAAACTCTATATACCCATTAGCAGCTATCATTAGATCTTCTTCTAAAGTCACTAATCCTATTAATGCCTTGGTATAATTTATTTTCTTTATTTCGGACAAGACATTCATATCCAGACGCTTTTCATTCGCTGCATCAGTGAGTAATTTGACAGTCTGAGGCGTTGGAGATGAGATAATAAGATTATGACAAAACCACACTTCGTTTTTATTAGATATTAACTTCCATAAATTATTTTCATAATGAATCGCTGCAATTTCTTTTTCTAAAGAAATATCCAAATCTTTTGTCATGGCCTTAGCAAATGCCGTCATCCCTGATTTTGAACACCAGTGATCTCCTTTTTCAGATATAAACCATTGATGACAGATTCCAAGCTGTTTCCAATCTTGATGAAGATCTACGATATCATTTTTTAATCTATAGAATTGAGCTCCGTGATCAAATCGAGTGTCATGTGCGCGACGTGTGGCCATTCGTCCACCTACACCACGAGATTTTTCCAGAACCTGAACGCTGCCAAGATTTAGATCTTTTATTTTTCTAGCGGTATTTAATCCGCTTATTCCTGCTCCAATTACAATATATTTTTTAATCATGGTTTTTTACAACGAATAAAAAGAATGTTAATAATTTGGGATGACACAAAATTTTTTCTTTAAGCTTCATTATAGTTTAACCTTATACATGACAGGCGTAATCTGGCTTATCCAGATTATTCATTATCCCCTCTTTAAATTAGTGGGAGAAAACACTTTTAATGACTATCATAAATTTCATATTCACAAGACATCTCTTGTTATTGCCATTCCAATGACTTTAGAGTTGCTCACCGGCCTTTATTTGATCACTAGCAATGAAATCTATAGAAACAATTTTATATTTTTAACCGCTTTTACTTTTCTTATTTTAATCTGGATTATAACTTTTTTTATAAGTGTTCCAAAGCATGATATTCTTTCAAAAGGATTTGATGAGTTAACAATAACTGCATTAATTAAAACTAACTGGATTCGCACTATCGCTTGGTCAATAAGAGCAGTTTTTTTGTTTTATATCTTTATATGACAATCTAAATTAGACTTTGAAAAATAACAATTAGACATGGCCTAGAGAAGATCTACATAATGTTCACGATAAAAATCTTTCCCCGTAACGCTCCGCGCCACAGGTGAGGATCTTTGCTATTTATTCAAAAAAATTTTTACTTGTCCCAAAAACCATAGATAGCTTTTGGAAGAATATAATAGGCCTTTAAAAAAATACCAATATTATCAAATTTGAAGTTGTAACAATCAAGTACTATTCCATTCACTTCAGTTTCTCTCATTTTTTCAGTTGTCACTACTTTTGGATCAAAGATTTTTCCTAAAATTTCATTCATTCTTTTTTCTACATCAAAATGATGAACTTCCTGCTCGAATAAGGCCTGACCAGTTTTAGATCCACAGTATTTTAGTTCCATATGAGCAACAGGATTATTTTTATAAATTTTTAGCCGTTCGTTGAAAAGATTATTCTCTTCTCTGATATTTTTCTTAGTCGCTTCGAAAGCCCGAAAGGCAGAATTTGTGTTTAAAAACCAGCGGGTGCTTCTCATTGCATATCGAGTGCCTTTGCTGTCTTCAACAATGGCCTGGGCAGATGAAGGCTTATATTTCAGAAAAGAAAGCAATGAAGATGCATCATTTTTAACTTCGCTCGATCTGACAGCGATTAATTTAAATTCTTCGTTTGAAGAAATAAGTTCAACAGTAATTTTTTTTATTCCACTTGTTAAGGGTGTTGAATACCCCTGAAATGAGTTTGTATCTCCGAGAAAATCACTGTCAATAATTAGATTTTTTTCGACAACATTATCAATAAGAAGATAAGGAGCTTTATCAATGTTTTTTACAGCAAAGACATCAGCATAGAATTTTTTCTTTTTTCCGATTTCAGGATTGAGATCAGAAATTTCTTTATCCAGTAATTTTTTATCCAATTTTTCAAGTTTAATTTTCTGAAAAAATAAGGTTCCCGATATTCCAACTGCACCTGCTGCAATCAGACCCGCTAATAATAGAAAAGTAATTTTGATGATTTTTTTTAATTTCATTGCAATATTTTACGACAAAACTTTGTAAAGAAAAACATCTAATACCTGACCAATACAACTATTTTAAACAATGAAAAGGCTAACCTTGAGGATTTCTCCTCTCAAATTCCTTACAACTCTGCCATCTCTGGGGATTTTCTAAAGTTCAAGCTTCATTCAACCGTTCAGTAGTCATAGGCAAATCCCCTCTACAAGGAACTTCGCGATGAAGCACTCATATATCGTTTTATTTTTATTCATAAGCATTTTTTCTTTTAATTCATATGCACTTGGCGCAAAAAGACCAAAAGCACCGAGCACGCCAGTAATTCCATCAGTACCGGCAACTCCATCGAATCCAACTTCGCCCTCAGCATCTTCGCTTAACAATCCATGGAAAAACATTGACTCGACAATTGTCATAGATGCTTATGAAGGCAACTCGATTGACTGGGACAAGATGGCGACGGATAAAAAAGTCGGTGCTGTTATTCACAGATCAAGTTCAGGTTTAAAAACTGATTCACAATATACTGCCCGCAAGAAGATCGCTCTTCAAAGAGGATATTTGTGGGGTGCCTATCACTTAGGACAAAAAGGAAATACGCTTGCACAGGCGAAGCTTTTTCTTTCACTTGTGAACGATGAACCAAATACACTTATGATTCTGGATCTTGAGGATACAGGTTCAGGAAGTTTCATGACAGTTGATGAAGCTGTCGTTTTCATGAACTATGTTTATGAGCAGACAGGACGTACGCCGGTTGTTTACGCAAATCAGGCGACTACTGTAGCATTAAATTCAAAAGTAAAAACGAATCCATTATTTCAAAAATCAAAACTTTGGTATGCAAGATTTAAATCAAGTGTAACTGATTTTCCTGTCGGTATATGGTCTAATTATTTTTTATGGCAGTTCTCCAGCGAGATTAACTGCACAGCAACTGGATCATGTCTTTATAATGTACCTGGAACAAAATTTGATATGGATGTAAACGTATTCTACGGACCGGCTGATGAATTGGCGGCTCAATGGCATAACGATTAAATTTAAAAAAAATAGAAAGGCCTGGTGTTAATTTACCGGTCATTTTTTATGCTGTACTGAGAACTCAGGCCTTAGAATTTCTGAAAGAGTATTAAGAAGTTTATCAAAAGGATCTTGCTTGCAAGCTGGCGGGGAACTTTTTCACATTCCATCGAGTGTAATAGTCAGACAGCACCTTTCAATGCTTTAGTAGCTTAAGCAAAAAAAGCCCGGACTGACCGGGCCTCTATCAAATTATCTGTATTGAGCAGCTATTCTATCTAGAACTGGAACTGGAATTTCTTCACCTTCACGAACTGTTTCGTACTGGCCCATAACTGCATCATGGAATTGTTCAAAGCGTCCTGGGTTTACACCTGAAGCGAAGGCAGTTGATAAAATCGAGTAATCAAGTTCTGTATCCATCACTTCATCAATCAATGTATCGATAAGCTCCATTAGAGACATTGAGTTAATAACAGGATCCATATCCGGGTCTTGTGATTTTAAAAATTCAATAATCGTGCGTCTTTCTAAATCCATTATTCAATCCTTTGAAAAAGTAAGTTGATTCAGACTATTTTATCTAAATTTTAAAATATGTGGGGTTTTTTTCTTAAAAACCTCTCTTTTGTAGGAATAATTGCAGGTACACTATTTGCATTGTCGTGGTTGGGAGTACAAACTAACAATATATGAAAATAGAAATACCTTTTAAAACTTATACCGGCATTTTCCTTGCTTTACTCATCTCCTTTCTTATAATTGTGCTGCGATTCGAGCTTCTCTTGCTGTTTATCGCCATTATCATTGCGATGACTTTATATTCAACAGAGATTTTTTTTGCAAAAAAAGGGGTAAGCGCAAAAATCTCAACTCCTATCATCATATGTTTATATATTGGAGTATTCATTGCTATCGTCTTCTGGATTATTCCGGCAGTTGTGGGTCAGATGATGGATCTTATGGGCCACTTTACTCAAATAAAATCTCAGCTGGTCACTAAGGCCTCTGCCAATGTCATTGAAAAAAATATCAGAGAATTAATGAACGGTTCGCCGGAAATTCTAGCTTCAGCAAAAAATTACCTAGCAACTTTGGGTAAGCAGACCCTCGGTGGTGTTCTTGACATAGGAATACTTTTTATCGTGTCACTTTATATGTTTTTAGACGGCCCTCGAACATACAAGTGGTGCCGCGCTCACTTCTCACCTTCAGTTCAGATGCGTTTAAATAAAACAGTTGAAGAAATCCAGCCGATCATGACAGCATATGTTTTCGGCCAGGTCACTACATCAACTCTCGCAGCTGTCGTGACTTTTATAACAGCAAGCATACTTCATATTCCGGCAGCGATGACTCTCGCATTCCTTGCTGCTATCTTCGACATCATTCCGGCGATCGGACTTATCATGCTTATCATTTCAGCTTCTATGCTCGCACTGGCAGTTTCGGGAAAAGCTGCTGTGACAATCACATTAGTACTTGTCGCCTACAATTTATTTGAAAGCTATATCCTTACACCATACATTTATGGAAGACGAATGAAGCTGTCTCCGCTCGTAGTATTGCTTTCGTTAATTCTTGCTGGAACGATTGCAGGTGTTGCGGGAATGGTGGCGATTCTTCCTATTGTGGCAACTTATAGTACAATTGAAAAACTATGGATGCACTTTGATGTAAATGAGGAGTCTGTTTAAAGCTGCTCTTTTATTATTTAAATCTTACTGGCAAGATTTACGCGGCCTTCTCCAGGAGCGATCTACATAAGATCATTGTTGTCGTTTTGAAGTCTGTTGTAAGCAATTTAAAAGGGCAGTTGCCTGCCCTATCTATTTTAAAAAAAGTTATCTAATTTCTAGTATTTACATTTACCAGTAGCTTCGACTAGAGCGGCCATAATACCTTCGTCAAAACGAAGGACTTCATAAGTTACCTCACCATCGATTTTTCCATTAAGCTCTTTTGCACATTTGGCCTTGAGATTCTTTTTAGCGAACATTTTAGCACGTCCAACAGCTCCAAGACCTGGTGGTGAAAGCATCGTTCCGAAAGAAATATCTTTTTGTCCTTCAGCTTTCATAACTTCGATTCTTGAATCGTTAGCTGAAAAAGCAGAAGCAGATAATACGATAGAAAAAGAATTCAGAATAAGCGATGTAATAATTACTATAGGTGTAAGGCCTTTAACAGCGACCTGGGATTCAGAGGTTTTACACTTTGAAAAAAAAGCTAATAAGCAGCTGTACGATCACCAGAACAATGGCTGCAATAATAGCTGTCATCCATCTGTCAATTTTAAAGGATTTCATCATGCCAGCAGCGGTTTTTAAGACGATAGCATTCACAACGAAAGTAAATAGTCCCAGAGTCAGAATATTTATTGGAAGAGTTAACAATATAAGAATCGGACGAAGAACAGCATTTAACAATCCAATGATCAAACTTGCAACCATCGCTGCTGTGAAATCCTGGATCTCAAAACCTTTTACTAACCGTGATGTGATTAAAAGTGCAATAGCAGAGAGGATCCAGATCAGTAAAATACTTAACATATGTAACTCCTTTTAAAAAATATTACTCATCTTAACTTTTCTCGAGAACCCAGTCTAACGCTTTATCAAAACTTCTCTGAAAGTAGGCCTGTAAAAACATGGATTAAATTTTGCAAAGATATATTTTTAAGGTTCTCAACATACATGAGGTCGTATGACAAAATTAATCCAAACTTTTTTACTCTACTTTTTTATATTCTTTTTAATACCAATAATACCAAAAAGTTTTGCTTCTGAGCTATGGACAAAGTACGACGGCGATACGAGGAACTATCTGGTTTTAGATAATGATAAAGGAATTAAAGTTAAACTTTATTCACAGGAAAAAGGCGACTACCAGGATCTCATCTCAGTGCAATCATTTAAAAATTTTATTGAAGCACGTGCTTATATTGATAGCAATTATCCAAACTATATTCCCGGCAAAGCATTAAAAGACTGGCCGGTTGATACTAGCGTGTCAGAAAAAAAGAACAGCAATTTGTGGGTTGCTCAGAACCAATGGAGCGATGAATGGGAGCAAAGATATGCTGACTGGCTGAAGTCTACAATAACCTCCGACTTCTATATGAATTACAATATCCCTACTGATTGCGCTGATGCTCAAATTGGCTTCCGGTGGATATTTGCCCGAATCAACTCCCTTCCTGTCGCCAACACAGTGAGTGATACAGGTTCATTATTTGGACAATTTTCGATGAGAAAACAATGGGAGAATCTGTCGACATCATCGAACTGGTATAATGATCAACTTTTCATGGCCGCACTAAATTACGTTATGGACATGACCAGCACCAGAACTGTTATGGCCACGGATGGTTTTCATGTAGCGATTACTCAGGAAGGTCTTCGTGCAGGAACATTTATTGTCAGCCAGACTAATGGTTCAGGCCACATAAGAACGATCACTGACAATTATTACAGCGAACCGGGAGAACTTCCTATCTACACACAATCTGCAACATCTCCACGTGAACTTCGTCCGCTTTATAAGGAAGCCTTTGTTGATCAGGCATGGCCGCTTAGAGGAACGAGAGAAATTATGGCGATGAGATGGCCGATAGTATCGAGAGGCTCATGGGTTCTTACAGAAAAAAATAAAGACCCGCGTTTTTCAGAAGAACAGTTTAATGTTCAAGAAAGATATTATTCATTTATTCAATTTGTTTTAAGCAGAGTGAAGCCTGACTACAGCCCATACAGTCTTATAACGACAGGAGTGCAGGACCTGGTGAATTATACTGCTATGAGAATTAAAATTGTCAGAGACGGATATGAATTCTGCAGAAGTCATGACTGCCGCACGGGAACACAGGCCTATGAAGACTGGAGTACACCTAATCGCGATTCAAAATTTTTAATTAAATTTAATGAAATTGAAGATCTGGTAAAAAATTTTAACCCGGCCAATCCTGGACTTTATGACAGCTGGATCAATTCTTTAAATACAACTGTGATGGATGTAGAAGGATATAATTTAAGTCTCGCTCAGATCAGAACTCTTCTTGAGAAAAAGAAGATGAGTTTTAATCCAAGCGACCCTATTTTGAAAAGATGGGGACTTAATTAAATACTCAGCCTGGTTTTATACTCTGCAAAGCCTGAATTAAGATGTATATTCAATGAATAAGTTTTTCATTGGAGTAATTGTGACAAATTCATGGCTGGTTTTTGCTTTAGGTTCAGCCGGTTTCGCTGCCCTTACTGCGATCTTCGGAAAAATGGGTGTTGAAAATGTAAATTCCAACATGGCCACATTTTTTAGAACCTTCATCATTATGATAGTTTCGGCCATCATCATCAGTATCAATTCAGATTGGCAGAGAATTGATAAATTCAGTTCACGTACAATTATTTTTTTAGTGCTCTCAGGAATTGCCACAGGATTTTCATGGCTATGCTATTACCGCGCACTTCAGTTAGGGCATGTGGCCCAAGTGGCCTCTGTCGATAAGTTAAGTGTCGCTTTGGCGATTGTCCTTGCAGCCATTTTTTTAGGAGAAAGCCTTACGTGGCAGACAGCGATCGGCGGAATGCTTATTGTTGCAGGCTCAATTGTAATTGCCCTGCCGAAGTTTTAAGTTTTCCTCATGGACGGCAGTATCAAAAACCCAGTGACTTGCCACCAGATTTTTTGTTGTTAAACTCAACTAATACTGGTTAGAATAACGCTGATGTACGACATGCTTACCAACATTCAATTTTCATTTCTCAAAACATTTTATCATCTTGATACGAACGCGCCTGCATCTGAAAATCGATTAAGTCTGGATAAAATTTTCGTCGATAATTTTCCACAAAAAGTTTTCGGGAAATTTGTTGTGGATTTTGGATGCGGTCTTGGTGGTGATACAAAAACGATGGCCGAATGGGGTGCTAAGCTTTCACTAGGCCTGGAAATCCGTGAGGAGCTGGTAAAAACAAACTCAGAAAATATTAAACTTTCTAACTGCGTATTCGCAACTACACTTTCTGCAGAGTTTAAGCAAAAAGCAGATCTGATTATTTCCATTGATGCTTTCGAACACTTTTCTCACCCAGCTGACATGTTGAAAATTATGTACGATTGTCTTCACCCTGGCGGTGAAGCCTTCATTAGTTTTGGACCAACATGGTACCATCCCTTCGGTGGTCACCTATTTGCGGTCTTTCCATGGGCCCATTTAATTTTTACGGAAAAGGCACTGCTTCGCTGGAGAAATCAATTTTACAACGACGGCGCTACAAAATTTAATGAAGTGGCCGGCGGATTAAATCAGCTTTCAATTGCAGAATTTGTAGAGTTATTTAATAAAAGTGGTTTTGTAATTCAAGACTTGAACTGCAAACCGATAAGAGGTCAAAGATGGCTACAAAAAATATTGGGAAGAGAATTTACAACCAGTATGGTTCTTGTGCGCTTAAAAAAACCTTAGTTTCTTTTGTCAGCATTGATATAGTCTTTCCACTCTTTTTGAATTTTAGCATCACTTTTCTTAAGCTCAACTCTAAGTTGGTCTCTCATTTTTTCCAGCTCTGCGCGGTCAGCAGGACTGATTGCACCGTCGTTCGATAATGTAACGACACGATTTAAAAATCCATAATAAGCATTGCATTCTTCACCAACAGCATCGCAACCGATAGCTCTGGTTTCTTCTACTCCGTCGGCCATATCATGCATAACATTTACGTTAGATTCAGTCATTAATTTATTGACGACTTCAGTGATCTGAAAAACTTGCTGAGAGTAATGATTAATGCTCACGGCAGGCTTCTCTACTCTCGGTGCGCATGAGAATATGAGGGTTGCAAAGGCCATAAGTAATAAAAGGTTTTTCATAGAATCTCCTGCCACAAGAATATCATAAAAAAAAAATACCTGTGAAGGATTTTACTCCTCACAGGTATCTCTATTTCTTAAATTTTCTCAAAGCTTAGAGATTCACTGCACCATCAAGTGTACAAGCTGGTTTAGTCACTTCTCTGTTGTTACAGGCCAGAACACCTGAGATGTCCGGGTTTACTCTCATTAGAGTACCAATTCTGAAATCACCAGTCGGGTGGATACCTTCATCGCCAGTTCCGCAAAGTTTTGCCCAACTGTTTACAAGCATGCTTTCTGATTCACCAAAAGAGAGGTGTTCTAGTCTCGCATGGATTGCAGTTACTTTGATACCCCATTGGTCAGCGATTAATTCACCTGCGTGAGTTGTTGCTACTTTCAAGTTACATCCGTCTACATCTTTTACATTCTTTTCGCAGAATTTTTTATCGTCATCAGACTTATTAAATTTGTCTGCGTAGTTAGTCGCAAGACAAGAAAGGTACGGAGTATAAAGAGCATTTCCTACTTTTGAGTTATCAATATGGTGACCCATTTCGTGAGCAATCGCATGAAGGATACTGCTAAATCTGTCTTTATCACTTGAATTTTGAGACATAGAGATCAAGAATCCAGGACAGATTAAAACATATCTCTGACCTTTGATTGTCGTTGCAAAAGCATTTTCAACAAGACCATCTGATCCGCAGGCATTACCTAAAAGTTGTGCAGTAACATTGTCATCAAGATTTGTTCTCTCTAAGAAGTCACCAAAGTTACCAATCATAACTGTTGATTCGATTGATTTGAAGTTTGCTTTTGTAGCCGCATCAAAACTTGATTGATCGATTGCTAATTGCATGTAACTTTTTAGCTTCGCAATGTTTTCAGGATTTGTTACAACCGTTTCGATTCCACCAATTCTTGTTTTAGCAGATTTCATGATTTCCTGGTTTCTGATTTTATAAGATTGAATTGCACGCTTAATAAAATGGAATTTAGAAATTTGCTTTTTCATTTCTTCAATTCTAGGTGCTGCATTTCTGTTTGCTTCAGCTGCAATTTCATTTTTAAGTTTTAATGTGCGGGCGTTCATATCACTTCTCTGGGTCTGAGTGTCTGTACAAACTCTCTCTAAAGTACTGTCACAGATAGAATTCCCAGAAGCCATTGCAGAAAAACTGAATGCTGCTGTTGAAAGAGCACATGCGATTAAGAGAGTTTTACATTTCATAAACTGAACTCCGATAGGGTTGGCATAATTTTTTAACATTCTGCCAGTTCCAGGAAAATCTTCAATTTAGATCTCATGAGATTGTAAAAAGGTAAAAGAATGTGTCCAGATTTTAGACACTTTTCATGATTTTCTCTCTATAATGACCCTAATTGAAGACCTTTCTCTTTTAAGGACCCATATGACTAATAATGATTATCTTCGCAGCATTCGCTTTCTTTTAGATGTGGGAGATGCACGTCTAGTGGATATTATGAAACTTTCAGGCATCAGTGTTCCTCTTGATGAAGTAAAGGCCTATCTTTTAAATGAAGAAGATGAAGGCTTTATGAAGATGAGCGATGAAGACATGGCCCACTTTCTTGATGGCCTTGTTTATTATAAACGCGGAAAAGATGAAACCCGCGATCCGGTGCCTTTTGAAATACCTATCAATAACAATATTGTTCTAAAAAAACTGCGTGTCGCTTTCGAGCTTAAAGAAGATGACATGCATGATGTGCTTAAGCTGGCCGGTTTCCCGATGGGAAGATCCGAGCTCAGTGCTTTACTTAGAAAAAAAGGCCATATCAATTATAGAGATTGCGGCGATCAGCTACTTCGAAATTTTCTTAAAGGTTTAACGATGAGGATACGCGGATAATCCAGATATTTAAAAAATCCGATTTTAAAACCATGACGTGGAAAAATGGCGGAGGGCTCACGACGGAGCTTTTTCGTCTACCTGGAAATTATGCTAACTCTTTTTTATTCCGTCTTTCACGAGCGGAAGTTTCTATCGACGGCCCCTTTTCAATTTTCCCTAATATCGACCGCGTTCTTCTTCTTATTGAAGGATCTGGTTTTGATTTAAAAAGTTCTGAGAGACAAGTGGAGTTAAGTAAAAAGCTCGTTCCTTTAACTTTTAAAGGTGAAGAAGTTTTTTCCTGTGCTCTATTAGACGGTCCCTGTGTGGATTTTAATATCATGACCGACAGAAGCTACGCTAATACTGTGATTTCCGTCATGCATCCACAGGATAATGCTGTTATAAATCTTCGCGCGGACTGTGATTTGAAGTTCATTTATGATATTAGTAACGAGAAATTAATCAAACTTGAAAAGCACGATGAGTATAATTTGGATGTTACAAAAAACTCTTCTTTGATTATCGTCGACACTAATCTTATATGATGAGCGAAAAAACTTCATTTTATCAGCACAACTTTTTAGACCTCGAAAGTCTGATGAAGGACCACGCTCTTAATCCCGCAGCCGCTTCATTATTATTCCGTCATCATTACAAAGAAAAAAATCTTTTTTCATGTGATCATCATAACCTTTCTAAAGCGGCCCGTGAATTTGTCGGCACTCGTCTGGACTTTACTCTTCCCGAAATTGAGCTTGCTCATGAATCAAATGATCAGACTGTAAAATTTTTGATTAAACTGAAGGACGGACAGAGAGTTGAATCAGTTTTGATTCCTTTTCAAAGTAAATATACATTGTGCCTTTCAACTCAGGTTGGATGTGCAATGAAGTGCTCTTTTTGTTTTACCGGCACTCAGGGGCTCAAAAGGCATCTGGCGACAGAAGAAATTATTGGACAATTTATTCTGGCGTGGAACTGGCTTAAGGAAAACCGGCCTGATGATCAACAATTAAAAAATATTGTCTACATGGGACAAGGTGAGCCTCTTCATAATTTTGATGCTGTAAAAAAAGCAAATGAAATTTTTCTTGACCAGCACGGTATGAGTTTAGGAGTGCAGAAAATTACAGTTTCTACTGCTGGATATCTTCCGGGACTGAAGCGCTGGAACGAGGAAATGCCAGGAGTAAATCTTGCGCTTTCACTTCACTCAGTGATTGAAGAAAAAAGAAATCAACTCATTCCAATCAATCAGCGATATCCCTTACATGAAGTGATGGAGTATATCGAGACTATTCCACTAGCACGCAAGCAGTATATTATTTACGAATATCTTTTAATTAAGGATTTTAACGATACAGCTTTTGATGCTGAGGCGACTGGTGAGTTTTTAAAAGGCAAACAAGCGATTATCAATCTTATTCCTTTTAATCCTTTCCCAGGCTCTGAATATCATCGTCCGACGGATGAAAGTATCCTGCAGTTTCAAAAAATTATTGAGACCTACAAACTTCCTGCTCTTATTCGCACGACAAAAGGCGATGATATCCTGGCCGCATGCGGGCAGTTGAATACTAAGGTGCAGGCATGAACGAAAATATTTTAACCGGAAAAACCCAAGAGCATTTAGTTCTGGATGAATACAGCCAGCTACTAGTGCATGAGAGAATGCTTCCAGCACTTTAGACCTTCAGAGATGAAGCTGAAAAAAATGGTTTTTCACTGGAGATTGCAAGCGCGTTTCGTGGCTTCGATGCCCAACTTTCTATCTGGAATGCCAAAGCAAAAGGTCTGCGTACACTTTTTGACGATCAGGGAAATGCTCTCGATTATAAAACTTTATCATCTGTTGAAATCGTTTATGCAATTTTGAGATGGTCCGCTCTTCCGGGTGCCAGCAGACAGCATTAAGTTATGATCTGGTAAGGTCTACTATTGAGTCGGCCGATATTGAATTAAAAGACATTATTCTTAACGAACTCCCTGTCATTTACCCGCGTTTTATAAATATCTGACAAATCTTTTACCCTTTAATAATTTTTTATGTGCTAATTTTAATTCATGAGTACAG